>NZ_JBQKJL010000005.1:0-191368 GCF_052117285.1 Lawsonibacter sp. LCP25S3_E2
GGGTCCCGGGTTCGAATCCCTGAAGGCGCACCACACGGCCCGTTGGTCAAGCGGTTAAGACGGCGGCCTCTCACGCCGCAAACATGGGTTCGATTCCCGTACGGGTCACCAAGTTTTCTCTACAATTTGATATGATTTTAGTCGCTTCGGTGATTAAAATAGTTGGTGTTGATTAGAATGAGGGTCCACCCGTTCCCATTCCGAACACGGAAGTTAAGCTCATTTCTGCCGAAAATACTTGTCTGGAGACGGACCGGGAAGATAGGTAACGCCAACACAAAGAAGGAACAGCTTGACTGTTCCTTCTTTTTTTATATATACTAAACCAGTACAGAGAAAAGATGAGGTGAAAGACATGAACAAACGGCTTGCCGCCATGAAGCTTCCTGTGGGGATGCGTACCATCAAGACGGCCCTTGCTGTGGTGTTGGCCTTGATGGTAGTAGAGCACTATGGAGCCAGTCCGGCTAAAGTGGTGTTTGCCACCATTGGTGCCATCTCCGCGGTAGGGCCTACGTTTACCGCGTCTCTTCTGGCTTGCTTGACCCAGATCTGCGGAGTGACGGTGGGGGCTTTGCTGGCACTGTTCATGCTGTCTCTAAAGATTCCACCCATGGTTGCCGTAGGTGTAGGGATCATTGCCATTCTGGCAGGATATCAGAGCCTTCGCCTGAAGCTTGTGCCGGTGCTGCCCTGTTTGGTGCTGGTGAATGCATGCCTCAATCCAGAGATAGAAGCGCTGTCCTATTCTATGGGGCGGATCTGGGATACAGCCATCGGCCTGGCCATCGGCATGGCGGTGAATACCCTCATTTTCCCCTATGACAATAGTCTAAAAATCCGGCAGACCATGGAGGGACTGGACCGGGACCTGATTGCATTTTTAGAGGACATGTTTGACGGAGACAGTCATCTCCCGGAAACCCAGGGGCTGGAAAAGAAAATTGACGCCCTGGAGGGCCAATTGGCGCTGTTTTCCGAGCAGCGGCTGCTGCGGCGCAAGCGCCAGAAGCGGGAGCTGTGCCGGTTGGAGTGCTGCGAGGACATTGC
The DNA here is from genome assembly GCF_052117285.1 of Lawsonibacter sp. LCP25S3_E2. Taxonomy (NCBI): domain Bacteria; kingdom Bacillati; phylum Bacillota; class Clostridia; order Eubacteriales; family Oscillospiraceae; genus Lawsonibacter; species Lawsonibacter sp. LCP25S3_E2. The sequence continues at coordinate 1,051 of NZ_JBQKJL010000005.1, forward strand.
CCAGGATTTGCTGACGGAACTCATTACCCTGCGGAATATGGAACATTTGGGCTGCCTTAACGAAGAAAACCGGCAGGCCCTCCGGGCCCTGGGTGCTCAAGTGTCCGATCGCTGTTTAATGGAGGAGGGACGGGTGGAGCACACCGTGGTCAACTACCACATCGCTCGGGTGCTCCGTCTGCGGCAGGAGTTAAAGGACAAGCTTGCTGAGCGAAAAAAATAGGAAAAACGGAAAGAACCGGCAGGTTGCCTGCCGGTTCTTTTTTATTATGAGAGGGAGACATAGCCTGTGGCCTCCACCAGAGACTGCCCCTCCGGGGATAGAATCCAGGCGAGGAAATCAGCCAGTATCGGATTGCTCTCCTGGGGGGCGGAGTGGCCTATGGGTGCGGCGGTGACCGCGTAGAAGGGGGCGGAGATGGGGTAGCTCCCGTCCCGAATGGTCTCCCTGGTGGGGAATACTCCATCCAGAGCCAGCAGACGGATGTCCCCATTTTGTACCATTTGAGTGGAGTAGAAGCGGAAGGAGAAACCGATGGCGTTTTGGTAGTTGCGGTAGTCGGCTACCTGGCTGATAATGCCCCCCATATCGGCCACCCGGTCCTCTTGCTCAGGCTCGATGAGAGTAAGCCCCTCCATCAGCTGCAGCAGGGCGGTCTGGCTGCCGCTGTTCTCCATGCGCTGGAAGGGGCGGATGGACTGGTTTTTTCCGCCCACCTGGCTCCAGTTGGTAAGAGAGCCCGAGTAGATTCCCCGGATTTCATCCACTGTGAGTTCCTCCACAGGATTTTTGCTGTTGACAAAAAAGACAAAGGCCTCCCGCCCGATCGGGGTGAGGTACAGCTCCATCCCCTGGCTCGCGGCCAGGTCCAACTGTTCCTGGGAGGGGGCGGCGACAAAAATTAAGTCGGTCTCCCCCGCAATCAGCCGCTCGTAGGCTTCCACAGTGCCGGTGCAGGCAACCTTGGGGCTGATCTCTCCGGGGCTTTGTAAGAAGGGATAATCGCCTTCCGGGTAGACGGCCTGGACAAAGGCAGCGTAGACCGGGTAAAGGGCGGTGGCCCCGTCCAGACGGGGACAGTCCTCCCGGCTCAGCCGGAGGGAGGCGGGGCCCTCCAGGCGGGCGGTGAGAGACCCCTCGGTAAAGGGCTGGTAGCTGGACAGGAGGGTGTAGCGGCCAACTTCCCCCACGGTTGGAATGCTGTCCCGCCACAGACCAAAGCAGCAGTAGCCCCCACAGCCTACTGCCGTCGCCAGGAGGAGCACTCCCAGGAGCTTGCGGCAGCGCCGAGGAAGGAGAATGGCCAGCAGGATGGCAGCCACAGCGGCCCATCCCAGGACCAGAATGGCCCGCTGTCCGTAGGGGGGCAGGTTGAAGGAAAACAGCAGGAGGATGATGAGAAAACATACAGCGGGGATCAGAAAAATGGCGGCCAAAACGGCGTAGGCCAGGCGATAGAGGATGGTTCTCCAGGGAAGCTTCACGGAAAGGACCTCCTTTCTGAGCTTGGTCCCATTGTACCAAATCGGGCCGCTCCAAAGCAAGAAAAACCTCCGCCGGCGAGAGCGGAGGTTTTGGAACAGAGGGGTCAGTCCTCTGCAAAATTGCCGGTGTAGAGCCGGTAGTAGGTACCTTTCTTTCCCATCAGTTCCTGGTGGGTGCCCCGTTCAATGATCCGGCCCTGGTCCATGACCATAATGCAGTCGGCGTTGCGGACGGTGGAGAGCCGGTGGGCAATAACAAAGGTGGTGCGCCCGCACATCAGGGCGTCCATACCGTCCTGGACCAGCTTCTCGGTTCGAGTATCAATGGAGGAGGTGGCCTCGTCCAGAATCAGCACTGGTGGGTCCGCCACAGCGGCCCGAGCGATGGCCAGAAGCTGCCGCTGGCCCTGGGAGAGGTTGGCCCCGTCTCCGGTGAGCATGGTGTCATATCCGTCGGGGAGGCGGCGGATAAAGCCGTCGGCGTTGGCCAGTTTGGCCGCGGCCATGCACTCCTCATCGCTGGCATCCAGGTTGCCGTAGCGAATGTTTTCCAGCACAGTGCCGGTAAAGAGGTGGGTGTCCTGAAGGACGATGCCCAGAGAGCGGCGCAGGTCGGGCTTTTTGATCTTGTTGATGTTGATGCCATCATAGCGGATTTTACCGTCGGCAATGTCATAAAAGCGGTTGATGAGGTTGGTGATGGTGGTCTTGCCCGCGCCGGTGGCTCCCACAAAAGCGATCTTCTGTCCGGGCTTGGCCCACAAGGAGATATCATGGAGGACCATCTTGTCTGGTGTGTAGCCAAAGTCCACCCCGTCCAGGACTACGCCGCCTTCCAGGCGGGTATAGGTGATGGTGCCATCGGCCTTGTGGGGGTGTTTCCAGGCCCACACGTTGGTGCGCTCCGGGGCTTCGCTGAGCTGGCCCTGGGAATCTTCCTTCGCATTGACCAGTTCCACATAGCCGTGATCTTCTTCCGGCTGCTGGTCCATGAGCTCAAAAACACGGGAGGCGCCGGCGGCGGCGGTGACCACAAAGTTTACCTGTTGGCTCACCTGGGTAATGGGCTGTGTAAAACTCTTGTTGAGGCCCACAAAGGTAATGACAGTGCCCAGAGTCACTCCGGCCAGGCCGTTGATGCCCAGAATGGCGCCCACGATGGCCACCAGCACATAGCTGAGCCAACCGATGTTGGCGTTGATGGGCATGAGGAGGTTGGCATACCGGTTGGCCAGCTCAGCGCTTTGCCGCAGGTCCTCATTGACCTTGTCAAAGTCCTTCATGGCCTGCTCCTCGTGGCAGAAGACCTTTACTACCTTTTGACCGTCCAGCATCTCCTCAATAAATCCGTCCACAATGCCCAGATTTTTTTGCTGCTGGACGTAGTACTTACCTGACAGGGCGGAGAAGTTTTTGGTGACCAGAAGCATGACAATGGCGGTGAGGATGGAGATGAGGGTGAGAACGGGATTGAGAATGAGCATGGTCCCCAGAGTGGCGGCCATGGTGACCACGGAATTGATGACCTGGGGAATGCTCTGGCTCAAAAGCTGGCGGAGGGTGTCCACGTCGTTGGTGTATACAGACATGATGTCACCATGGGCGTGGGTGTCAAAATACTGGATGGGCAGAGATTCCATCCGCTGGAAAAGGTCGTTGCGCAGCCGGCGCATGGTCCCCTGGCTGATAGTGACCATCATACGGTTATAGGCAAAGGAGGCGGCCACGCCCAGGGCCATAATGCAGGCCAGACGGATAATGGCGGCTCCCAGACTGGAGAAGTCGGTGCTGCCGCTGCTGAGCATGGGGACGATGTAATCATCTACCAGCGTCTGCGGGAAGGTGGCCCCCATAACGGTGGCCCCGGCGGAGATGATAATGCACAAAATGACTGCCAGGAAGGGCAGGGCATAAAGCCGGAGCATATAGCCCAGGACCCGGTTGAGCACATGGAGAGAGGCAGCGCGGGATTGTGTGTGATTCATAGTAGTTCCTCCTTTCACGCGCTCTGGTCAAAGTCGCCCCCGCCCTTTACCTGGGAGTCGTAGATCTCCTGGTAAATGGCGTTGGTTTTCAGCAGGTTTTCATGGGTATCAAAGCCATCGATCCGGCCGTTGTCCAGCACCAGGATCCGGTCGGCGTCCTCCACGCTGGAGATCCGCTGGGCGATGATGATTTTGGTGGTGCCGGGCAGGTGCTTGGCCAGGGCGGCGCGGATTTTGGCGTCGGTGGCGGTGTCCACCGCGGAGGTGGAGTCGTCCAGAATCAGGACCTTGGGCTTTTTCAGCAGAGCGCGGGCGATGCAAAGGCGCTGCTTCTGACCGCCGGACACATTGGCGCCGCCCCGCTCAATGCGGGTCTGGTAACCATCCGGGAAGCGGTCGATAAACTCGTCGGCACAGGCCGCCCGGCAGGCGGCCTGGCACTCCTCCTGGGTGGCATTGGGGTCACCCCAGCGGAGATTGTCCAGAATGGTGCCGGAAAACAGAGTGTTTTTCTGAAGCACCACGGAGACCTGGTTGCGCAGCGCCTCCATGTCGTACTCCTTCACGTCCCGGCCGCCTACCCGGACCTGGCCGCTGTCCACGTCATAGAGCCGGCAAATGAGGTTGACCAGACTGCTCTTGCCCGACCCGGTGCCGCCGATGACGCCGATAGTCTCTCCCGCGCGGATATGCAGGTCAATGTCAGTGAGGGCGTTTTTCCCGCTGCCGTGCTTGTAGGAGAAGTTCACATGGTCAAAGTCGATGGCGCCGTCGGCCACCTCGTGAACGGGACGGGCAGGATTGTGGAGATCGGGCCGCTCCTTGAGCACCTCGTCGATTCTCCGGATGCTGGCCATGGACATGGAAATCATGACCACCACCATGGAGAGCATCATCAGACTCATAAGAAGGCTCATCACATAGCTGAAAAGACTGGTGAGGTTGCCCGAGGTCATCTCTCCGGCCACAATGAATTGAGAGCCCATCCAGGAGACCATGATGATACAGAAGTATACGGCTGTCATCATGGCCGGACTGTTAAAGGCCAGCAGGCCCTCAGCCTTGACAAACATACGGTAGAGGTTCTGGGAGGCGCGGGAGAACTTTTCGTTCTCATACCCCTCCCGGACAAAAGCTTTGACGACCCGGATGGCGGAGATATTCTCCTGTACGCTGGCGTTCAGGTCGTCATACTTGCGGAACACCTGGTTAAAGATCTTCATGGTGACCACCATGATGCCTCCCAGCACTGCCACCAGGAAGAACACGGCGATGAGGAAGGTGAGGCTCAGCTTGGGGCTGATGATCAGGCACATAATGTAGCTGAACACAAAGGTAAGAGGGGCCCGCACCGCCACCCGGATGACCATCATAAAGGCATTTTGTACGTTGGTGATATCGGTGGTCATGCGGGTGACCAGGCCGGGGACGCTGAACTTGTCGATGTTGGAGAAGGAAAAGGTCTGAATGTTGTGGTAGATGGCCTGACGCAGGTTGGCGGACAGGCCGGCGGAGGCAGCGGCGGCATATTTGCCCGCCAGGGCCCCGAAAATGAGCCCCAGAAAGGCCATGACCACCATCAGAGCGCCGTAGCGGTAGACGGTGGGCAGGTCCCCCTGTTCCAGACCCTGGTCAATAATGATGGCGGTGATAAAAGGCAGCAGGATGTCTGTGATGACCTCTAGAGTGGTCAGGCCCACACAGGCCAGAGCGTCTTTCCGAAAGTGCCCCAGCTGCCGAAGTACAGATTTCATGGTGATGGTTCCTCCTTTGCTGAATGGGTGAGTGCGGACAGGCTGGAGAGCAGCTTGCGCTGCAGCCGGTCCAGTTCGCAGAGTTCTTGGGGGGTGAAGTCCCGGTACAGCTGCTGATGCAGCCGCTGGGTGGAGTGGTCCAGGTGGTGCTGCAGCTCCTGTGCCGCCTGGGTGGCAAAGAGGAGCTTGCGCCGTTCATCCCCGGCCCAGGGCTCCACCCGGATGTAGCCCTTTTCCCGCAGACGCTTGACGATGCAGGACAGGGCGGCCATAGAATAGCCATATTCCTGGTGAATTTGGGTGAGGGAGGTGCCCTGGCCACTGTGGCCCAGTACATACAGCAGCACCTGCACCTGGGCGGCGGTAAGCCCCCAGAGGGCCATGGTGCTGTTGATCCACTGTTCCACCTGGATGGAGATGCGCCGGTTGTCCCGCAGGATCCGTTCTTTGGCTGGTGTTGTCATAAGCTCCCTTCTTTACGTTGGTTAAGGGCAAAATAGTTTGGACCCTTACTTTTTATAGCACGATTTGTCTTGTATGTGAAATTCAAATGTGCTATATTCTATAAAGAATGTTTATAGATCAATGTTATTAAAGCGGGGAAGAGGGGGCATTTTATGAACACCACACAGCTGGAGTGCTTTATGGCGGTGGCCAATTTTCTCAACTTTTCCAGAGCAGCCCAGCAGCTTCGCATCACCCAGCCGGCGGTGAGCCATCAGATCAACACCCTGGAGGACGAGCTGGGGATCAAGCTCTTTCACCGCACCAGCAAGAGTGTGCGTCTGACCCAGGAGGGATTTCAATTTACCCACTACGCCGGGGAGATTTTAAAGCTCACGGACCTGTCCAGGGCCCGGATGAAGGAGGCCCAGGAGTAGGCTCCCCAGCGCCTGGTGGTGGGCTGCCGGAACACCGGAGAGCTCCGCGTGCTGATTCCGGCCCTGGACCAGCTGCGCCGGGAGGAGCCTCAGCTGCTGCCTGTGCTGCGCCTGATTCCCTTTGATTCTCTGGAAAATCTGCTGACAGAGGGAGAAATCCATCTGATGTTTTCCTTTTCCGGTGCTGTATCCAAACGGGTCCAGTACCGGGAGCTGCGGCGCTGCCCGGTGTGCTGTGTCTGCGCGCCGGGGCATCCCCTGGCGGGAGAGGGACCGGTGACCATGGAGGAGCTTCATCAGGGTGGGAGAATTGCCGTCTGCCGTCCTCCCATCTGTCCGGAGGGCCTGTTTGCGGTTCAGGGCCGGGCAGTGGGAGGCAGGCCCACGAAGGAAATCCTCTTTTGTGACAACCAGGAGGTGCTCTTTACCCTGGTGGAGGCAGGTTATGCCTTTGGAGTGACCGCCGACGTACCCGGAAGCCAGACGGCGGGACTGTGCCGCCGCCCCATTGCAGATGTGGAGCCCCTGTCCTTTGGGGCCCTCAGCCTGCCGGGACAGAAACACCCCGGTATACGCCGGCTGGTGAAGCTGCTGGAGGAGACCATGGGGAAGTCTGACACCCAATAAAAAAGAGAGCCTGACCGAGAAACGGTCAGGCTCTTTTGCTGCCGATCAGAGAAGATCTAGGTAGGAGGCCACGTCAAACACCTCCAGGGGGCTGTCCTTCCGCAGGTAAAGGGGGTGGTGGGGGTGCCCTTTTTTGGAACGCTTTCCCGCCGAATACCACCGGGCCCCCCGGTGCGCTCCAATTTCGATCATGTCACGGACGCAGCCGGGGAGATAGGGCCTCTTTTCGATGATGGTCCCCCAGGCGGCCCACACGGCGGGGGAGGCGGCCTTATCCAGGGACAGGGCGTAGTCAAAGGCGCGCATATTCTCCTGGTGGAGCTCCCGGTTATAGGTGAGCTCCATGTCATCGGGGTTGGTGGCCCGCTGGGCGTAGACATTGAACATAATGAAGCTGTCGTACCCGTTGTGGTGGGCCACCCGTTCCACCGACTTCAGGGTGTTGTCCAGGTCGTCGGGAGCGGCAGTGGAGGGGTTGATGCCCACGCAGATCAGGGGCTTGCTGCCCCGTGTTCCCAAAATATAACGATACTCAGAGTAGAAATTCGGCACATAAAGCCATTTTGTAATATCATAATTGGGGTTGGGACGGTTGGCCTCCTCCAAAGCGGCGTCAAAGCGCACCAGCTCCAGTTCCTTTGTTTCGCAGGTGGGAATGTGCATGGGATAGCCTCCTTTTTGTTTCTTCCCCTATCATATCAGCTCCGGGGCTCCGGGGCAAGACAAAACCCTCCGCCCGTAGAGCGGAGGGTCTGGAAATTCCACAGCTTCTTATACGTTGGCGTGGGCCAGCTTGGGCTCCCGCTGGGGCTGGGGAGCGCGCTGGGGGGCCGCCTCCTGATGGGTGAGGCCCTTGGCGTTGGCCAGCATGAGCTTGATGCGGTTCTCCTGGTTGATCTTAGTGGCGCCGGGATCGTAATCAATAGCCACAATATTACTATAAGGATAGTCATCCTTCAGCTTGCGGATCATACCCTTGCCCACAATGTGGTTCGGCAGACAGCCAAAGGGCTGGGTGCAGACGATGTTGTTGGTGCCCGAGTGGATGAGCTCCAGCATCTCGGCGGTGAGCAGCCACCCCTCGCCCATCTTGTTGCCGTCGCCCAGGTAGCCCTGTACCAGACTGTGGAGCTGGCGGAAGGTGCCGGGGGCGCGGAAGCGGCCGGAGCGCTCCAGGGCCTCGATCATGTCCTTCTGACAGCCTTCGATGTAAGCCATAAAGGCTTTACAGGCCGCTTTCTTGATCCACTTGCCGCCGTACAGGTCCACATCGGACACCCGGTTGAAGATTTTGAAAATGATGAAGTCGGTCAGGCCAGGCACTACCGGCTCCACCCCCTCGCTGAGGAGGAACTTCTCCAGGTTGTTGTTGCCCAGAGGGGCAAACTTCACATAGATCTCGCCAACCACGCCTACGCGGATCTTGGGCTCGCCCGCCACGGGGATGGCGGCAAAGTCGGCGCAGATGGCGTCAAAGTTCTGGCGCATCTGAGCCCGGCTCATGCCCTTGCCAGCCTGGAAACCGTCCACCAGCTTCTGGGACCAGTGGTCGATCATCTCGTCAGCGGCACCTTCCTTCACCTCGTAGGGGCGCACCTGGTTGGCCACATTGACAATGATATCGCCGTACATCATGGCATAGACCGCCTTGCGGACGAAGGGGAGGGTCAGAGAAAAGCCGGGGTTCTTCTCCAGGCCGGACAGGTTGACGGATACCACGGGGATGTAGGCCATGTCTGCCTTCTCCAGGGCTTTCCGGAGCAGGTGGATGTAGTTGCTGGCCCGGCAGCCGCCGCCGGTCTGGGTAATGAGCAGGCCCACCTTGTGGGGGTCGTAGCCCCCATGCTTCACCGCATCGATGAGCTGGCCGATGACCAGCAGGGCGGGGTAGCAGGTGTCGTTGTGGACGTACTTGAGGCCCTCATCCACGATCCCACGGTGGTTGGTGGTGAGCATATCTACCTTATACCCCTCGCACTCCAGAAGCTTTTTCAGCATGCCGAAGTGGACGGGGAGCATCTGAGGCATCAGGAGGGTGTACTCCTCCTTCATCTCCTTGGTAAACAGAAGACGACCGGATTCATCATATACCAATTTCGCCATAATCAATGTTCCTTTCTTGCCTCAATGGCTGCCATCAGGGAGCGGATTCGGATCTTCACCGCGCCCAGGTTGCTGATATCATCAATTTTCAGTTGGGTGTAAAGCTTGCCGCCCTGCTCCAGGATGGAGCGCATCTCATCGCCGGTAATGGCATCAATGCCGCAGCCAAAGCTCACCAGCTGGATAAGCTCCATATCCTTCTGGGTGCACACATACCTTGCGGCGTTGTACATCCGGGCGTGGTAGGTCCACTGGTTGAGCACATGGCGTGGGGCCTTATCCTCCAGGTAGGCCACTGCGTCTTCGGTGACCAGAATGAAGCCGTAGGAGGTGATGAGGTCGTTGATGCCGTGGTTGATCTCCGGGTCCATGTGGTAGGGCCGGCCGGCCACTACCAGAATGGGTTTTCCTTCCCGGCGGGCCTGGTCGATATAGGCCCTACCCGTCTCACGCAGATCGTTCTTGTAGGCCTCATAAGCGGCGTAAGCGGCCTTTACGGCGGCGGAGGTCTCCCGCTTGGGAACCTGGAACTCGTTGAAGAACCACTCCCCGGCCCGGCGCTCGAAGTCCTTTGGACGGTGCAGGCCAAAATAGGGATCCAGGAACCGGGTGGTCTTCAGTTCCGGGACGTTGGCCGCCAGCAGTTCGGGGTAGTAGGCTACCACAGGGCAGTTATAGTTGTTGTCACTGACCCCTTCGTTGAAGTTATAGGGCATGCAGGGGTAGAAGATGGCGTCCACCCCCGCCTCCACCAGGGCCTCCACATGGCCGTGGAGGAGCTTGGCGGGGTAGCACACTGTATCCGAGGGGATGGTGCGCTGGCCCTTTAAGTAGAGCTTCCGGGAGGACTCGGGGGAGAGGACCACCTCAAAGTTGAGCCGGGTGAACAGCTCAAACCAGAAGGGCAGATTCTCGTACATGTTGAGCCCGAAGGGGATGCCGATCCGTCCGCGGGAACCGTCCCCCTGGCCTTTGCCGTGCAGGGCACGGAGCTTGGCGTATTTATAGCGCATAAGGTCGGGCTGGCGTGTGGGCTCCTCCCCCAGGGGGCGGGAGCAGCGGTTGCCCGAGATGAAGCGCCGTCCGCCGTCAAAGGAGTTGACGGTGAGGGAGCAGTGGTTGGTGCACAGTCCGCAGGTGGCGGGCTTGGCGGTGTGGACAAATTTCTCCAAAGCCTTGGGGCCCAGCAGGGAGCTCTTTTCCAGGTGCAGGTCACGGGCGGCCAGAGCGGCGCCGAAGGCACCCATGATGCCCGAGATCACCGGACGGGTCACATTTCTCCCCAGCTCCTGCTCAAAGGCACGAAGGACCGCGTCGTTGAGGAAGGTGCCGCCCTGGACCACAATGTGCTGGCCCAGATCGTCGGCACTGGCGGCCCGGATGACCTTGTAAATGGCGTTTTTCACAATGGAGGTGGAGAGACCGGCGGAGATGTCCTCCACGCTGGCCCCGTCCTTCTGGGCCTGCTTGACGCTGGAGTTCATAAACACGGTGCACCGGGAGCCCAGATTCACCGGCTTTTGCGTGAACAGGCCCAGCTTGGAGAAGGTGGCGATGTCGTAGCCCAGGGCCTTGGCAAAGGTCTCGATGAAGGAGCCGCAGCCGGAGGAGCAGGCCTCGTTGAGCATGATGGAGTCTACCGCTCCATTGCGGATTTTGAAGCACTTCATATCCTGGCCGCCGATGTCGATAATGAAGTCCACATCGGGCTCAAAGTGGGCGGCGGCCTTATAGTGGGCCATGGTCTCCACCAGGCCTAAGTCACAGTTAAAGGCGTTTTTGATGAGGTCCTCGCCATAGCCAGTGACGGCGGCGCCCTTGATTTCGATCCGGTCGCCGCACAGCTCGTAGATCTTCTTCAACTGCTCCAGGACGATGGTGACGGGGTTGCCCAGGTTGGAGTGATAATAAGTATAGAGAAGCCCACCGTTCTCGGTAATGAGGGCCAGCTTGATGGTGGTGGAGCCGGAGTCCAGACCCAGCCAAGCGGGGCCGGTGTAGGTATGGATGTCCACCTCGGGAGGGCGGTTGGCGTTGTGGCGCGCCACAAAGGCGTCATACTCCTCCTGATTTTCAAAGAGAGGGGGCATGGTGTCCACCAGAGTGGTGGTCTCGGCGCTGTCCTCCAGCTTTTTCAGCACCGTCTCAAAGAGGACCGGCTCATAGTCGGTAGCGCACAGGGCCGCGCCCATAGCGGCAAAGCAGTCGCCGTCCTCGGGAAAAATGGCGTGTTCGCCATCCAGCTTCAGGGTCTCCACAAAGCGCTGGCGCAGGCCCATAAGGAAGTGGAGCGGGCCGCCCAGAAAGACGATCTTGCCCTTCAGCTCCCGGCCCTGGGTCAGGCCGGCCACCGTCTGGTCCACCACCGCCTGGAAGATGGAGGCGGCCACATCCTCTTTCCGACCGCCCTGGTTCAAAATGGGCTGGATATCGCTCTTGGCAAATACACCGCACCGGGAAGCGATGGGGTAGATCTTTTCATGCTTCAGGCTCAGCGCATCCAGTTCGGTCACGGTGACATTCATCAGGGTGGCCATCTGGTCGATGAAAGCGCCGGTGCCGCCGGCGCAGGAACCGTTCATGCGCTCCTCCAGGGCACCGCCGAAGAAAATGATCTTGGCATCCTCGCCCCCCAGCTCAATGACGGCATCGGTGTCGGGGATGTAAGTATTCACGGCCGCGGCGGTGGCATAGACCTCCTGAACGAAATCGATGCCCGCGGCATTAGCCACGCCCAGGCCGGCCGAGCCGGTGATGGTGACCTTGATCTTCTGGCCGGCAAGCATATCCTGGATGGAGTGAAGGGTCTCCAGGGCACGCTCACGTGTTTTGGAAAAGTGCCGCTCATAGGAGCGGAACAGAAGTTTGTTTTGTTCGTTCAGGACAACCACCTTCACCGTGGTGGAGCCAATATCAATACCTACGCGCAGACTCATAGGGAAAATTCACGCCTTTCCGGGGTCCTTCCAGTACAACCATTCTAGTTTAGCTTTATAATCATACTGAGTTTTTTTGCCGAAAACAACGAAATTAACAGCTTCTTAACGAACGAAACTGAAAGAAAAGCGGGAACTTAACGAAGCAAAATCCGGCAAGATTCACAGAAATGGAGGAAAATTACAACATATTAGACTAAATTATGAAATCGAAGCGGTGCTTAGGACACCGTGTGGAGCGTATCAGCCTGTCTTCTGTCCATGGCTTGCAAAGGCGGCAAAAGAGAAAAAGGGAAGGGAAAAAAGAGGCGCAAGAAAAAATAAAAAAATGTTGATTATTTTCCTTGAAAAGAGGGATTTTGCCGAAAGAAGGTGTGCGTTTACCTTGCGCAATCGACCGTTGGGGGAGGCAGAACTTGGGCGAGCGCGGAGGCAATGTCAAAAACTTTTTAACGCTGTTCCTAATAAGAGAACAGCGGTCTTTTTTCTTCATAAAAAGTTCATGTATGCACACGAATCTTCCAAAAAAAATTTAGCCTCTTGCAAAAAATCATGCGCTTTGCTACAATACATTTGTAATAAGAAAAGGCGTTCTTCAATAGAGAACGACACCGATGGACCAACTGGAAGGAGGAGGCTGTATGGGGGAGAAACAGGAGCCCAAAGTAAAATCCCTGGCAAAGGCACTGAATATTTTGTCCTGCTTCACCCATGAACAGCCTGTTTTGGGGGTCAGTGAGCTGGCGGAGCGGATGGGCGTGACAAAGTCCAACGTACATAACATCGTCTCCACCTTCCATGACCTGGGCTATCTGGACCGCACTCCGGACGGGCGGTACACCTTGGGGCTGAAAATGCTGGAATACGCCTTTATCATCAATCAGAACCTGGGTTACCCCAATGCGGTGTATGACATTATGGTAGACACCGCTTCTAAGACCGATGAGATTGTCTATTTTGGCCTGCCCTACGGTACCAATGTACTTTACCTCTATGTGGCCCATCCCATCAACCGCATGGGCGTGCTGCCCTACCGGGACATGCTGGGAGAGACCAGTCCCCTGTACTGTACGGGGCTGGGCAAGGCTATGCTGGCCCACATGCCGGAGACAGAGTGGGCAGAGCATCTCCCAGAACAGCTGATTCAATATCAGCCCAACACCATTACCGACCGGGAGGCCATTTTTGAAGAGCTTCGCCGGACCCGGCGGATGGGATTTGCCATCGACAACGGGGAACATGATTACAATGTGCGCTGTGTAGGTGTGCCGGTATATAACGCTATGGGACAATTGGTGGCGGGGATGAGTACCTCGGGCCCCGCTTCTACCATGACGGATGAAAAGCTGATGGAATGCGCTGACATTTTGCGCAGTGCCACCGCTCATATGAGGGAGAGGATCTACCGATGAACTATGAAGTACTCAGCCGGCAAATGATCTGCGCCAAGCTTCCCACCGCCATCTGCCACGCCAGCACGGTGCTGGATCTGGAGGACGGCAGTGTCCTATGCGCCTGGTTTGGCGGCTCCCACGAAGGGGAGCGGGATGTGGCCATCTGGGTGGCACGCAGGGTGGATGGTGTGTGGCAGCCTCCGTTTTCTATTGCACATGTGAACGAAGCCCACTGGAATCCGGTGCTGCAGCAGAAAAAGGACGGCAGCATTCGGCTTTATTATAAGGTAGGACAGATTATCGCCCATTGGCGGACGATGGTATGTGAGTCTCCGGACAGCGGACAAACCTGGAGCGTGCCCCAAGAGCTGGTACCTGGAGATGAAAATGGCGGCCGCGGCCCTGTGCGCAGCAAGGTGATCCGCCTTGCCTCCGGGCGGCTGCTGGCCCCCTGTTCCACCGAGCTGGGTCCCTGGACGGCTTACGCAGACCGGTCCGATGATGAGGGGGAGACCTGGATGCGTTCCAACCCCATCCGGATCCAGGGACTGGTGAACGATGGAACCCGGACGGTGGAGAACAGCGATGTACCGGTGGCCGAGCAGTCCTTTTATGGCCGGGGCGTGATCCAGCCCACTTTGTGGGAGTCGGAGCCTGGTAAGGTCCATATGCTCCTGCGCTCCACCGAGGGCCATGTCTACCGCAGCGACAGCAGAGACAACGGTGAGACTTGGTGTGCCCCCTACCCTCTGGGACTGCCCAACAACAACAGCGGCATTGACCTGGACCGGCTGGACAGCGGGGAATTGCTTTTGGTCTGCAACCCTGTTGCCGACAACTGGGGAGCTCGTACCCCCATCAGCCTGCTTCTGTCCCGAGATAACGGCTTCACATGGGAGAAGGTCATGGACCTGGATACCGGCATTGGAGAGTTTGCCTATCCCGCCATTTTGTGCCGGGGGGACGAGGTGCGGATCACCTATACCTGGAAGCGGGAAAACATTGCCTATTGGCATATCCGTCTGGTCGGGGAGCAAGCCTGGCCGATCAAACGATAAATAATGTAAGGAGAGGATATATATGACAAACCATTTTCCCGGCGGAGAATGGCCCACAATGCTGACCCCTTTCCGGGACGGCAAAGTGGACTATCCCGCCCTGGCAGAGCTTATCGAGTGGTATATTGCCCACAAGGTTTCCGGCCTGTTCGCTGTGTGCCAGTCCAGTGAGATGTTCTTTCTCAGCAAGGAAGAGCGAGTGGGCGTGGCCAAGTTTGTAAAGGAGCATGCCGCCGGCCGGGTGCCCGTGATTGCTTCCGGCCACATCTCTGACGCTATCGAGGACCAGATCGACGAGCTCAAGGCCATGGCTGAGACCGGTGTGGACGCGGTGATCCTGATTACCAATCGTTTGGCCAAAGAGGACGAGAGCGATGATGTGTGGCTGGAGAATCTCCAGACCATCCTGGCCCAGATGCCTGAGGATGTGCCTCTGGGCTTCTATGAGTGCCCCTTCCCCTACAAGCGGGTGCTCAGCCCCCGTGTGACCCGCTGGTGTGCTGAGAGCGGCCGGTTCTTCTTCCTGAAGGACACCTGCTGCGACCTGGAGCAGATCAAGGAAAAAGTGGACATCTGCAAGGGCAGCAACCTGAAGCTCTACAATGCCAACACCTCCACTTTGTTGGAGTCCCTGCGCTACGGAGCCACTGGCTACAGCGGTGTCATGGCAAATATGCAGTGTGAGCTGTATGCCTGGCTGTGCGATCACATTCACGATCCAAAGGCCGACAAGCTCTCTGATGAGCTGACCATCTGTTCGCTCATTGAGCGTCAGCTCTACCCCGTCAACGCCAAGTACTACCTCTCTCTGGAGGGACTGCCCATCACCACGGAGACTCGCTCGAAGAGCGATAAGGATTTGACGACTACGTTCCGCAGTGAGGTTGAGATGCTGCACCGCATTACGGAGCGTATGAGTAAGGAATATCTCTAAGCTTGTTTGAAAAAGAAGGAGGACGAAGAACATGAAGTTCAAGAAAGCAATCGCTCTGTGTCTGAGCGCCGCTCTGTCTGTCAGCCTGCTGGCCAGCTGTGGCGGCAACACCACCAGTTCCGCTGGCAGCGCGGATGCCAGCTCTGCCGGCAGCGCTTCCGCCGCCGGCAGCCAGGCCACCACTGTGGACTACCCCACCAAGGACATTACTGTCATCATCCCCAAGAATCCCGGCGGCGGCACTGATGTGTCCACCCGCGGCCTGCTCCAGTACATGAAGAACTACATTGACGGGGCCAACTTTGTGCCCACCAACAAGCCCGACGGCGGCGGCGTTACCGGCATGGTGGAGACCGCCAATGCCAAGGCCGATGGTTACACCCTGGGCGCTGTGACCGTGGAGCTGGCTATGTTCCCTCACCAGGGCAAGTGCACCGTCACCTATGAGGACTACGCCCCCATCTGCGCTCAGATCGCCGCTCCCGCCGCTCTGATCGTTCCCGCCGACGCTCCCTACAACAGCCTGCAGGAGTTCGTGGACTACTGCAAGGAGAATCCCGGCACTGTCCAGATGGGCAACTCCGGCATGGGCGCTATCTGGCACGTGGCTACCGTCCAGATGGAGAAAGAGTTTGGCATTGAGGTCAAGCACATTCCCTATCCCAACGGCACCGCTGACATCGCCGCTGCTCTGACCGGCGGTCACATCGACGGCACTCTGGCCGATCCCTCCAGCTTTGTCAGCCAGGTTCAGGCCGGCACTCTGAAGATCCTGGCCATCATGGCCGACGAGCGTTCCGTTATGTTCCCCGACGTGCCCACCTTCAAGGAGCTGGGCTACGACATGACCATCCGTTCCTGGGCCTGCGTTGTGGCCCCCAAGGATACCCCCGCTGAGATCCTGCAGATCCTGCGCGATGCCGCTGAGAAGACCTGCAACGATCCTGAGTATCAGGAGTACCTGATGAACCAGGGCATTGACCCCGTGTGCATTATTGGCGACGATTGCTATCAGATGATGGAGGAAGACCACGCGATGTTCGGCGAGGTTCTGGCTGAGCTGGACGTGTAATCTCCCGATCGTCACCTCCCGCGCAAATCCTTGACTATTTGTGGGGGCGGCCGAAGGGGTCGCCCCCCACACTTAATTTAAGCAGAAAGAGTTGATATGCTATGACAAACATGAGAAAGTGGAACTATGTCATTGCGATCATCGTTGCGGCCTTGGGAATTGGAGTGATTGCCATCAACTCCAAGTTCGACATTGAATTTGGCGTGGGAGATCCCGGCGCGGGCTTCTGGCCCACCTTGTTGGGCGGTCTGCTGATTTTACTCGCCATTTTGCTCGCGGTGATGACCACGAAAAACAAAGAAAAAGACGAGGCAAAGACCTTTACCATGACCCTGCCCCAGAACATGCTGGTTTATAAGTTCATGGCGTTGACGGTGGGATTCTGTGTGGTCATGTACATTTTTGGACTGCTGATTGCGGCGCTGATCTTTATTCCCATCTGCTCCTATATGCTGGGCGGCAGGGGCAAGGCTGTGATCATTCTGGATGTGGTATTCGTGCTGGTGCTGTATTTGGCCTTTGTGGAGCTGCTGCACACCCCGCTGCCTGAGCCCATCTGGCTGCGCTGAGGAGGGATCATATGGATGCGATTTTAGCTGCTTTTGGTAATGTATTTTTATCTCCCCTGAATCTGGGCGGCCTGATTTTCGGCGTGGCTGTGGGCATTGTCATCGGAGCACTGCCCGGCCTTTCCGTGAATATGGGCATTGCCCTGCTGTTCCCACTAACCTTCTCCTTCCAGGGCATCGGCGGCATTCTGATGCTGCTGGGTATTTACTGCGGCGCCATTTACGGCGGTTCTATCACTGCTATCCTGCTGAAAACACCGGGAACCCCCGCATCCGCCGCTACCACCCTTGACGGTTACCCCATGGCGGTCAAATACGGACAACCGGGACGGGCTCTGGGCCTGTCCACCTTCTCCTCCACCTTTGGAGGTGTGTTTTCCGCCATCTGCCTTGTGCTGTTTTCCCCCATGCTGGCCTCTGTGGCTCTGCAGTTCTCCAAGCCGGAGTACTTTGCCCTGGCCGTGTTTGGAATTTCCATCATCACCTCCGTCTCCTCCGGCTCTGTACTTAAGGGCCTGATGGGCGGCCTGGTGGGCCTGATCATTGCTACCATCGGCATTGATGCTATGAGCGGCCAGATGCGCATGACCTTCGGTACCACCTATCTGCTGGGCGGACTGTCCTTTGTCCCTGTCCTGATCGGTCTGTTCGCCTTCTCCCAGGTCCTTACCTCCATTGAGGATTCTTACAATGAAACCTACGTCAAGCATGATGTGAAGCTCAAGCGAGTCTTCCCCACCTTTGCTGACTTAAAGAAGTGTGCCATTACGATTCTCCGCTCCTCTGTCATCGGCACTGTCATCGGCGCCGTCCCCGGCACCGGCGGCGACATTTCCTCGTTCATCTCCTATAACGAGGCTAAGCGCTGGTCCAAGGAAAAGGAGAAGTTTGGCGACGGCGCGCCCGAGGGCATCTGTGCCCCCGAGGCTGGCAACAACGCCGTGTCCGGCGGCGCCATGATCCCCATGCTGACCCTGGGTATCCCTGGCGACGGTGCCACCGCCATTATGCTGGGTGCCCTGATGGTGCAGGGGATGCAGCCCGGCCCCCTGCTGTTCCAGAACCAGGCTCCCCAGGTGTATACTATTTTCCTGGGCCTGATGACGGCCAACCTGGTGATGGGCCTGCTGGGCTTCTCCGTGATCCGTCTGTTTGTCAAGGTCATCAATGTCCCCAAAAAGTACCTTATGCCCATCATCTTTGTGATGACCTTTGTGGGCGCCTTTGCCTACAATAACTCCATTACCGATGTGTTTGTCATGGTGGCCTTTGGCTTCCTGGGCTATTTCCTCAACAAGATGGAGTTTTCCAGCAGCGCCATCGTCATCGGTATCATCCTGGGCTCTTTGGCTGAGCAGAACTTCCGCGGTGCACTGATGATGTCCGACGGCAACATGATGATCTTCCTGGAGCATCCCATCTGCGCTATTTTCCTGCTCATTGCCTTGGTCTCTCTGTTTGCCCCCATCCTGGGTCCTGCCCTTAAGAAGGTCTTTAAAAAGCCGGTCAAGCAGTAAGAAGGAGTGACTTCCATGTTGAAAAAACCCAACATTCTGGTGGTGGGCAGTTTTATGATGGACCTGATCGCCTCCACCAGGCGAGCCCCCAACTCCGGCGAGACGGTGGTGGGGTTAAAGTTCCAAACCGCTCCCGGCGGCAAGGGCGCCAACCAGGCTGTCCAGTGTGCCCGCCTGGGTGCCCATGTGACCATGGTAGGTCAGGTGGGTGACGATGCCTTTGGCAAGATCATGACGGATACCGCCGCCGCATCCGGCGTGGACGTATCCCATGTGTCGGTAGACCCCAACGAGTCCTCCGGTGTGGGCCATATCACCCTGGAGGTCACTGAGCACGGGGCCCAGAACCGCATTACCGTCTGCCCCGGCGCCAACTTCACCCTGACGGTGGAGGATGTGGCCTGGCTGAAGGACGAGATCGGCAACTATGACTTGGTCATGATGCAGTTTGAGCTGCCCATGGAGGTCATTGAGACCGTGGCCCAGTGGGCCCACGACGCGGGGGTCATCGTGATGGTCAATCCTGCTCCCGCCGCTCCCATGTCTGACAAGCTCCTGGCCTGCACCACCTATCTCTCCCCCAACGAGCACGAGGCCGCCCTGCTGGCGGGCCACTCCATCGACGTGTCCAACGGCATCAACATGGAGGATGTGGATATTGTCTCCAAGGCCTTCCAGGCCCGTGGAGTGGAGAACCTGATCATCACCATGGGGGAGAACGGCTCCATCGTGGCCGGCAAGAACGGCATCCACCACACCCAGTGTGTGAAGATGGAGCATGTGGCCGACCCCACTGCCGCCGGTGACTCCTTCGTGGCCGCCTTCTGCACCGGACTCACCGCCGGCCTGCCCCAGGGGGAGGCCCTGGCCTTTGCCAGCCACACCGCCGCCATCACCGTCTCCCGGATGGGAGCTATGCCCAGCCTGCCCACGGTGGACGAGGTAAAGGCGCTGATGGAGGAGCGGGGCTATCAGGGCTTTGACCTGTCCCTGCTGGATGCGCTGAAATAAGCCCATACTTCCCCGGAGATGTTCTCCGGGGAAGCGAACCGTCCGGACCTTTTGAAACCATCTGCAAACTATGAAAGGGAGTATGACGCTATGCTGAAACCTGAAAGCAAGCAGGCGGTGTCCAACTTCTTCCAGAGCGTGGACACCCAGATGAATACCTTTTTGAAGTCCCTGAGCCCCGATGATTACGAGGCTGCCGCCCAGATCATCCTGGAGGCCCAGGCCAAGGGCAACCGGCTGCACATCACCGGTATCGGCAAGCCCGGCCATGTGTCCGCCTACATGGCCTCTCTGTTTTCCTCCACTGGTAATCCTTGCTATTTCCTCCACGGCACTGAGGCCGTTCACGGTTCCTGCGGCCAGCTGGTGGCCGGAGATGTGGTCATTGCCATCTCCAATTCCGGTGAGACCGGGGAGCTGAAGGCCACTGTCCTGGCTGTGAAAAACAACGGCTGCAAGGTCATCGGCGTGTCCGGCAACCCGGACAGCTGGCTGGCCAAAGAGAGTGACGCCTTCCTCTTTGCCGGCGTGAAGGAGGAGGGCGGCCCCCTGAACCGGGCCCCCCGCAACTCCATCCTGGCGGAGATCCTCACCCTCCAGGCTTTGTCCGTGGCCCTCCAGGTGGAGCAGGACTGGGACCCCATCAAGTATGTGCGCTGCCATCCCGGCGGAAAGCTGGGCCAGCTGCGGGACAACGAGAAGTAAGGAGGGGCTGTTTATGCTGAAGGGAACGCTCATCCATCCCGATCTGATGGCCGCCCTGGCCCTGTGCGGCCACGGAGACAAGGTGCTCATTGCCGACGGAAACTATCCTCTGGACTCCAAGACCGGCAACGCCGAGAAGATCTACCTGGGTCTGAAGCCCGGCCTTCCCACCGTCACCGATGTGCTGGAGGCCATCCAGAGCGTCATCAACATTGAAAAGGCCGAGGTCATGGACCCCGCCGACGGCACCACCCCCGAGATTTTCGGGGAGTTCCAGACCATGCTGGGCGGCATGGAGCTGGATAAGCTGGGCCGGTATGAGTTTTACGATGCCTGCGGCCTGCCCCAGGTGCGCGTGGCCGTGTCCACCGGCGAGAAGCGGGTGTTTGCCAACCTGCTCATCACCGTGGGTGTGGCCTGAGCGAAAGTTTCCATTTGTGTGTGTGTTGCCCCGGCGCGGAGAAATCTGCGTCGGGGCGCTTTTTTCCCTGTTCAGGAAGCCTGGGCTGTGCTAAAATGAAACAAAGGAGGAACGCAGATGGAACGATCTGAGTACTACCCGTCCGATGTGCTGGCTTTTTTTGGAGAAAAGCTCCGGGAGCGGGCCCTCTATGAGGCGCTGTTCACCCAGATGGAACAGGCTTTTCCCGAAGCTTCGGTGAAGGTGCAGAAAAGCCAAATCAGCTTTTATCACAAGCACCTGTTTGCTGCCGCCTCGCTGCCCCTGCGGCGGAAGAAGGACTGGCCGGAGCAGTGCCTTGTGGTGACCATCGGCCTTGATCGCCCTTTGGAATCCCGTCGGGCGGTGGTGAAGGTGGAGCCCTACCCTGGGCGCTGGACCAATCATGTGCTGGTCGTCCAGGCGGAGGAGATCGATGAAGAACTGCTGGGCTGGCTGAGGGAGGCCTATGACTTTGCCTGGACGAAAGGAAAAAAGTAGAAGCTTTTCTTGACAAGAAGGCCCCTTCTCCGGTACAATAGAGCCACTGTCGGCAAGAAGCCGGCCCCCGGCGCTGAAGCGCCCTGTCCCCGCGAACCGATTCTATTTTTATGCGTATCAGGAAGGTATGCCCTTTTCCATAGGAAAAGAGCATACCTTTTTTGTGTGTCGGAAAGGAGAAAAAACATGTCCTCTGTGAAAAAACTCTGTATTTGTGCCCTTTGTATTGCCCTTTGCTGTGTCCTTCCCACTGCCTTCCACAGCTTTGGGCTGGGAATGGCTCTGTCCCCCATGCATCTGCCGGTGCTGCTGTGCGGCCTGATCTGCGGCGGAGGCCTGGGGGCGGTGTGCGGCGCCGCCGGGCCCATTTTATCCAGTGTGATCACCGGAATGCCGGGGTCGGCCCAGCTGCTGCACATGGTGCCGGAGCTGGTGGCCTATGGGCTGTTTGCCGGCCTGCTCCTGAAGCTCTGGCGTACCGGCAGCCTGTACGCCGACCTCTATCTGGCTTTAGTACCCGCCATGCTGCTGGGCCGTGTGGTAGGCGGCGCAGTCCAGGCCCTGGAGTATCTGGGCGGAACGGAGCACTATTCCCTGGCCATGTGGACGGGAAGCTACTTTGTGGGTACCATGCCTGGGGCTATTTTGCAGCTGATTGTACTGCCTGCCCTGGTGATGGTGCTGGTGAAAGCGGGGCTCGTTCCCACCCGGTATCCCCAGCGGGCCCAGGCCTGAGGACGGGGAGCGCGCAGTGAAGACGGAAAACCTCTGTACGTCCCCCCGGCACATAGATGGCCTTGCGGAACTGGTCCAGCGGCTTCAGGTGTTGAGCCGGGATCAAAAGCCGGTGCTGGCGGCCCTGGATGGCCGGTGTGCGTCGGGAAAAACTACCCTGGCCGGAGCTCTGGGAGAGCGGTATGGCTGGCAGGTCATTCATATGGACCACTTTTTTCTCCGCCCGGAGCAGCGCACCCCGGAACGTCTGAGCACTCCGGGGGAGAATGTGGACCATGAGCGGTTTTTGGAGGAGGTGCTGCGCCCTTTGAGCGAGGGGCGCAGTGCCTGTTACCGGCGGTTTGACTGCCGCACCATGACCCTGGGCGAGCCTGTCCGGGTGGAGCCCGGAAGGGTAGTTTTGGTGGAGGGGGCCTACGCCTGCCATCCACGCCTGTGGGACTACTATGACCTCAGGGCATTTCTTACCGTGGAGCCGGAGCTTCAGCGGACGCGGATTTTGGCGCGCAACGGCCCGGAGAGGCTGCGGGTATTTCAGGAGCGGTGGATTCCCCTGGAGGAGTCCTACCTTTCTGCCTGGGATGTGGAGCGGCGGTGTGACTGCCGCCTGGAGGCTGGAACGCTGCCTGCGCTGCCTTGACAGAAGCGCGGGTGATATTGTATCATCAAAGCTGCCGCGCGGCCGGGGTTCGGGATCGATTTCTCCGCATCCGCGTCAAACCCCAGAGCAGGAGGAATTGTGATGAGAGAACCGGGCGCCGTTGGATCCAACCGGGCGCGCAGCGAGGATGGCATTGGCAAGCGGGAGCTGCTGGCAGTGAGCTTTGGCACCAGCTACCCCCAGAGCCGGGAACGGACCATCGCCGCCATTGAACAGACCTTGGAGAAGGCCTTTCCCACCTATGATCTGCGCCGGGCGTTTACCAGCCGGGTAGTCATCTCCCTGACGGAAAAGAGGGAGGGGCTGACCATTGACCATACGGAGCGGGCCCTGCAGCGCGCGGTGGACAACGGGGTGGAGGAGCTGGTGGTCCAGCCCACCCATCTGCTGGAGGGGCTGGAATACCAGAAGCTGCTGGAGGCGGTCCGGGAGCGGGCCGGGGATTTCCGGCGTGTGGCAGTGGGAAAGCCCCTGCTCACCAGCCAGGAAGACGTTCAAGGGGTGGCTCGGGCGCTGATCCAGGCCCAGGCCCATCTGGACGATGGGGAGACTGCCCTGGTACTCATGGGACATGGGACCACCGCCCGGTGCAATGCGGTTTATCCCCGCTTTGAGCAAGTCCTTCGGGCACTGGGGGGAAAGAACTGGTTTGTCGGTACCGTGGAAGCGGATCCGGGGTTGGAAGCGGTGCTGGAGCGGGTCCGGGAAGGACAGTACCGCCGGGTGGTGCTGCGGCCGCTGATGATCGTGGCCGGGGACCACGCCACCAACGACATGGCCGGGGAGGAGGACTCCTGGAAACAGGCCTTTGCCCAGGCGGGCTATGAGGTCCTGTGCCAGCTCCAGGGACTGGGAGAGCTGGAGGAGGTCCGCCGGATCTTTGTCCGCCACGCCCAGGAAGCGATGGAAGCTCCTGGCTTGTGACCACATTTTGGAGAAACACAGAGGGCTCGCCCAGAAGAGGGCGGGCCCTTTTTTCAGAAAAAATTTTCAAAAAGTTGCTTTTTTTCCCTGAAAGCTGTGATAGCATAGAACCACACAGCAAGGAGGGCCTGCCATGAAGAAAAAGACCATTTTGGGACTGTGTCTGGCCTCTGCCCTAGCGGCGGGGACAGCGGGATGGCTCTGGTGGGGGAACCGGGCGGTGATGGTCCATACCATCTCGGTGACGGACCGGAACCTGCCCCACGCCTTTGAGGGATTTCGCATTGCCCAGATTTCTGATCTGCACAACGAGGTGTTTGGGGCGGGAAACGGGCAGCTGTTGACCCTGCTGGCCGAAACAAAGCCGGATGTGATCGTGATCACCGGAGACCTCATTGATTCCCGGCATACCGATGTGGATGCCGCCCTGGAGTTTGCCCGAGGAGCGGTGGAGCTGGCACCGGTCTACTATGTGCCCGGCAACCATGAAAGCCGCCTTCCCGAGGAGTTTTGGATGCTGGAGCGGAGCCTGGACCAGATGG
This sequence comes from Lawsonibacter sp. LCP25S3_E2, assembly GCF_052117285.1. Taxonomy (NCBI): domain Bacteria; kingdom Bacillati; phylum Bacillota; class Clostridia; order Eubacteriales; family Oscillospiraceae; genus Lawsonibacter; species Lawsonibacter sp. LCP25S3_E2. The sequence goes on from NZ_JBQKJL010000005.1 coordinate 24,884, forward strand.
GGGTCCATGTCCTGCGTGGAGAGCGGGCTATTCTCACCCGGCAGGGGGCTGCCATTGCCCTGATCGGGGTGGACGACCCCACCTTCCAGGACAAAAATTCCGCCCGCTGGCCGGAGCTTTTAGAGGCAGAGCTGGAGCGGCTGCGGGACGAGGAGCTCTATTCCATTCTTCTCATTCACCGGCCGGAGCTTTTGGAGACCTATGCCAAGGCGGGGATGAACCTGGTGTTCAGCGGCCATGCCCACGGGGGCCAGGTGCGCCTCCCCTTTGTGGGTGGGGTGATTGCCCCCAACCAGGGGTTTTTCCCCCAATATGACGGGGGGCTTTATACCCTGGGGGATACCCAAATGGTGGTGTCCCGAGGACTGGGTAACAGTCTTGTGCCCCTGCGGGTGAACAACCGTCCGGAGATCGTTTTGGCGGAGCTCCACTGCGAATAAACAAACATCCCCCTGCTTCCCAATATGGGAGCAGGGGGATATTTTATGGGATTTTTGAGGCCGCGTGGCGGCACACAGCGTCCACCATGGCGGAAACAGAGGGAGTGGAAGCGGTGAGAAAGGGCCTGCCGGTCCATGTCTTCAGCCGCTGGGCGGTCACTGGACCTATGCACACCGGGACGGTGCCCTCCGGCAGGACAGAGAAGCGGCTGAAATAGGCATCCACCCCCTGGGCGCTGCCGAAAAACAGGTAAGAGAGGGATGGGAGCGCCTCCTCAGAGGCGGTGGTCTCCACCGTATAGAGGGGGATTTCCTGCACGGACATGCCGTGCTCCCGCAGCAGCCGGGGTAAAATCTCTGCCCCCAGCTCGGAACGCAGAAGGACACATTCTGTCCCAGGGGAGAGGGCCTTGCACAGGGCATCGGCCAGGCCGGCACTGGTGTGCTCCGCCGGGCACAGGTCGGGGAAGAACCCGTGCGCTTCCAGGGCCCTGCCGGTGGCCGGACCGATGACGGCAAAGGAGCAGGAGGCGAACCGGCGCAGATCAAGCCGCTTCCGGCAAACCCGGCGGAAAAATTCCTCCACCCCGTTGGCGCTGGTAAAGACCAGCCAGCGCCGCGTCCCATCGCACAGCCGCTGGGGGTCAAAGAATGGTGTGCGGGGCTCCACCTGGGACTTCATCACAGTGTGGACAAGGGCGCCCTGCTGCTCCAGAAGGGGGCGCAGCTTGTCCTGAATGGCACCGGTTCCGGTCAGACCAACCGCAAGCCCCTCCAAAGGCCGGGAGAGAGGGGAGGTCAGGTTCAGGGCGGCCACCTCGCCCACCAGAATGACCGCGGGGGGCTCCACCCCCGCCTGGGCCGCCTTTTGGGCAATAGTGGAGAGGGTGCTGCGCACCGCCATAGGCTTTGGGGCGCAGCCCCCGGAGATCACGGCCGCCGGAGTGCTGGGGTCTTTCCCCGCCTCCATCAGCCCGCGGGCCAGCGCCTCCATCCGGGACAGGCCCATGAGAAAGACAAGAGTGCCCGAGAGTGCTGCCAGCTTGCTGAGATCCTGAGGCAGACCGTCGGCAGCGGTGTGGGCGGTAATCACATGAAAACTCCGGCTGAGCCCCCGGTGGGTCACGGGAATCCCCGCCTCGGCGGGAATGGCCACGGGAGAGGGGATGCCGGGCACCTCCTCACAGGGGACCCCCGCTTCCCTCAGGGCCAGCATCTCCTCGCCCCCCCGGCCGAAGACAAAGGGGTCGCCTCCCTTCAGCCGGGCCACCCGTTTGCCCGCCTGGGCCAGACGGACCAGAGTCTGGGAGATCTCCTCCTGGGGAGCAGAGTGCTTCCCCTGGCGTTTGCCCATGTAGAGTTTCTCTGCCTGGGCCGGGACGGCGGAGAGCAGGGCGGGGTCGATGAGATCGTCATAGACCACCACATCGCAGCTTTGCAGCAGACGCAGGCCCCGGAGGGTGATAAGGTCCCACCGGCCGCACCCGGCCCCGATCAGATAGACGTACCCAGTGTGTTCGCTCATGGTTTCTCCTCCAGCTTTCGAACAATCTCAGTTCGTTCCTCAGGTGTAAGGGGGCGGCAGCGCTCCATACAGGCGGCAAAGAGGGCCTTCAGGATGGCCTCCCGCTGCTTGAGCTGGGGCACCGTTTCTTTGACAGCCAGCCGCTCCCAGGCCAGATAATCCAGGATTTCCTCCATCTGTCCGGGAATGAGAGCGGCAAAGCGTTCCTTCCAATAGATGGCCGCTGAGGGACTGTCCCCGCCGGTGGAGATGCCTACGGACAGGCTTCCACGCTTGATGAGGCAGGGGAAGAGGAAGGAGCTCTCCTGCTTGTTGTCCACCACATTCACCGGGATGTTCCGCTCCCGGCACAGGCGGGAAAACTGGGCGTTCACCGTCCGGTCCCCTGCGGCGGCGATGACAAAGGCCCGGCCCTCCAGGTCCTGGGGTTGGGCGGCCCGGCGTAGGATAGTCAAGCCGGGAATTTCCTCCAGCTCCGGGCGGATGTCCGGGGCGATGAGGGTGAGCCGGGGGGAGTAGGGCAGCAGTTTTTCTACCTTGCGAAGGGCCACGGTACCGCCCCCTACCACCAGGCCATCCGCCCCGGCGATATCAATAAAAAAAGGGAAATATGCCATGGCGTCCTCCTTTACCGGGGGAGAGGGGAGCAGTAGTACTGCCAGCCCTCCTCCGTGTTCATCCGGCCCACCCGGACCTGAAAGACCTCGTCCAGCACCCCGCTGAGAAAGACCTCCTCTGGAGAGCCCAGAGCCCGGAGAGCCCCTCCGGACAGCAGGGCGATCCGGTCGCAGCCCCGCAGGGCCAGACTGAGGTCATGGAGCACCAGCACCACCGCCCGGCCCATAGCGGCAAGCCGCCGGGCCAGGGCCATTACCTCCAGCTGGTGGCTGATGTCCAGAAAGGTGGTGGGCTCGTCCATGAAAATGGTCTGGGTGTCCTGGGCCAGGGCCATGGCCAGATAGACCTTCTGCCGCTGGCCGCCGCTGAGCTCCTCCATCAGCCGGTGGCTGAGGTCCGCCGCGTCCGCCCATTGAAGGGCCTGGTCGGCCATCTGGTAATCCTCGGGGCGGTAGCGCCGGGGGTAGGACAAATAGGGAAAGCGGCCGTGGAGCACCATGCGCCGGGCAGTGATGCTGGGTACACTGCGGCTCTGGGCCAGGTAGGCGGCCCGCTGGGCCACATCACGGGGGGGGAGGGTGCTGAGCGGTTTGCCGTCCACCAGCACCTGGCCCCCCTGAATGGGAATAAGACCCAAAGCGGCCTTCAGAAGGGTGCTTTTGCCGCAACCGTTGGGGCCCAGTACCCCAGTGACCTGTCCGGGCGGGAAGGCTAGGGAAATGTCGGAAAGGACGGGAGTCTCGCCATACCCCACAAACAGGTTTTGCACTTCAACCACGGTGGCGCCCCCCTCTCTGCCGCAGAAGCAGCCAGATAAAGAAGGGACCGCCCAGCAGGGACATGAGAATGCCTACGGGCAGTTCATAGGGGGCAAAGAGCAGCCGGGCCAGCAGGTCGCATCCGCACAGCACCGTCCCGCCGCCCAGGGCACAGGTGAGCAGGAGCGCTCCGCTTTCCTCTCCCACCAGGCGGCGCATGATGTGGGGGACCATCAATCCCACAAAGCCAATGAGGCCGCAGAAGCTTACCGCCGCCCCGGCCAGGACCGAAGCAAGACCCAGGGCCACAAGACGCAGCTTTTTCGCCCGCAGACCCAGAGCCTGGGCCTGTTCCTGGCCCAGGGTGAGAAGGTCCAGCTCGTTGTGCAGGGACAGGGACAGCAGCAGAGAGGGAAGGATGAGCAGGGCGGCGGGCTTAAGCTGGCGCAGAGATACCCCGTCCAGCCCGCCGATGCGAAAGTCGGAGTAGCCGTTGAGGGACTCGGGGACAAAGGTGAGGATGGTGTCCACCCCGGCGCTGAAGATACCGGAAATGGCAAGGCCCGCCAGCACCAGGGTGAGCCGGGAGGCCCCCGTGCGCTCGGCAATGGCCAGCACGATCACCGCCCCCAAAAAGGCCCCGGCAAAGGCGGCAAAGGGGACTGCGGTCAAATGGGTGGGGGCCAGGGCACAGCACAGGGCCGCGGCCAGGCCCGCCCCGGAGTTGACCCCGATGGTGCTGGGGGCGGCCAGGGGGTTAGAGAGCACCACCTGGACGATGACCCCTGCACAGGCCAGCGCAGCCCCGGCCAGCAGCCCGGCCAGGGTGCGGGGCAGGCGCACATAGAGGACAATGCGCCGGACAACAGTGTCCGCCGGGTCAAAAAGGCCCTGGAGCACCTGGCCGGGGGCAATGGCCTCCGGCCCCAGCAGCAGGCTCAAAGCTCCCACGGCCAGAAAGAGCCCCAGCAGGCACAGCACGATGAAGTTGTGATTACTCCTCTGGATAGAGGATGTCCGCAAGCTTTTCATAGGCCTCTCCCCACCGGGCATTTGGTTTGACGTTGTAGAGCTGCTGGTCCATGTAGTAAAGCCGCCCCTCCTTCACCGCGGTGAGGCTGTTCCAGGCGGGGTCGGACAGCAGGGCGTTCTGAAGGGTGATCTCGGCGTCGGTGGGATCGGAGCCCTGGAGGACTACAAAGATGTACTCCGGGTCACAGGCCAGAATGGTCTCCATGCTCAGGCTCTCCAGCAGGGAGGTCTCGCTGTCGGCGATGTTCACACAGCCCAGGTCAGCGAGCATTTCGCCCAGAACGGTGTTTTCGCTGTTTTTCACCTTGCAGCTGGAGCCGGTGGCCCGGACATAGAGCACGGTGGGATTGCTGCCGTCGGCGCGGGAGCGTGCGGCATCGATCTGCTCTTGCACCGCGGTGCCGTGCTGTTCATAGGCCTCCGTGTCCCCGGTGAGCTGGGTGCAGATGTCCAGCATGCGCAGGTAGTCCTCATAGGAGCTGATGTCAAAGCAGGCCGCAGGGATGCCCAGCTCGTCCATCAGGTCCATGAGCTCCACATCGGCGGCGGTTTTGGTGCTGCCGATGACAAAGTCCGGGTCGGCGGCCAGGAGGATCTCCTGGCTGGGGGTCTTCACTGCCCCCAGATTTTTGACCTCCTCACCGAGCCCCAGGTCAAACTGGGTCCAGCTGTCGTCGGCGGCGGCCACCAGGGTGTCCTTCCCCCCGGCCAGGCACCACACGTCGGCAAAGCTGCCGATGAGGGCGGCCACCCGTTTGGGGGAGGAGAGGGTGACCTCCCGCCCCAGATCGTCGGTAAAGGTGACGCTCTCTCCAGCGGGGGTACTTTGGGCGGCGGAAGCGGAGGCGGAGGCCCCGGCAGAGGCGCTGGGGGCGCTCTGTCCGGCACAGCCTGCCAGATTCAGCGCCAGGGCGGCGCACAGCAGGGCGCAGATCAGCGTTCGTTTCATGATGATCCTCTCATTTCCAATTACAAGAATAGCCCGTGGCTTGTCCCAGGGCAAAGGAATATCTCATTTTACCATGAGCCGCTCTGCCGTGCAAGGGGATGACCGTGGACGATAAGCGCCGGAAACGGCAGAAAAAGAAAAGGGGACAATTTTCCTCACAAAGGAAAGTGAAACGGGAAATTTCCTGTGGAAATGCTGGTTGACTTGTGAGGGTCAGGTGATTATAATGCTTGAAGTCGGCCCGGAGCAATGGCTTCCGGACGACTTCTTTGATTTTTGGAGGGAATTATGGAATCGTATACCTTTTTGCTGCTTTTAGCCATCATACTGCTCTCCACCAAGGTGCTGGGCCTGGCCACCGAGCGAATCCAGCTGCCCCAGGTCCTGGGTGCGCTGCTTGCCGGTATCATCCTGGGCCCCACGGGCTTCGGTGTGCTGGAGAGCACGGACTTTCTGGTCAAGACGGCGGAGATCGGCGTCATCATGCTCATGTTCACCGCCGGTATCGACACGGATATGAAGGAACTGAAGGCCACCGGTGTACAGGCCTTTGTGGTGGCCCTTTTGGGCGTTATTTTCCCCATGATCCTGTGCGGCGGGGTGTATCTGATCTTCTTCCCCGAGCAGTCCAGCGCCATGGCCATTTTGAAGGCCAGCTTTATGGGCGCGGTGTTTGCTGCCACCTCCGTGTCCATCACGGTGGAGACCCTCAATGAGATGGGCAAGCTGAAAACCAAAACGGGAACAGTGCTCTTGAGCGCCGCCCTCATTGACGACATCCTGGGAATCATCGTGCTGTCCTTCCTCAGCGGCTTCAGCACCGGGGAGTCCAACCCCCTGGAGGTCATCACCCACATTGTGCTTTTCTTTGTGTTTGTGCTGGTGGTGGGCCTGGTGGTGCGCAAGCTCTTCGGCTATATCGCCGAGGAACACTGGCACAGCCGCCGGGTGGCGGTGTGGGCCCTGGCTTTCTGTTTGCTGATGTCCTATGTGGCCGAGGTCTGGTTCGGCGTGGCCGACATCACCGGCGCCTACTTTGCCGGCCTCATCCTCTGCAATGTGACCAAGGCCCGGCAGTTTGTGGCCAAGAAGTTTACCGTCACTGCTTACATGGTCTTTACCCCCGTGTTCTTTGCCAACATCGGTATGATGACCAATATGCGCAATATGAACTCGGAGATTTTATTCTTTGCCCTGCTGCTCATTGTGGCGGCGGTGATCTCTAAGATTATGGGCTGTGGCCTGGGGGCCAAGCTGTGCGGGATGTCTGGACACCAGTCCCTGGTGGTGGGCATCGGCATGGTGGCCCGGAGTGAGGTAGCTCTGATGGTGGCCCAGAAGGGCCTGGACTCCGGCCTGATCCCCGAGGTGGCCCTGCCCGCCATTGTGCTGAGCATTGTGGCCTCGGCCCTGGTGACCCCCATTCTGCTGAAGATCGCGGTGGGGAAAAATCCTGTGGCGGAGCTTTAACAAATCAGATTTTATTTGATTCCACTGCCTGTGGGCAGCGGAACGCCTTGCCAAAGAACTAAAAAATCCCATCCGTTCGATAACGGATGGGATTTTTTGTAGCCTTATTTACCCTTCGTTAAGCATTTTGGCCTGTTCCTCCAGCCAGGCGGTGGTCTGCTGGAGGCCTTCCTCGGTGACGGGGAATTGTGCGGTGGAGAGAATCTCGCTTAAGTCCATACACAGCGGCCCCCGCCACAGCTGGACGTTCAGCCGGGGCTCCTCCTCCCCCTCGGGCTTTTCAGGCTTGATAAAAAAGCGGGCCAGGCCCTTGCTGCCGTACCAGCTGTTGCCGTTCTCCCAAAAGAGGAGGGTGGGCAGCTCAATGGGTTTTAACATGGATGTGCCTCCTTATGTGTGCTCTTCCCAGTCAAGGCTGCGCCCCACCGCCTTGTGCCAGCCCCGGAGGAGCTGCTCCCGCCGGGCCTGGTCCATGTGGGGTTCATAGTTCTGGGAGAGAAGCCGGCGCTGACGCAGCTCCGAGCGGTCCTTCCACATGCCCACGGCCAGCCCGGCCAGACAGGCTGCCCCCAGGGCGGTGGTCTCGGTGATGGCGGGGCGGTGGAGGGGCTTATTCAAAATGTCCGACTGGAACTGCATGAGGAACTTGTCCCGGCTGGCTCCTCCGTCGGCGTTGAGGGCGGACAGGGGGATGCCCGTATCCTTTTCCATGGCCTCCACCAGGTCATAGACCTGATAGGCGATGGACTCCTGGGCGGCCCGGATGATGTGCTCCCGGCTGGTGCCGCGGGTAAGGCCCACCAGGGCGCCCCTGGCATACATGTCCCAGTGGGGGGCACCCAGACCGGTAAAGGCGGGGACCAGATAGACGCCCCCTGTGTCGGGGACCTTGGAGGCGTAATACTCCGCGTCTCTGGATTCGGTAATAAAGCGCAGCTCATCCCGCACCCACTGGATGACCGCCCCGCCGACAAAGACAGAGCCCTCCAGGGCGTACTCCACCTGGCCGTTGAGGCCCACGGCAATGGTGGATACCAGGCCGTTCTGGCTGCGGCACAGGCGGCTGCCGGTGTTCATCAGCAGGAAGCAACCGGTCCCGTAGGTGTTTTTGGCCTCGCCCGGAGCAAAGCAGGCCTGGCCGAAGAGGGCGGCCTGCTGATCCCCTGCGATGCCCGCAATGGGCACCTCCACCCCCTGGAGGTTGACGGTGCCGTAGATGGCGCTGGAGTCCATCACCTGAGGGAGTATGGCTTGGGGAATGCCCAGCTTTTCACAGATGGAGGCGTCCCAGCATAGCTTCTCAATGTCAAAAAGCATGGTGCGGCTGGCGTTGGTGTAATCGGTGACGTGGGCCTTTCCGCCGGTGAGCTTCCACACAAGCCAGCTGTCCACTGTGCCAAAGAGAAGCTCTCCCGCCTCTGCCCGCTGCCGGGCCCCCTCCACCTGGTCCAGAATCCACTTGATTTTGGTGGCGGAGAAATAGGCGTCGATGAGAAGGCCGGTGTGGGTCTGGATGTAGTCGGTGAACGCCTGGTCTTTCTTCAGCTCCTCGCACAGTCCTGCCGTGCGCCGGCACTGCCAGACAATGGCGTTATAGATGGGACGGCCGGTCTGTTTATCCCAGACGATGGTGGTCTCCCGCTGGTTGGTGATGCCGATGGCGGCAATGTCCTCGGGGGCGATGCCCGTCTGGGCCAGAGCCTCGGTAAGGACGGAGTACTGGCTGGACCAGATCTCCATAGGATCGTGTTCCACCCAGCCCGGCTTTGGGTAAATCTGGGTAAATTCCCGTTGGGCCACTCCCACGATCCGCTGATCCCGGTCAAAGATGATGCACCGGCTGCTGGTGGTACCCTGGTCCAGGGCGACGACATACTGCTTCACGGCGCGCTCCCCCTTTCTTGTCCCCTATTATGACAGAAATCTTTGGCTGTGTAAAGGCTGGACGCACCCATGTGGGCGGGGAACATAGTATGGAGTGTGGCGTACCCAGAGGATGGGCATGGCCACAACCATCAACTGTGAAGAAGGAGCGTTTTATGAAACGATGCTATGCTTCTGAGTGGGAGCAGAGCCGCAGAGACGGGGTCGTGGCCTATCTGAGCGGAAACAGCGGCTGCGGCTGCAATTCCGGCTGCGGCTGCAATTCCGGCTGCTGTCCCACTCCGCCCATGCCTCCGGTACCTCCCTGCCATGGGCACAATCCCTGCCCCTGTCCGGATCCCTGCCCCCGTCCGGACCCCTGCCCCAATCCTTGGCCGGTGCCTCCCTGCCCAGGCCCCAACCCGGTGCCTCCCTGTCCTGGTCCCGGTCCCGTACCTCCCTGTCCCGGTCCGGTGAGCGGTCCCACCGGACCCACCGGCCCTGCCGGTCCCACCGGACCCACTGGCCCCCAGGGCTATCCCGGCCCCAACGGCGCCACCGGACCCACCGGGCCTCAGGGGATTCCCGGCCCCAACGGCATCCCCGGTCCCACCGGACCCACTGGTCCCCAGGGACTTCAAGGCCCCACGGGCCCCACTGGTCCCACCGGGCCCATGGGAGAGGGGTTACAGACGGTGACTACCTTTGTTCCCGGCACTCCCTATGCTCTGGGCGATTTTGTCACCTATAACGGAAGCCTGTACCGGGCCCGGATCGGAAACCCCACCGGCACACCGGGCAGTTCTGCAGATTATGAGTTGGTTTCTGTCCAGGGTCCCACTGGCCCCACCGGGCCCCAGGGAATCCAAGGTGCCACTGGACCCTCCGGCCCTGCCGGTGTGACCGGTCCCACCGGACCTACCGGCCCTGCCGGAGTCACTGGTCCCACTGGTCCCACTGGCCCTGCGGGTACTGGCGCCACCGGTCCTACTGGTCCCACCGGGCCTCAGGGTCAGGCTGGAGCGGATGGCCCCACTGGCCCCACCGGGCCGGAAGGCCCTGCCGGTGCCCAGGGACCTGCGGGTGCGGAGGGCGCCACTGGTCCCACCGGGCCTACTGGTCCTACCGGTCCCACGGGTCCCCAGGGTACCGCTGGAGCGGAAGGCGCTACCGGTCCCACCGGCCCTGCTGGACCCCAGGGGGCTAAAGGTGATACCGGCGATACGGGTCCTGCGGGTCCTGCCGGCGCGAAGGGTGATACTGGCGAGACCGGTCCCACTGGCCCCACTGGGCCGGAAGGCCCTGCCGGTGCCCAGGGACCTGCGGGCGCGGAGGGTGCCACCGGTCCCACCGGTCCTACTGGCCCCACCGGCCCGAGCGGACTGCTGGCACGGGCGGCGGCGGTGCCCAATGCCACCAGCACCAGCGACGTGGTCACGGCCTTCAACCAGTTGCTCTCCAGCCTGCGCGCGGTAGGCATCCTGGCCGAATAAGTTCGTGTAAAACCTGCAGCCGGCGCCCCTTCGGGGGTGCCGGCCCTTTCAAAGGGGGGACTTATGAGTCAATATAAGGTTTGGGTCTATGCCATCTGTAAAAATGAGAGTCAGTTTGTAGACCGGTGGATGGATTCCATGTCCGAGGCGGACCAGGTGGTGGTGCTGGACACCGGGTCAGAGGACGACACGGTGCAGCGGCTGAGAGCGCGGGGGGCACAGGTCACGGTGGAAACAATCGTTCCCTGGCGTTTTGACGTGGCCCGAAACCGCTCCATGGAGCTGGTGGACGAGGACGTGGACATCTGTGTGTGTACCGATCTGGATGAGGTCTTTCATCCCGGCTGGCGGGAAAAACTGGAGCGGGCCTGGGTGCCGGGGGCAGGGCGGGCCAATTACCGCTATACCTGGTCCTTTAACGCGGACGGGTCAGAGGGGGTGACCTTCTGGTACGAGAAGATCCACGCCCGCCGTGGCTACCAATGGGTCCATCCGGTCCATGAGGTGCTGGAATGGACGGGCGAGGGGCGGGAGGGCCCCATGGTGCGGGCGGAGGGCATCCAACTGGACCACCACCCAGACCCGAAGAAGTCCAGGGCACAGTACTTACCTCTTCTGGAGCTGTCGGTGAAGGAGGCTCCGGAGGATGACCGGAACGTCCATTATCTGGGGCGGGAGTACCTCTACCGCCGCCGGTGGGACGACTGTATCCGCACGCTGAAGCGCCACCTTACCCTTCCAAAGGCCACCTGGCGGGATGAGCGGGCGGCCTCCATGCGCTACATTGCCAAGGCCTATTGGAACAAAGGGGAGAAGCTGGAGGCGAGGGACTGGTACCTTCGGGCGATCACTGAGGCCCCCCACCTGCGGGAGCCCTATATGGATCTGGCTTTTATGCTCTATCTCCAGGGAGAGTGGGAGGGAGTGCTGTATTTTACCGCCTGTGCCCTGGCCATCACCGAACGGCCGGCCAGCTACATCTGTGAGGCCGAGGCCTGGGGCAGCCTTCCCTATGATCTGCGTGCCATGGCCTACTACCGCACCGGAGCCTATGCCCAAGCGGTGGAAGAGGTGAAAAAGGCGCTGGAAAAGGAGCCGGGCAATGAGCGGCTGCAAAAAAATCTGGTTTTGATGGAACAGAAACTTCAGAAAACGTTTTAGGAAAGTTCATATTGGAGCCATGATTTCTTCACGGATGTCGGGTATGATGGCACCTACCGACGGGGACACCCAGGTGTTCCCCCGGTCCGTCCCCTCCACTCCGGGAGGGGCGGCGTCCAAGAAAGGAGAACAAACGATGAAACGAATGCTAGCCATCACCTGCGCCGGCGCCCTGCTGCTGGCCCTGACCTCCTGTTCCGGTGGGGAGAAGGAACCTGCCTCTTCCTCTGCGGGCGGCAGTTCCAGCTCCATTTCCAGCTCAGCCTCCAGCTCCGGCGGCGATATGAGCAGTGCGGGAAGCAGCGCTTCCGCTTCCCAGCAGGAGACGGAAAGTGTCAGCCTCTACATAGGAAGAGACGGCGACTTTTACGTCTATACCCAGGAGATTTCCGGGGAGGTCACTCCTGAGTCCATTATTCAGAGCATGGCCGAACTGACCGGCTGGAATCTGGATGTGGTGAGCGCCGTGGAGGGCAACGGAAAGATCGTGGTGTCCTTTGCCGAGACCAGCGCTTTGTATGTGGGTCCTCCCCAGGAGCAGAAGGAGGAGTTCCATGTCCTGGATGCCAGACAGCTGGACCAGACCATTCTGGACAGCATCAAGAGAACGCTTGAGAAGTGGGTCGGCACCGAGGACGGCACCGTTGAGGTCTATTTCACCGCCGCGGATGGCGGGGATCTGGTGCTGGAGGACATCGGCGTGACCATCTCTGCCGACGAGGCCTATACCGCTTTCCCCTCAGGCGAGGCACAGTAAACGCACAAGCAAGACCCGTCCTGCCACGGCAGGACGGGCTTTTTTTGTGCGCCCTCTTGTAATTTTAACGGGCCTGTTTTATAATGATTTGTAACCAATTTGGCCGTTTTCTATAGGAGAACGATATCTTTTGATGAAAGGGAGAACGCTATGACAGCCAGCGAGAAAAAGCAGCTCATGGTGACCGCCTGTAAGGTGCGCATGGGAGTCATTGAAGGCACCTACGGCGCCAAGGCGGGCCATCCCGGCGGAAGCCTGTCCGCCGCGGACCTGTTTACATACCTCTATTTTAAAGAGATGAAGGTGGACCCCAAGAACCCCAAGTGGGAGGAGCGGGACCGTTTTGTCCTCTCCAAGGGGCACACTGCCCCTGGGCTGTATGCCGCTCTGGCCAACCGGGGCTTCTTCCCTGTGGAGGATCTGCCCACCCTGCGCCATATCGGCAGCTACCTCCAGGGCCACCCCAACATGAACCAGACCCCCGGTGTGGATATGTCCACCGGTTCTCTGGGCCAGGGCATCTCTGCTGCAGCCGGTATGGCTCTGGCTGCCAAGCACAAGGGAATGGACTGCCGGGTGTATGCCCTGCTGGGAGACGGTGAGATCGAAGAGGGCCAGGTGTGGGAGGCCATGATGTTCGCCCACCACTATAAGCTGGACAACCTGTGCGTGATCATCGACAACAACGGCCTGCAGATCGACGGTAGGATCGACGAGGTCATGAGTCCCTATCCCATCCCCGAGAAGCTGCGTGCCTTTGGCTTTGAGGTGGCGGAGATCGACGGACACGACTTTGACCAGATAGAGGCCGCCTTTGCCAAGGCCCGCCAGACAAAGGGCGTGCCCTTTGCCATTGTGATGAAGACCACCAAGGGCAAGGGCGTCAGCTACATGGAGAACCAGGTGGGCTGGCACGGCAAGGCTCCCAACGATGAGGAATATGCAATTGCCATGAAGGAGCTTAAGGCTCAGCTGGCGGAACTGGAGGCGATGTAAGATGGCAGATGTGAAGAAGATCGCGACCCGCGAAAGCTACGGCAACGCTCTGAAGGAGCTGGCCGCGGAGCACGAGGACGTTATTGTCTTTGACGCGGACCTGGCCGGAGCCACCAAGACGGGCACCTTTAAGAAGGCCTATCCCGACCGCCACTTCAACTGCGGCATTGCCGAGGGCAACATGATGGCAGTGGCCGCCGGGGCCTCCACCATGGGACTGGTGCCCTTTGCCTCCAGCTTTGCCATGTTCGCCGCCGGGCGCGCCTTTGAGCAGGTGCGCAACTCCATCGGCTACCCCCACCTGAATGTGAAGATCGGCGCCACCCACGGCGGCATCTCCGTGGGCGAGGACGGAGCCTCCCACCAGTGCTGCGAGGACTACGCCCTGATGCGCTCCATCCCCGGCATGGTGGTCATGTCCCCCGCCGACGACGTGGAGGCAAAGGCCATGGTAAAGGCCGCCTATGAGCATGTGGGCCCGGTCTATATGCGCTTTGGCCGCTCCGCCGTTCCTGTGTTCCACGACGAGGCCAACTATACCTTTGAGATCGGCAAGGGCGAGGTCCTCCAGGAGGGCACCGACGTGGCCATTATCGCCAATGGCTTGATGGTAGCCGAGGCGATGGAGGCCGGAAAAGTTCTGAAGGAGGCCGGAATCTCCGCACGGGTCATCAACATGGCCACGGTGAAGCCTCTGGACGAGGAGCTGGTGCTGAAGGCAGCCCAGGAGTGCGGGAAGATCATTACCTGCGAGGAGCATTCCATTCTGGGTGGTCTGGGTGAGGCCGTATGCGGTCTTGTGAGTGAGAAGTGTCCTGTTCCCGTGCGCCGCATCGGCGTGAACGACGAGTTTGGCCACTCCGGCCCCGCCGCCGCCCTGCTCAAGCAGTTCGGCCTGTGCGCGGAGCACATTGTGGAGGTCGCAAAGGACTTCTGCAAGTAATGGATCAAATGGGGGCTGCCGCCTTGAGGACGGCGAGCCTATACAGAATGAAAAACGCCTGTGCCCCATGGGGCACAGGCGTTTTTTGTTCTTCAGCGGCGGGCTTCCGGGTCAAAGATGTGCAGGTGAAGTGCCCGAGACAGGCTGCGCAGCACTTGAATTCCGGCCACGCTGTTGCCCTTGCCATCCAGGGCGGGCCCAAAGATACCAATGCCCATGCGTCCGTCTACCACCGACAGGATGCCGCCCCCCACGCCACTTTTGGAGGGAATCCCCACCTGGACGGCAAAGGTGCCGGAGCCGTCGTACATCCCGCAGGTGAGCATAATGGTCTTGACTACCCGGACGGTGTCTGGAGACAGCAGCCGCTCCCCAGTGGCAGGGCACACCCCGCCCCCTGCCAGCATAAGCCCCAGACCGGCCAGGCTCTCTGCCGTGACGCTCAGAGAGCACATGCGCACGTAGAAGTCCAGGGTGCGCTCCACATCGCTGCGGATGACCCCGGTGTTTTCCAGCAGGTAGGCGATGGCCCGGTTCCGGGAGATGTGGGACATCTCCGAGTGGTAGACCTTCTCGTCCAGGGTGATGTCCGGGTCCATGCACAGCTTCCTTGTGAAGGCAAGCATCTCCGCAAAGGAGATTTTGGGCTCCAGGTAGCTGTCCACAGCGATGGCACCGGCATTGATCATGGGGTTGCTGGGGGTGCTGCCTACTGCCTCCAGCTTGCCCATGGCGTTGAAGGCCTCGCCCGAGGGCTCCATGCCCACCCGCTCAAAGACGGTGTCAAAGCCGCACAGCTCCAGGGCGGCGGCCAGACTGATGACTTTTGAGATGCTCTGAATGCTGAAGCGAACGCCGGTGTCTCCCGCGCAGCAGCGCTCCCCCTCGCGGGTAAAAATACAGGCCCCCAGCTGGTGCGGGTCCATCTTGCCCAGTTCGGGGATATAGGTGGCGGTCTGTCCCAATTGGGTGGCGGGCCGTGCGGCATCCACGGCCTGAGAAAGAATGGTCTGGATCATGGCAATTCTCCTCCTTATGCATGGGGTCTTCCTGATCCAAAGCATACCAGAAAAGGGGCTGGTTGTATAATACGAAAGAGTTTTGACGGCTATTAAAAAAACGGATAGCGAACACCGCTATCCGTTGGGTCAGTTGAGACGTGTTTTGACGTTGTCCAGAAATTCCCGTGTGATCTCTGACAAAGTCTCCCCCTCCATGGTCACATAGCCAAATTCAAACAGAAAGTCACAGCCGCTGATGGGCACCGACATGGCCTGATAGCCTGCCCCCTGCATCTCAAAGTCGTGGATGCCGATGGAGTAGAAGTCGCTCATGGAGATCAGGCGCATAAGGGACTCCCGGTTGGACAGGTAGATCACCTTGCTGCAGCGCTCCTCCCGCAGGCCGGGCAGCTGGGCCTCGAAAAGGCTGTGGGTCAGGTCGTCATACTGGCCCAGATAGCGGATCATCCCGTAGGGGGCCAGGGCGGCGAGGGTAATGGGCTTGTGCTGGAGCACCAGGGGGTGGTGTTTGGACAGGACGATGTGGGGCTCCACATAGGCAAGGCTCCGGTAGGCCATCCCTTTGGCACTGAGCAGCTTTTCCAGCTCCCGGCGGCGCTTGCTGTCAAAGTGAAAGATGCCCACCGTGGCCCGGCCGGAGAACACATCGTCGATGACCTGTTCCGGGCTGCCCTCGAAGAGCCGGTGGGAAAAGGCAGGGCGGTCCCGGTATTTGAGGACTACCTCGATAAAGCTTTCCATCACATGGGAAAATTGGGTCATGGACACAGACAGGTGGTCGGGCTGGTCGGATTCCGGGGGAGAAGACCGGCGCAGACAGCGCATTTCCTCCAGTACCCGTACGGCGTGGGTGAGAAATTCCTCCCCCTCAGGGGTGAGGGTGACACCTTGGTTGCTGCGGTTGAGGAGAAGGTAGCCAAATTCATTTTCCAGGTCGTGGATCATCTTCCCCAGGTGAGGCTGGGAAATAAACAGCGCCTGGGCCGCTTTGTTGATAGAGCCCAGCTGGGCCACCTTAATAAAACATTCTAAATGCTTCAGGCTGATGTTGTATTGCATGGACGCTTCCCCCTCCGTTCCATGGGCATGGGCCTAGGTTGGTCAGGGGAAATTATATCATTTTTGGGTAAAAAAATCCACCGCTTTGCCGGGAAAGCTCCTTTACTGCCGCAGCAGCAGGGGCTGGAGCTGCTCGCCTTGGAGGGCGGCCTGGGCAGCGTCCGCCACCTGGGAGAAATCGGCCACCAGGGAGGTGGGTTTTTTCACCGGGTCGTCCTGACCGAAGGGGACAAAGTAGATGTACTTGCGGCCCAAAAGGGCGCCGATGGAGGGGGCAGAGGCGGCCAGGCCGTCGTTGGTGGAGGGGGCAATGAGCAGGGGGCGCTGGTTGCGCAGGTGGGCTTTGGCCGCCATGGTGACGCTGGTGTCGGTGATGCCGGCGGCCAGCTTGCCAAGGGTGTTGCCGGTGCAGGGGCAAATGATGAGCAGGTCCAGCAGCTTCTGGGGGCCGATGGGCTCGGCAGCCTTGACGGTGGAGATGACCCGGTGGTCACAGATGCGTTCCATCTCCCGCATCAGGTCGTGGGCGTTGCCGAAGCGGGTGTCCGTGTCAGCTACGCACTGGGACACGATGGGGACCACATGGGCAAACCGGGCTTTTACCTGCTCCAGGGCCTCCATGGCCCGAGCATGGGTGCAAAAGGACCCGCACAGGGCGAATCCAATGGTCTTGTCTTCCAATTCAACTCTTCCTTTCCGCGCTTAGTAGTCCAGCTCGTGGAGCATGTTATAGATGGTAGTTTTGATGGCGGCTCCGGCGGTGACAGGGGCCACCTTGCCGGGCAGGGACAGACACCAGATGACGGTGCGCCCCAGTTCTCCCGCGGCTCCCAGGTCGACCCCGCCGGGTTTGGAGGCCAGGTCCAGAATGAGGCAGTCCTCCTTTGTCTCGGCCAGTTCGTCCCGGCCCAGCAGCTGGGTGGGGACCGTGTTGATGACCAGGTCACAGCCGCACAGGCAGTCCTTCAGCTGGGATAAGTGCTCTGCCCCCAGACCCATGGCCTGGGCCCAGGCCAGCTGGTCGTATTTCCGGGCGGCCACGGTGACCTTGGCTCCCAGGGACTGGAAGCGCTGGGCGGTCAGCCGCCCCACCCGCCCAAACCCGATCACCAGCACCCGCGCGCCGTGGATGGTGATGGGCAGGTGTTCCATGGCCAGCTGGAGAGCACCCTCTGCGGTGGGCACTGCGTTGGCCACGGCCAGCTCCTCCCGTGCAAAGTAGTCCCGAAGGGTGAGACCACGGGCCTGGGCGAAGGACTGGACCTGGGGGTCCAGCCGGCCTCCGCAGAGAAATTGCCCTGGGGAGAGCCGGTCCAGGATGTCCTCCAGGGGATGGTCGGCGGCGGAGAGCGGGGCGTTGAGCAGTCCCTCTCCTTGGGATACGGGAAGGGGAAGAATAACACAGTCAGCCAGGGGGATGGACAGGGGATTGGACTGGGGGATGGGGCCGGACAGGTCCTGAACCAGGTCCAGGGCATAGGTATAGACGGTGTGCCCATCTTGACTGAGCAGCTGAGCCAGCCTGGCCTGGCGCTGGTCACCGCCCACCACCCAGATATTCAGTTCGTGTTTCATGGGAATGTACACCTCCGGAACCGCCCGGCAGGGCGGCGGGTTTCTGCTTTATCCTATGCGGGGGAGCGGCGGGGGTGAAAGGGAGGAGAAAAACCGATCAAAGATGCTGGCAGGAAAAAGCGTCCATCTGGAAACGGAAGCATAATAAAAATGAAAAGAGCCTGTTCCCGTTGAACAGACTCTTTTCAAAATCAGTTTTGCCCGTTGGAAGCCATAAAAGGGGAAATTCAACAAAAAAGCACCAGAGAAATTGTTGCTCTTTGTAAAAAGAGATAAATTTCTTGAATTATTAAAAACTTTTTAGTAAAATGATGTCAAGTAGTATTGGGAAAGAAATCCAAATCAGCAGGGAAATCATTTTGGAAGCTCCGGCAGCAGTTTGTCCATGAAGATGGAATGGAGTGATGGAAAGCAGAAGAGCGGAACTTCATGACAGAAAACATGGGAAAAGCAATTTCGTGTGGCGTACTGCAGAGAGAGGAGAAAAGAGATGAAGAATATTGACCCTAAATATTTTAACTCCAGTATATTTCGATGGTTTAACATGCTTCAGGAAGGAATCGTCCTGTTGGATGAAAATATAAATATTGTATTTGTCAACGATGCCTATTTAAATTTGACTGGGCTGAAAGAAGAAAACCTGATTGGACAGTACATGCCCAAAATCAGGCCTGGCGCTGTTTCACCGGAAGTATACCGCAGTAAAATTGCAAAATATAATTGCTACCGCAATGTAAATGGGACCGTTACTTACGCGGATGTCATTCCTTATGTTGACAAGGGAGAGGTCGTTGGCGGACTGGTGGTCTTGCGGGATATGCACCAAATCAATGACCTGTTCAAAGTGATCAACGAGAACGAAAATAAGATTCAGCTATTAAATGAACGCCTGGGGGCGCTGTTTCGTACTCGTTATGAACGAGATGGAATTGTCGGCATGGATGCGGATTATTGGCGCATTGCGAAGACAGCGGCTACCACCAACAGTTCCGTTTTGCTCATTGGAGAGAGCGGTACAGGAAAAGAAGTGGTGGCCCAGATGATTCACAATCTCAGTGCGCGCAGCGATAAGAACTTTGTGGATGTGAACTGTGCGGCAATTCCGGAGCAATTGATGGAAAGCGAGCTGTTCGGGTACGTTTCGGGCGCGTACACAGGTGCAAGTAAGCAGGGCCGTATGGGGCTGTTTGAATTAGCCAACCATGGCACGCTGTTTTTGGATGAGATAACAGAAATGCCACTGGCCTTGCAAAGCAAATTGCTGCGGGCTTTGCAGGAAAAAACCATCCGCCGTTTGGGGGATAACCGAAACATTCCCTTGGATGTGCGCGTCATTGCCGCGACCAACCAGTGCATAGGAGATGCATTGGCAGAACATCGGTTCCGAAGTGACCTATACTATCGATTGTCTGTGTTTGAAATTGAAATTCCGCCGCTGCGGCAGCGGAAGGATAACATAACAGAATATGTCAATCTGTTCATTGCCGAGCAGAAGCAGAAAAAGAATATTGCCTTTCGGATTGTGCCGGAGGTGCTGGGATATTTGTTGAAATATCCCTGGCCGGGTAATTTCAGGCAGCTTAAAAATGCTTTGGAATATATGTGTGAAGTCGCGGTGGATGGAGTCATCACCGTAGATTCTCTGCCGCGGTATGTATTGGCCCAGGAGGAGACCTTGACCCAGACCGAGGGGGCTGCGGCAATCTCTCCGTGGAATGGTTTGACCCTCTCACAAGTGGTAATGGAGGCAGAACGAAACGCGTTGGAAGGCGCGCTTCAGAAATTTGGGACGGATGTCCGCGGAAAACAGAAAGCAGCCCAGTCACTGGGAATTTCGGTTGCGACACTCTATAATAAGCTCAAACGGTATGGAATGTGATCGAAGGGAGAAGCGGCGGGAATGATACAGCAAAATTCTAAATTCTTAGAAATTTGCCGAGTAAAAATATATAAATTCTTATAAATTAGAAAAAAGTATTGCGTTTTTCGCTTGAAATATTGCGGGATACGCAATGCTTTTTTGTGCAAAAATTACAAATTCAATGGGACCAGGTGGGCTATGTCCACAAATTTTTTTGACCTTATCAACGTTGGTATCGCAATTGCTTTTAATAAATGGCAGTTCCTGATTTAAAAAAGCCAGAAGGAGAGTGATCGCGGTGCAAGAAGTGTATATGGTCAGTGCTGTGCGAACAGCCATTGGGGTGTTTGGCGGCAAATTGAAAGGAGTCCCTGCCCATCGTTTGGCGGCTAATGTTCTGAAGGAAGCAGTTGCCCGAGCGGGGATTGATGCAGGCTGCATTGACGAAATTATTGTCGGCGAAGTACGCAACGGTGAAGTTTCCAATATGGCGCGTGTGGCCCAATTGCTGGCGGGTTTCCCCAATACGATTCCCGCATATACCGTAAATCGGCTGTGCGCATCCTCCATGCAGGCATTTAAATGCGGCTTCCAATCTATCCAGAGTGGAGACGCCGACGTTATTTTGGTGGGCGGAGTGGAAAATATGAGCCGGGCCCCTGTTTACATCAACGGCGATCGGTTTGGCCGGGAGCCGCTGACGCTCATCAATTCCGGAACCGACAGCGGACGCAGCTCCGTGCCGCCTGAGCTGTATGGACGTGACCTGTCTATGCTTTTGACGGCACAGAACGTGGCAGACCGATATGGGATCTCACGAGAGGATCAGGACCTTTTTGCATATCAGAGCCAGCAGAAATGTGCCAAGGCGCTGGCCGAGGGGAAGTTCAAAGATGAGATCATTCCCATTGAGTATACAGAGGGGAAGGAGCAAAAAATCTTTGATGCCGATGAGGGCCCTCGTCCCGGCATTACCATGGAGAAGCTGCAGAAATTAAAGCCGCTTTTTAAGGACGGCACGGTGACAGCGGGAAATTCCTGCGGCCGGAACGATGGCGCTTCGGCAGTCGTGCTCATGTCGGCCCAAAAGGTTAAGGAATTGGGCGTTAAGCCGATGGCAAAGGTGATTGCCAGCTCTGCCAGCGGTGTGGATCCTGAGATCATGGGAATTGGGCCGATTCCGGCGGTGCGTAAAGTGCTGAAGACGGCAGGTTTGTCCCTGGAGGATCTGGATCTGATCGAGCTCAATGAGGCGTTTGCGTCCCAGTCGCTGGCCGTGATCCGTGAGCTGGGCCTGAATACAGATATCTTGAATGTCAATGGCGGAGCCATTGCCCTGGGGCACCCGCTGGGAAATTCCGGTGTGCGTCTGCTTGTGACATTGGCTTATGAGATGAATCGCCGTGGATCAAAGCGGGGTCTGGCCACCATGTGTGTAGGCGGCGGACAAGGCATGGCCACGATTATCGAAGCTTCTGACCTATAAATCAAAGAAAACATGAAAAAAGAAAGGCTGGAGAATCATGCGCTTAGAAGACGTAAAGAAAGTAGCAGTTATTGGAAGCGGAAACATGGGACGGCAGATTGCCCTCAACACTGCGAAATATGGTTTTGTTGTGGTGCAGTATGATATCAGCGAGGAAGCCCTGAACAAGGCGCAGGAATGGGCGGAGAAATATCTGGAAGGGCGCATTGCCAAAGGCCGCATGACCGAAGGTGAAGTGGAGGCCACAAAGAGCCGCATTTCCTATGAAAGTGACCTGACAAAGGCCGTGTGCGATGCGGATGTGGTCATTGAAGCGGCGGTGGAGAATCTGGAGCTGAAGAGAAACATCTTTGCACAGCTGGATAAAATCTGTCCCGCGCGCACGATTCTGGCCACCAACAGCTCCAGCATTGGAAGTTCCAAGCTTGCCAGCGTGACGGGGCGGGCCGATCGCATAGCCAACATGCATTACTTCAACCCTGCCATGGTCATGGAGCTGGTTGAGGTGGTCATGAACCCGGATACCTCTGAGGAAACGGCTGAGCTGATCATGGAACTGTGCCGTGCCACTGGAAAGACGCCCATCCTGCTGAAAAAAGAGATCCACAGCTTTGTGGTCAGCCGCCTGATGGACGGTGTGTTCAAAGAGGCCTTCTATCTGCTGGACCAGGGCATTGCAACCGTGGAGGAAATTGATATCGCCGCGGAAAAGGGCCTGGGGCATCCCATGGGTCCCTTCCGCCTGCTGGATCAGATCGGTATTGACGTAAGCTATAATGTTCGCGCAGAGCATTTTAAGGAGACGGGACTTGAGGCAGACCGTCCCAGCCACCTGCTGGAAGAGAAGGTAAAGGAAGGGAAACTTGGCCGGAAGACCGGAGAAGGGTTCTATCGGTATCATTGATTTTTGCGGGAGAAAGGATGCAGAAAGGTGATGTTTATGGAAACGTATGAGAACTATACCCGCTTGCTGATAGAGGTGGAAGAGGATGGCCTTGCTATTGTGACCAACAACAGGCCGGAGATGAGAAACGCGCTGGATCCGGT
This sequence comes from Lawsonibacter sp. LCP25S3_E2, assembly GCF_052117285.1. NCBI lineage: Bacteria > Bacillati > Bacillota > Clostridia > Eubacteriales > Oscillospiraceae > Lawsonibacter > Lawsonibacter sp. LCP25S3_E2. Next base: position 46,939 of record NZ_JBQKJL010000005.1, read on the forward strand.
GACGTACGGCGAGTTCAAACGGGTGTTTATGGCCCTGGACGAAGATCCCCGTGTGCGTGTGATCATTTTGACCGGTGCAGGTGACAAGGCATTTGCCAGCGGAGCGGACTTAAAGGTGCTGCGGGACCGCCCGTTCCTGGAGGCGCTGGATGCGGTGGTGCAGGGGACGTTCAATGTGATTGAGAACGTCAGCAAGCCTGTGATTGCCGCCATTGAAGGATATGCGCTGGGCGGAGGCTGTGAGCTTGCAATGGCATGCGATATGCGCGTCGCCTCTAAAAAGTCTAAATTTGGGCAGCCGGAAACCAAGTATGGCATTATTCCCAGTGCGGGTGGAACCCAGCGCCTGCAGCGCCTGGTGGGCTTTGGAAAGGCCAAAGAGCTGATTTTGACCGGGGATATTATTGATGCGGAAGAGGCATGCAGGCTGGGACTGGTCAACAAAGTGACGGAAAATGGGCAGGCGCTGGAGGGCGCCAAGGAAATGGCACGCAAGATCATTGAGCGTGCTCCGCTGGCCACCAAGATCGCAAAGGCCTGCATCAATGTGGGGGCAAATACCGATCTGCAATCTGGGCTTTGGTTTGAGAAATATGCACAGGCAGTTGTGTTTGCGACAGAAGATAAATATGAGGGGACCAACGCGTTCCTGGAAAAACGCGCCCCGGTATTTAAAGGAAAGTAGTCCCCGGACAGTGGCGTAAATATTGAATTTGAAAGGAGCTTTACTGATGAAACGGAGAATTGTTGCTTTGCTGCTGGCGCTCAGCTCTATCTTTACCCTGGCTGCGTGTAATGGAAATCAAGAAACCGGCAGTGCAAGCGGCGCTGGGTCCTCCCAGCTGCTGACCATCGGTACCGCGACAACGGGCGGCGGCTGGTTCCCCATGGGCGGTGCATTAGCCAGCGTGCTGACCAAATATATGCCCAATACTACGGTTACTGCCATTGCGACCAACGCCTCGCTGGAAAACCTGACTTCCTTGGAGGGGAAAAACCTGGAGCTCGGTATGGCCAACTCTGACGTGGTTTATCAGCGGCTGAAAGGGATCAACGGCTATGATCCGTTCCAGGAGGAGCTTGCCACGCTGTTTATGATGGACGAGATTTATGTGACTGTGGTGGTCCCCACCGACTCTCCCTATAAGACCTTTAAGGACCTGAAGGGCAAAAAAGTGGGAACCGGTACTGCGGGCAGCGGATTCTATTTCATGGTAGAGGCCATTTTGGAATCTTATGGATGGACGTATGATGATATTATTCCTTACCAGGCCAGTAATGGCGACCAGGCGGATGCCCTGAAGGACGGCAACATTGATGCCTACTGTGTACTTACCCCCGGTAAGTATGGCCCCTCTGCAGGTTTCGTTGAACTGATGACTACCTTTGATTGCCGGCTGCTGCCCTTTGATGAGGAACAGCTGACCGAGCTGCCCAAGGAGAAGCCTTTCTATAACGGAAGTGAAATTCCGGCTGGCTGGTATGAGGGCCTGGAGGAAGCTGTGCCTACGTTCTCGGTCAATACCCAGCTGTGTGTGCGCGCCGATATGGACGAGGAACTGGCGTACGAGATCGCCAAAACCGTGTTTGAGCATGTGGACGAGTTGGCCGAGGTACATCCCAACTGGGGCGGCCTGACGCTGGATTTGGGCTGTACCAACATGATCCTGCCCGCGCATCCCGGTGCACAGCGCTACTACGAAGAGCAGGGTAAAACTGTGACTTATCTTGAGTAAAGATTGACCGCTTCCAATGTTTATCCCCTCCCCGTGGAGGGGAGGGGATAAACACGTTTCAGTATGGCAATCAGGATGGATGCTGTACGGTTGTGAAAGCTTGGGAAGATCGAAAGGAGTGATCTCGGCCTATGAAATCATCATCGCTTCTCCAATATGTGTGTAAGGAGAATAATCTCAGTGGATGGAGAGGATATTGTACCATTCCCTTGGCAATTGTATGTTCCCTTTTTTTCCTCTATACTTCGTTTTTTGGTTCTTTCCCGAATATTCTTCAGCGCTCCGCGCTGATTGTAATGGCATTTCCCATGATTTTTTTGATGAAGCCCTTCCATAAGAACAAAGTCGTTGCAAATATTGTGGATATTTGCCTGATTGCAGGTACCTTAGCGAGTATTGGATATATCCTTTATGATTTTGAAGGTATGGGGTGGCGCGTGGGCAATCCCAGCCAGTGGGACATTTTGTTCGGAATTGTGCTGGTTGTTGCGGTGATTGACGGTACCCGGCGCATGATTGGCTGGACATTGCCTGTGCTTTCCATTCTCTTTTTATTATATGGTTATTTCGGACAGTCGATGCCTGGACTGCTGAGACACCGGAGTTTCACATAATTAAAGATACCACACCAATCCCATGCTGACTTTTGCTCAACCGATACAGCCGGAGGGCTGGATAACAAGAAAAGGCGGTATGCGCCCCGTGGAGGGGTAGCGTACCGCCTTTTCTTGTGGGGGTTTCCAAAGGGGGCAAAGCCCCCATTTGGCACACGACTTTGCGAAGCAAAGTGTAGTGTGTTATACCTGCTGGCGTGGCTGACGGGGGAAACGGGGTGCGGTGCTTTTTGCGCCCCGTTTGCTCCGGCAGGAAAACAGGCTGAATTTTTGTGAATGGGAATGAACAAAAAATCGGGCTGGTTTCAGAGAACGGCGGCAGGTATATGAAAGCCCCGTCCCTCGTCCTACGCTCCGACTTGTGGACAAAATGTCCCGAAGCTGTGGCCACACTCCCGGAAAAGTAGCAGGACAGCGGGCAACCGTCAAGGCTGAAATGAACGGTTTTATACCCGGCCTTGACCGCCGCCCTCCGTCCCGCTGAACGGGCAGACAAGGCGGCCAATCCCTCAAAGTGCTTGGCCGCACTTTTTTTAATTTGGGAGCGTTCTCCCTTGCAAAATTGAAATGGGCGGGAAGCCATTTTGTGGCTTTCCCGCCTTGATTACCTTTTGCAAAGACGGGCGGGGCTGTCAACGGCGGCGCATGAAATGCGCCGTTCATCTTGACCGTTGACTGGCTCGGCTGGCTTTGCTATTCGGTAGCCAGACGAATGCTTTTGGTCGCCATGTTATTTCTAAAAGCAAGATCATGTTCTACGAAGATCATGGTAGGAGAAAATTCTCTAATCAGATTTTCAATTTGCATTCGAGAATAGATGTCAATATAGTTAAGAGGTTCATCCCACACATACAGATGCGCTTGTTCACAAAGGCTTTTTGCTATCAACACTTTTTTCTTTTGTCCCGCCGAAAAATCTTCCATTTTCTTTTCAAACTGTATTCGTGAAAAATCCATTTTCCGTAAGATTGCCTTAAACAAACTTTCATCAACACGATTGGCTTCCGCAAACTCTGATAACGAACCGTTCAGCATAGAAGTATCTTGAGGTACATAGGACAATATCATGCCAGAACCTATTGCAACTGTCCCACGATGTTCTATTTGTTGCCCAACCAGTAGCTTTAGAAGGCTCGTTTTCCCAGAACCATTTTTTCCATAAAGGGCAATGCGTTCTCCCTGTTTTACTGTAAACGAGATTGGCTGGCAGACATTTTTGCCGTCAAAAATCGGTACAACATCAGAGAAAGTCACTAAGGTATCTGAAAAATAGAGAAGCGGAGCGATTTTCAAATCTTCTACGGTTTCCAAATTTTTGAGAAGGCCGGACTTTTCCTCGATTGCACGTTGCTGCCGCACTTCGATAGCCTTTGAGCGTTTCATCATTTTGGCAGATTTGTGACCAATATACCCTCGATCAACCGGGCCGTTCCCATATTTTGACGCTTCAATTCGGTCTGACCAGACAGAAGTTCTTTTAGCTGCCTTTTGCATATTATCAATGCTTTTTTTCAGCTTCACATTTTGAGCGAGTTCAAATTCTTGTTGACGCTGGAAGTTGGTAAACCAAGTAGAAAAATTTCCGCTTTGCACTTCGATGTTTGACCGATTGATCGACAGGATATGGTCAACACAGCCATCTAAAAAACAGCGATCATGAGAGACTAAAATGAATCCCTTTTTCCGTTTCAGGTATGCTGAAACGGTTTCTCTGGCTTCCATATCCAAATGGTTTGTCGGTTCATCAATCAGTAAAAAGTGTCCATCATTCAGAAAGAGGGTGGCAAGCAGCACCTTGGTCTGCTCCCCATTGGAAAGCGTAAAAAATGGTCTCCAAAGCACATCATCACGGACTTCCAGATAGGATAGTTCTCTCAACAGCTCCCATTCTTCCGCCAGCGGGCAGACTTCCGAGAGAATGTCCGCAGTTAATCTGTTTTTATTGCTAACAGGGTATGGAAAGTAATCAAATTGCACAGAGGCTTGTATTTTCCCATGGTATTCGTACTTTCCAAGCAGAAGATTTAGAAAAGTTGTTTTACCTCTGCCATTTCTACCAATGAACCCAAGTTTCCAATCTGTATCAATTTGAAAATTGACATTTTCAAAAATGTTATCATAGCTGGATGGATAGGCAAAGGTAAGGTTCTCGACTCGGATCATCGACATATCGCATTCCTCCTTTATTCCGGGGATAAAGAACATAAAATAAGAGCTGCAAGAAAGTCAATTCTTGCAGCTCGTCACAGCATAATAGTACCACCCCTATCAAGAGTGATACGCCTACGATATATCGAGTGAATAGACTTTTAACTTTCTTGCAATGGGTACAATGGTACTGTAAAACACAGTATCACTGTATATTCCAATTTATTTGCAAGAAAAGTTAATCATCTTTCCACCTCACCTCTAATTTTATGTATGTTAGTGTATCACAAAGACACAAGCAAGTCAAGGAAAAGGGCAATGATGATAATGAGTATAAGGCAGGGTACTTTCTGTTTTTGCTTCTCTGCGGGATATGAGATTTCGTAAAATCCGATTTAGATGTTAAGGCTCATGTATAAAAGCGGATAAGGATTGCCCTGTTCGTCAAGGTCTGTCCTTTTATAAACCTGAAAGCCCATGTGTTCATAAAAGCCCTTGGCCTGTGGGTTTTGCTCATTCACAGCCACCCGCTCTACGGCATAGGTTTTAATCCCATATTGGAGCAGGCGCTTTCCGAGCCCCTTTCCTCTTTCTTCCGGGGAAATGAACAGCATTTCCAAGGTGCCGTCCTTGATCCCCATAAAAGCCCCGGGGCAGCCCCTATCATCTTCTGCGATCATCAAATGCGCAATTCCAGCGAGCGCCTGCGGTACATATTCTTTTATCTTTTTGATTTCACTGTCCGACAGAAACAGGTGTGTCGCTCTTACAGAACTTTCCCATACCGTCAGCAGCCGATTTATGAAATCCGCCGTCCTGTTTTTGGTTTCTACTTCAATGAATCTCATTTTTCCTTTTTGCATATCTAATTTCTCATTTTCTTCCCCGCTGCGGGTTTGGATTTTTCAGCAAGTCCGACTTCTGTGCAATCCTTTTCAGCCATTTCTTTTCCTCCTCCGACAGCTTCCCATAGTTCAGTTTGAGCCGCTTGCAGATAAAGGCCATCGCAGCCTGTTCCGGGTCGCTGTTTGGGCTGGCGGCTTCTTCGGCGGTCTGCAAGAAATCTTCCAGAGGATTGTCCTCCGGGACACTGAAAAAATCGTCCTTGTGGGCTTTCCGCAGGTCAAGGGCTATCTTGTTTATATCCTGCTGTATCACATGGCGGCAAAAGCTGTCATCGTCAATGTGGGCGGCGATCAGCTGCCTTAACTGCGGGTCGGTCAGACCGGGATTGTGCTGCTTCATAATAGTTGCGCTCACAGCGTCCACAATGGCGTTTGCCCCCTGTACCTGCTTTGCCGCTATGCCGTTTACATAGATTTCAAGGTCAGCCATGAGCCGGGGAAAATCCGGGTGCGTCGCCAGTTCACACAGGAGGGCATTATCCACCAGCCTGCTTTTCAAAAATTCAATCATATCATCACTCAAACGCAGGTCTGCAAGATCGGCGTTTGGGTGATTTTTTGTTTCAGAACGGCACAGCAGATAATCAACGGACACTTCGTAAAACTTTGCCAGCTGGATAAGGGCATAGTGGCTGATGTCCTTGAACTTGTCCCCCTCATAGCTGCCTAACGCAGACTTGGAGAGATGGGTTTCTTCCGCAAGCTGCTCCAGCGTCAGGCCACGCTCCACACGCAGGTCTTTCAGGCGTTCTTGTATGGATAGTTCCATGTTCTCCCTCCTTGTCTGCTCGACAAACTGGAATTGCCTAAAGCAGTAAAGCAGTACCCCTTACAATTTTTTCTTTTACTGCTGATACAGTATCTTTGACTGAGTGCGTAGTTGTATCAATAACATTTGATTCATAGATTCCTAAATTGGAAAATTGTTCCCACATCGTTTCAACTAATTCAATATTTGTTTCTCTGTCTAACTTTGAGCGTTTGATAGCTCTCTTCATAGTTTCTTCTTTACTTGCTCTTAAAACGATATAGTGTACTTCATAATGCTCTTGAACAATGTTGAGCCACGGCTCTAAAAACCACGGTCCTACAATACCATCTACAATTACATCATATCCACCACGAGCATATCGCTTCGCGGCTTCTAAAAATGCTTCAATGACAATCAAATTTTGCTCATTTGATTCTGGCAAATATGGTGGTATTGCCCCTTTACTCAAATAATGATAAAAGTCATCTGTGTGCATATGCACAGATTTTTCCAAATCCGATTCTTTTGCAACAGTAGATGCCGTTGTAGTTTTCCCCGTCCCCGGCGAACCTGTGATTACAATAATTCTACCTTGATCCATCTATGTGTTACCTCCACAACTTCAAATTTACTGTTCAGTTTCTTCCATTCTACCACAATTCCGAGAGCGTGGAAATGGGGGGATTTTCAGGCAGATTTCCCACCTTTCGGATATACGGGACGGGCGGTCATTTCGGTGTAGACTTAGGTTAGTTCATCGATGGACAGCACCTTGAAAACCGAATGACCGTCCGAAAAGGAATACCCCCGGCTGGGGAAGCACCGCAAGGAGCCGACTTCTGGACACTTTGTCCAGAGGTCACTTTGGGACAAGTTGTCCCGAAGTTATGGTGAGCGTGCCAACGCCGGAACACGCCGCAGGAATGGGGCAGGAAGCCTTTTCGGGGAGAACGGCAGCGGAAAGCAAAACGGAGGGAACGCATGAAAAATAATCCCTACAAAGACTTGCCGCCGCTGGAATGCAGGCCGGACGGTTCCCTTTACCGCATGACCCTGGCGCAGCGGAAACGGGCAAGCGCCCTGATACGCCGGGAGTGCTGTTGCTGTGAGGACGGCAACTGCATTGCCCTTGACGATGGGGACACCTGCACCTGCCCGCAGACGGTTTCTTTCTCGGTCTGCTGCAAGTGGTTCCGCTGGGCAGTCTTGCCGCTGGACGGGACGCTGGAAGCGGAGATTTTCCGGGATAAGGACTTGAAACGCTGTGCAGTCTGCGGCGGTGTGTTCGTCCCCAAATCCAACCGGGCAAAATACTGCCCCGGCTGTGCCGCCAGAGTTCACAGGCGGCAGAAAACAGAAAGTGAACGGAAAAGGAGGTCTGCTGTGGACAGTTAGGAGCGAAAAAAGCCTTGATTTATCAGGCTTCGCAAGCCCCAAACCGGGGCGGGTGGTATAAATTATCGCCCACCCCGGAAAACAGGCTTCTAACCGTCCACAAAACACGCTATGACAAACACGATTTACATTCATCAGCCGGAACAGGCGTTCAGCTTCACCCGGCTCCCCAATTTCCTCTTTGAAGCACCTACATTCAAGCCCCTGTCCAATGAGACAAAGCTGCTGTATGCCTTTATCCTGCGCCGGACGGAGTTATCCCGGGAAAATGGGTGGGCGGACGAGTATGGGCGGATTTATCTGTATTATCCCATTTGCGAGGTGGTTGACCTGCTCCGCTGTGGGCGGCAAAAGGCGGTGAATACCCTGCGGGAACTGCAATACGCCGGGCTGATAGAGATCCAGAAGCAGGGCTGTGGAAAACCCAATCGCATTTACCCAAAATCCTATGAAGCGGTTCCAAACACCGACTTCAAGAAATCCGGTTATGGTACGCCGGAGGGCTGAAAACCGTACCCATGAAGTACGGAAATCACCCGTGAGAAGTACGGAAACCGGACGGTATATAGAAATACAAAGATTAAAAGATTGATTTAGATTCTATCCATTCCAATCTTATCCGAGCTATTTCCGGCGAGATTTTCCCTGTGGAAAACCCCGGATGGGAAAGGGATGGGGAAAGGAGTTTCATGGCACAACACGCAATCTTGCGTTTTGAGAAGCACAAGGGCAACCCGGCAAGGCCGCTGGAAGCCCATCACGAACGCCAGAAAGAACAGTACGCCAGCAACCCCGACATTGACACAGCCAAAAGCAAGTACAACTTCCATATCGTCAAGCCGGAGGGACGCTATTACCACTTCATTCAGAGCCGTATCGAGCAGGCCGGGTGCCGGACGAGAAAAGACAGCACCCGGTTTGTCGATACCCTGATAACTGCCAGCCCGGAGTTTTTCAAGGGGAAATCCCCAAAGGAAATACAGGCATTTTTCCAGCGGGCGGCGGATTTCCTCATTGACCGGGTAGGCCGGGAAAATATCGTGTCGGCGGTGGTACACATGGACGAGAAAACGCCCCACCTGCATTTGACCTTTGTGCCGCTGACAAAGGACAACCGCCTGTGCGCCAAAGAAATCATTGGCAACCGGGCAAACCTGACGAAGTGGCAGGACGATTTTCACGCTTACATGGTGGAAAAATACCCGGATTTGGAGCGTGGGGAGAGCGCCAGCAAGACAGGCCGGAAGCACATTCCCACCCGGCTGTTCAAACAGGCGGTTTCCCTCTCCAAACAGGCCAGAGCCATTGAAGCCGCCCTTGACGGCATAAACCCGCTGAACGCCGGAAAGAAAAAAGAAGAAGCCCTCTCCATGCTGAAAAAATGGTTTCCGCAGATGGAGAACTTCTCCGGGCAGCTGAAAAAATACAAGGTCACGATCAAAGACCTTTTGGAAGAAAATCAAAAGCTGGAATCAAGGGCAAAGGCCAGTGAAAGCGGCAAGATGAAAGACCGCATGGAACGGGCAAAGCTGGAAAGCGAACTGGAAAATATGCAAAGGCTGGTTGGCCGTATCCCGCCGGAAGTGCTGGCGGAGCTGAAACGGCAGCAGCGAACAAGAGGGAGGTAAACGCTATGAACAGAAATTCAAGCTGCATGATGAAAAATAATCATACGGAGGACACTGGATGGTAAAAAGCGAAAGCGACATTATTGATACAATACACACCGGGCAGGTCATTACTGACGAGAACGGCACACAGTATTTTGTATGTGGGAAAAACCGTATCAAAATCTCCGAACATTTTGCCGCTGGCGGTCGTCCGATTGGCGATCTGATTGTGGATGTCGTCCGGCACACGGCGGCAAGGGCAGCTTCTTCGTGACCCATCGTTGATACACGCCCACGCTTATGATATAATTGCCATAGAGCAAAAGTATTGTAAGCGTGGGTTGTTTCTTTAGAAGGAGGATTTTTACGGTGAAACAACCTTACAATACTACCATTTACAACACGGCTCTTTATATGCGGTTAAGCCGTGACGATGAAAGCTATGGTGACAGCGTAAGCATTGAAACGCAGCGGACAATCCTGCAACAGTACGCAAGGGAGCAGGGGCTTCATGTGGTCGGGGAATATGTGGACGATGGGTGGAGTGGGACAAACTTCGAGCGTCCGAGTTTCCAGCGCATGATGGACGATGTGGAAGCCGGAAAAGTAAACTGCATTGTCACCAAAGACCTGTCCCGTTTCGGGCGGGAGCATGTGATGATGGACTACTATCTGGAATTTCTGTTCCCGGAAAAACGGGTGCGGTACATCGCCGTTGCGGAGAATGAGGACACAGAAAAGGGACTGTCCGATTTTGTGCCATTCAAAAACCTGTTCAACGAATGGTTCGCAAAGGACACCAGCCGCAAGGTAAAAACTGCTTTCAAGGCAAAGTTTGCCGCCGGACAGCGTATCAGCGCCTATGCTCCCCTCGGGTACAAGAAGCACCCGGAAATCAAGAACAAGCTGATAATCGACGAGGAAACCCGCTGGATCGTGGAGAAGATTTTTGACCTTGCTATTCACGGCAAAGGGGCGGCCAGCATTACAAGGATATTGATTGCGGAAAAAGTACCGACGCCGGGATTTATCAACTTCCAGCGTGACGGGACTTTCGCCAATATCTATGCTGGCGCACCAGAGGAAAAAGGCTACGCATGGACGATAGCGCAGGTCAAAAGCATTATGAAAGATGAAACCTACATCGGCCATACCATCCACTACCGGGAGACCAATATTTCCTTTAAGAACAAGCGGAGGATACGCAAGCCCCAAAGCGAATGGGTGCGGGTGGAGAACACGCAGGAGCCGATTATCAGCGAACAGGTTTTCCGGCAGGTACAGGAGCAGATCGCAAGCCGCCGGAGGGAGCGCAAGAATGGCACGACACAGATTTTTGCGGGGCTGATAAAGTGTGCGGACTGCGGCTGGTCGCTGGCCTACGGGGAGAACAGACAGAACAGCAAGCCCTATGGCTACTACCATTGTAGCAAGAACGGGCAAGGCACACGCCAATGCTCCATGCACTACATCCGCTATGATGTGCTTTACGCCTATGTCCTCTCCCGTCTGCAATACTGGTCGGCGCTGGTACAGCACGATGAAGAACAGCTTTTGAAACGGCTGCTGAACGCCAATGACAAAGGACAGGCCGCCGCAAGAAAAAAACAGGCTGCTGAACTGAAAAAAGCGGAGAAGCGGAAAGCCGAGGTCGATACCCTGTTTGCCCGGATGTATGAGGACTGGGCGGCGGGGCGTATCACAGAATACAACTTCAATATGCTGTCCGGGAAGTACCAAAGCGAACAGGCGGAACTGGAAGAAAAGATTAAACAGCTTCAATCTGCTATTGCCGCTGAAAGCCAGAGTGCCGCAGACGCAGAAAAATGGATTGCCTTGATGAAAGAGTGCGTCAATCCCACGGAACTCACCGCTGAACTCTTGAACACGCTGATTGAAAAAATCCTTGTCCATGAGGCGGTCAAGAACGAGGACGGAAGCCGGGAACAGGAGGTAGAAATCTTCTACCGCTTCATCGGCAAAATTGATTGAATGACACCAATATCTTTAAGTATGTGATACCGGGGAATGAATATCGGCAGTATTGTTTCTTGCCTGTATATGGGGGAAGAAGGCATTTTCGGTACCCCCACCGGAACTGCGGCCAACTTTATCTTGGTGTTTATTCTGTTTGGATCGTTTTTGCGTGCCACAGGCGCGGGAGACTTTTTTACTGAGCTGGCTGACGGCGCCTTTGGCTATCTCCGGGGCGGTCCTGCAAAAGCTGCGGTAGTATCCAGCGGCTTGATGGGAATGATCAGCGGCAGCGCGGTGGCAAACGTAGTGACAACGGGTACGTTTACCATCCCCATGATGAAAAAGACCGGTTACCGGTCGGAAGTGGCAGCCGGTGTAGAAGCGGTGGCGTCAACAGGCGGCCAGATTATGCCGCCTATTATGGGTGCCGCAGCATTTATCATGGCGGACTATGTGGGCGTCAGCTATTGGAGCGTCGTGGTAGCGGCCATTTTCCCGGCAATTTTGTACTATGTGGCCCTGTTCTTCATGGTGGACTTTGAAGCGGGAAAGGCCAAGCTGACTGGAACGCCGAAGGAACTGCTTCCCAACGTAAAAGAATGTTTCCAGAAGAACTGGTTCCTGCTGATCCCTGTGCTGGTGCTGATCTTCTTCCTGGGCGTGATCGGATATTCGCCGCAAAAGTCCGCATTCTGGGGCGTGGCCTCGGTAATCCTTTGCAGCATGTTCTCCAAGCGGACTAGGATCAACCTAAAGAAGTTTATCAATGGACTGGTGGATGGCGCACTGGGCGGCTTGGAAGTGGCCGCGGTATGTGCCTGCGCGGGAATCGTAATTGGAATCCTGATGCGTACTGGTCTTGGAATGATGCTCTCTGGCATGCTGGTGCAGCTGTCTGGTGGCCACCTGCTGATCCTCTTGGTGCTGACCATGCTTGTGTCCATGATCATGGGCATGGGTATGCCTACTTCGGCATGCTATATTATTGTAGCTACCTTTATTGCTCCCGCCATTATTGAAATGGGCGTGGCAAAAATGGCTGCGCACCTGTTTGCGTTTTATTATGCTTGCCTGTCGGCTATTACACCTCCGGTCGCACTGGCTTCCTTCGCGGCTGCCGGCGTTGCCAAGTGTAATCCTATGAAAGTGGGTATTGAATCCGTAAAACTGGGTGCTGCGGGCTACATTGTTCCGTTTATGTTTATCTATGGAGAGGGACTGCTGCTTTCCGGCGGAATTATCAGTATTATTCAGTGTATCATCACCGCACTGATTGGTGCGTATGCCCTTTCTGTTTCGCTGGTGGGCCATCAGTTTACTTCCGTCCAGTTTGTGCTGCGATTTGGCTACTTTGCCGCGGCGCTTCTGTTGATCAGCCAGGGTGGATTGACTGATATTGCCGGTATTGTGCTGGTTGTCCTTCTGTCTTCGTTGAACTGGCGCATGAGCAAACGGGCTGCGCAGAGTGTTTGACCGTCACGACAGGAGGAAACGACATGAGTAAATTGACTACAATTGAAGAAGCTGTCAGCCAGTATGTGCAAAATGGCATGAGCATTAGTTTGAGCGGCATTGGCGGTCGGGAACCGATGGCTGTGGTGTATGAGATCATTCGCAGAAAAAAACGAGATCTTACCTTGATCACAGATTCCAAGATGGACAGCGCCTGCATGCTGATCGGAGCGGGCTGCCTGAAAAAGATGGAGACGGCCTACTGCTGGATCAGTTCTTTGGGCGGCGCGGTCAATTACCGGAGAGCGGTGGAGAAAGGGATCCCGGCCCCTCTGGAAGTAGAGGAGTATTCTAATTACGGTGCGAGCCTGCGTTTTTTGGCGGGCGCCATGGATGTGCCTTTTTTGCCCACACGTTCTATGCTGGGGTCTGACTTTTTGCAGTATAACCCCAGGCTGCGTCAGATTCAGGATCCATACCAGGGTGAGCCTCTGGTGCTGGTTCCCGCTGCTTGTCCGGATGTTGCGTTTATTCATGTGCAGCAGGCGGATCGGCAGGGAAACTGTAAAATTTTGGGTGCTACCGTCAATGACATGAATATGGCCCGTGCAGCGAAGAAGGTCATTGTTACGTGTGAGGAACTGGTGGATACCGTTGAGATCCGGAAAACACCCAATATGACTGCCATTCCCCACTATTGTGTCGATGCAGTTATTCATGTTCCCTACTGTTCTCATCCATTCTTCGTAGCGGAGTACTACTGGTGTGACATGCCATTCCGCAGGGAATTTATGAAACGCAATGATTCGCAGGAGCACTTTGAAGAGTGGCTTAAAGAATGGGTGTATGATGTGCCTGATTTTGATGCCTATCTGGATAAAGTGGGACGGGATCGACTGCAGAAGCTTGCAGAAATGGAATTGGACAATGTCAACGTGGCAGGAAGGGAGTGCTGATATGTTTGCGGAACATTATTCTCCCCAGGAAATGATGGCGGCGGTGTGCGCGAAGGAAATACATAATGACGATGTGGCATTTGTGGGAATCGGCATCCCCATGATGGCAGGACTGATTGCAGCTAAGACACATGCGCCCAATGCGACCCTCGTATATGAAGCCGGCGGTGTGGGGGCCAAATCCCGTCGCCTTCCCCTTACGATCTCGGATAATCCGACCACCGAAAATGCCATCTTTGCCACCGAAATGTGGAGAATTTTTTCGGATACACAGGCGGGATTTATTGATAAGGGGATCATTGGAGGCGCACAGGTAGATCGCTACGGAAATATCAATACGAATGTGATTTTGGGCAATGGAACGTATGATAAGCCTAAGGTGCGCTTGCCTGGGACAGGAGGAGCCAACGATATTGCCAGCTCTTGCGGTGAGACGATCATTATGATGAAGCTGGTAAAAGGAAAGTTTGTAAACAAGGTCGATTTTATCAGTGCTCCTGGGCATCTCCATGGATATGACAGCAGACAAAAAGCCGGACTGAAGGGCGGAGGCCCCTCCAAGATGGTAACCGATAAAGGAATTTTCTTGTTTGATCCCGAAAGCAAAGAGATGTATCTATCTGCCGTATTCCCGGGAGAAGATCCGCTGGAGATCAAGACGTATTTTGAGTGGGATTTAAAAATCGCAGACCATTTGGAGTGCCTGGAGCCCCCTACGCAAGAGGTTATTGACATCATCCATTACTACGATCAGGATGGAATGATTTTGGGGGGCAAAAAGACCATGGATACAGAGTTTGAGGCCTATTATCAGAAGATGAAAGCCAATTACACAGCGATAGAGTTAAATCTTTAACTGTGGAAAAGGCGAGGAGGCATCTATGGAATATCTGGAATATGAGCGCAAAGACAAGGTAGCGGTTATTACGCTGAACAACCCCAAACAGGCAAATGCACTGGTGCAGGAGATCAAGGAAGGTCTGGCGGACCTGTTTACCCGCATACAATTTGACCCGACGGTTCGCAGTGTGATGATCCGTTCCAATGGAAAGCATTTCTCAGCCGGTGGGGATTTATCTTCCATGCGCTCGGAGTCTTCCTGCCCGGACGGCCGTGACAGGATGCGCGGAGCGTCCGCGTGGGTCAAAGCCCTCTATGCATTGGAGAAGCCTGTGGTTGCGGCGGTGCAGGGGTGCGCATATGGTGCTGGATTTAGTCTTGCCTTGGCCAGTGATTTTATTGTGGCGGAGAAAGAAGCGCGATTTTGCTGCAGCTTCATCAATGTGGGGCTGGTTCCGGATCTGGGTTCGCTGTATTTTCTGCCCAGAAGAATTGGCTTGGGGAAGGCGAAGGACCTGGTGTACAATGGCCGGGTCTTGACAGCAGACGAGGCGGAACAGTGGGGCGTTGCAGATTACGTTACGGACAAGGAACAGCTGTATGATACGGCTATGGAGCTGGCACAGAAATTGGCGGAGCGTCCTACCTATGCCATCGGGATGATGAAGAAGCTGACCCAGTTCAGCTATCATACAACGTTGGACGCCTACCTTGAGCTGGAAAATAATATGCAGGCAATCGCTTTTCAGACGGAAGACCACAAGCAGCTGGTCAAACAGTTTTTTGACAAAACTCCCGCGACGCTGACGGGCCGGTAAACCTCCGAAAGTATACCAGAGATACGGCGGAAAAGCCGCTGCGCGTGCAAACGCACGGTGAGCCGCCCGCCGCGGCCGTTACCTGGCCCGGAAAAGCTGTGAATTCTGTGTAAATCGAGCAGGGTTCCCGTTCAATCACACATGAAACGTGCCACCAGATCTCTTCAAAGGGAGAACTGGTGGCACGTTTATTTGGTTTCCGGCAGACTTTTCCCGTACAAAGAAGTCCCGGAAGGGGGACTGGTGCGGGTCACCAATCGGCAGGACGGGGCAGCCGTGGGAAATGGGGGGAAGGAGAGCCAGCCAAAGTGCTGGCAGGAAAAAAGCGCCCGTCCCAATTGGGACGGGCGCTTTGAATCATCCGGAAAGCCCTTTTTACTTGGCAGCCTTGGCGGCCTTGATGGCCTCGATGAGCATGGGGGCAACCTTGAACAGGTCGCCGCAGATGCCGTAGTCGGCGATCTCGAAGATGGGGGCGTTCTCGTTCTTGTTCACGGCAATGATGCACTCGGAATCCTGCATACCAGCCTTGTGCTGGATGGCGCCGGAGATACCCAGAGCCACATAGATCTTGGGGTGCACGGTCTTGCCGGTCTGGCCGACCTGGTGGTCGGCAGTCATCCAGCCGGAGTCAACCACGGCACGGGAAGCGCCCACGACGCCGCCCAGAACCTCGGCCAGCTCCTCAGCCAGCTTGATGCCGCCCTCTACGTCCTTGGAGATGCCGCGGCCCACGGACACGACCACGTCGGCGCCGATCAGGTCGACCAGCTTCTTGGCGGCCTTCACGACCTCCACCACCTGGGTCTGCATGTCAGCCTCGGTGAGGGAGAAGTTGGGCTTGATGATCTCGCAGGCGTCAGCCTTGGCCTGGTCGAAGGCGTTCTTCTTCATAACGCCGGGACGGACGGTGGCCATGGCGGGACGGAAGCGGGGGCAGATGATGGTGGCCATCAGGTGGCCGCCGAAGGCAGGACGGGTCATCTTCAGGTTCCGGTCCTCCTCGGGGATGTTGTCGATCATGTTGGGAGCCAGGGTGGAGGAGGCGCGCAGGAACTCCTTGTACTTGGGCACGTCGATGTCCAGGTGGGTGCAGTCAGCGCACAGGCCGGTGTGCAGACGGGCCGCGCAGCGGGGGCCCAGGTCACGGCCGATGTTGGTAGCGCCGATGAGCATGACCTCGGGCTTGTACTCCTCGATCACGTCGCAGATGACCTTGGTGTAGCCGTCGGTGGTGTAGTTCTCCAGCAGGGGGTGGTCGCAGACGTACACGCCGTCAGCGCCGTAGCCGCCCAGCTCCTTGGCAATGCCCTCGATGTTGTGGCCCAGGAGAATGCCGTACAGCTTGGAGCCCAGCTCGTCGGCCAGCTTGCGGCCCTCGGAGATCAGCTCGAAGGAGGTGGGCATCATGGTGCCCTGACGCTGCTCGCAGAATACCCAAACGCCGCCCTTGAATTCTTCAATCGCAGCACTGTTGTAGTTAGACATTTTTTTACTCTCCCTTCTATCAGATCAGGTGCTTGGCAGCCAGCAGGCCGGCCAGCTTCTCGCAGGTGGCCTTGTCGGCACCCTCCAGCATCATGCCCACGCCCTTCTGGGGGGGAGTAAAGGACTTGAAGATGTTGGTGGGGGAGCCCTTCAGACCGATGGTGGTGGGATCGATGAGGGGATCGTCCTTCAGGGTGTTGTAGTCAAAGATCTCGTAGGGCTTCTCGTAGCACTCGAAAATGCCGCCGACGCTCATATAGCGGGGCTCGTTGAGCTCCTTGATGCAGGTGATGAGGCAGGGGGTCTTGACCTTGATGGTCATGTAGCCGTCCTCCAGCATACGCTTAACGGTGACGGTGTCGCCCTCCTTGGCGATCTCAGCGGCATAGGAGACCTGGGGCAGGCCCAGCTTCTCAGCGATCTGGGGACCGACCTGGGCGGTGTCGCCGTCGATGGCCTGACGGCCGCACAGCACGATGTCGTCCTTCTCCACGCCGATCTTGTTGATGGCAGCGGCCAGGATCTGGGAGGTGGCGTAGGTGTCGGAGCCGCCGAACTCACGGCCGGACACCAGCACGGCGCGGTCTACGCCGCGGGCCATGACCTCGCGCAGCATACCCTCGGCGGGCGGGGGGCCCATGGAGATCACGATGACCTCGGCGCCGGTCTGCTCCTTCAGAACCAGAGCGGCCTCAACGGCGTTCAGGTCATCGGGGTTGGTGATGGTGGCCATGGAGGCACGGTTCAGGGTGCCGTCGGGGTTGACGGCCACCTTACCGGAGGTATCGGGGACCTGCTTTACACAAACAATGATTTTCATTTCAATCTGCCTCCTATCTTATTTCACGCCCAGGTGGCTGGAAATGACCATGCGCTGGACCTCGGAAGTGCCCTCGTAGATCTCGGTGATCTTGGCGTCGCGCATCATGCGCTCCACGGGGTACTCACGGGTGTAGCCGTAGCCACCGAAGAGCTGAACGGCCCGGCGGGTCACATCGGAAGCGGCCTCAGCGGCAAAGAGCTTGGCCATAGCGGCGTCCATGGAGTAGGGCTCGTGGTTCTGCTTCTTCATAGCGGCGGCGTACACCAGGTACTGGGCGGCCTGCATACGGGTGTGCATATCGGCCAGCTGGAACTGGGTGTTCTGGAACTGGCTCAGGCGCTTCTTGAACTGGATACGCTCCTGGGTGTACTTGATGGCCTCGTTGATGGCGCCCTCGCCCAGACCCAGAGCCTGAGCAGCAATGCCGATACGGCCGCCGTCCAGAGTCATCATGGCGATCTTAAAGCCCTTGCCCTCCTGGCCCAGCAGGTTCTCCTTGGGAACGATGCAGTCCTCAAAGATCAGGTCACAGGTGGAGGAGCCGCGGATACCCATCTTCTTCTCGTGCTTGCCCACGGAGAAGCCGGGGAAGCTCTTCTCCACGATGAAGGCGGAGATGCCGTGGTTGC
Organism: Lawsonibacter sp. LCP25S3_E2; assembly: GCF_052117285.1. Taxonomy (NCBI): domain Bacteria; kingdom Bacillati; phylum Bacillota; class Clostridia; order Eubacteriales; family Oscillospiraceae; genus Lawsonibacter; species Lawsonibacter sp. LCP25S3_E2. Next base: position 65,081 of record NZ_JBQKJL010000005.1, read on the forward strand.
CCAGCTTGGGATCGGTCATGGCGAAGACCACGAAGGTGTCGGCCACAGTGCCGTTGGTGATGAAGCACTTGGAGCCGTTGAGGACGTAGTGATCGCCCTCCAGCACGGCGGTGGTCTGCTGGCCAGAGGCGTCGGTACCGGCGTTGGGCTCGGTCAGGCCGAAGGCGCCGATCTTCTTGCCGGACAGCAGGTCGGGCAGGTACTTCATCTTCTGCTCCTCGGTGCCGTGCTCAAAGATGGGGGCGCAGCACAGAGAGGTGTGAGCGGACACGATAACGGCGGTGGTGCCGCAGACCTTGGCCAGCTCCTCCACGCACATGGCGTAGGACAGCACATCGCCGCCGGCGCCGCCATACTGCTTGGGGAAGTAGATGCCCATCATGCCCAGCTTGCCCATCTTCTCCACGGTCTCCATGGGGAAGCGCTCTTCCTCGTCGATCTCCTCGGCCAAAGGCTTGACCTCGTTCTCGGCGAACTCGCGGTACATCTTGCGGACCATCTCTTGTTCTTTCGACAGGTGAAAATCCATTTTGCAGTCCTCCTACTATAAATTACTAGCTTGATATCGTGAGCGCTTCCGCCGGCGAGGAGGGCCGGCCTTCCAGACCATATGCGGCACTGTCGTGGCGGAGCAAAACGATACATGGGAATGTCCGAACATCCCTGGGCTCGATGGAAACCCCATCTTCGTTATAATTTTAACAAAGGTGGGGTAAAAAAAGAGCAACACGGGCCTGTCCGGCGTTGCGGAATTTATTGTACACGCAGGGGTGTCGAATAAACTGACCAAAGTATATCATTCTTCCCCTTAAAATGCAAGGGGGAAAGTGCAGGAAATCCTTAATTTATCAAGAGAAAATGTGGATAATTTCATGTAAAACCATGTGAGTTGCCCAGGGGGTGGGGGAAGGGGGAATGCTGGCGGGGGCGGAAGAAAAACGCCGCCGGAGGGATAAACCCTCCGGCGGCGTTGACAGAGCAGGATTTACTTCTTGGTGTAGTCGTAGAAGCCCTTGCCGGTCTTGCGGCCCAGCAGACCGCCGCGGACCATCTTCTTGAGCAGATAGGTGGGGCGGTACTTGGAATCGCCAAACTCGGTGTACAGGGTCTCCATGATGGCCAGACATACGTCCAGACCGATGAAGTCGCCCAGAGCCAGGGGGCCCATGGGGTGGTTTGCGCCCAGCTGCATGGACTTGTCGATGTCCTCCACGCTGGCCGCACCGGTCTCCACCAGGCCGATGGCGTCGTTGATCATGGGGATGAGCAGCTTGTTGACCACGAAGCCCGGAGATTCCTTGACCTCCACGGGGTCCTTGCCCAGCTCTTTGGCCAGGTTGTAGGTGAACTCGAAGGTCTCATCGGTGGTGTTAATGCCCCGGATGATCTCCACCAGCTTCATGGAGGGCACGGGGTTAAAGAAGTGCATACCGATGAGGGGGTGCTTCAGGCCACGAGCCATGTCGGTGATGGGCAGGGAGGAGGTGTTGGAGGCGAAGATGGTGTCCTCCTTGCACAGCTCATCCAGCTCCTTAAACAGGGCCTTCTTGGTGTCCATATCCTCCTTGACGCACTCGATGACCAGATCGGCATCGGCGGCGGCGGCAGTCTCCTCCACGGAGATATTGGCCATAAGGGCATCCTTGGCCTCCTGGGTCATCTTGCCCTTGTCTACCCGCTTCTGGAGGGACTTGGCCAGGGCATCCTTATGCCGCTGGGCGGATTCCAGGCTGCTGGCGTACATCAGGACCGAGTGGCCCTTGGCGGCAAAGACCTGGGAGATGCCGCTGCCCATGGTGCCGGCGCCGAACACTGCAACTTTCATACTGTTTCCTCCTAATATGGTAATTCTGCCGCGGGCTCTGGTTCCCTGGCCGGAGGCTTCGCGGCTCCGCTCTCTTGCTCCACAGTATAACTGTTTTTCTATCTGGAAGCAAGGGCAAAAAGGCGTTTTTCTAGATTTTTTTTCGCGGAAGGCCCAAAAAATTGAGAAATTATAATTAAATAATTATACTTTTGCTATCTAAATTGTTATAATGCGGCGAGGGACAGGTCCAAGCGAAGCTGAAGCGGGCAAAGAGAAGGCCTGCAAAAGTGACCGGCAAGGGGCAGCCTGATTTCTCCGGCACAGAGGGAAAATGAGCAGAAAGGGAGAAAACGGGCAGGGGACAGTCCAAACCTTTCACGGAAAATTCATAGACTTTTTGGGCGAATCATGGTAGAATCGAAAATGGATTGGAATCAAAATTATCCTGCCTTCTGTTTGAGCGACGGTCCCGCCGGGAAAACTGCCCTTGGGGACCGAGCAGAAGGGGGGCGTAAGCGTGAAAGACGCGTGGAGGTAAGTGTGAAACGAGAGATTTTAGGCATCCAATTTGACGATCTCACACGGGAAGAGGCTGCCCAGCGGGGAGCACAGCTGCTGGAGGAGGATAAGTTCCACTATGTGGTCACGCCAAATCCGGAGTTTATCCTGGCCGCAGAGAAGGATCCGGAGTTTAAGCGGGTCCTGAATGAGGCGGACCTGGTGCTCCCCGACGGCATCGGTGTGATCTATTCCGCTAAGATCCTGGGTACTCCTCTTAAATGCCGGGTTGCGGGGATTGAGTTTGGCGAGGACATGCTCGCCTGCCTCAACGAGCGCAAGGGCCGGCTGTTTCTCCTGGGTGCCAAGCCCGGTGTGGCCGAGGCGGCGGGGGAGAAGATTCTGGAGCGCTATCCGGACATTGTCCTGTGCGGCACCCAGGACGGATATTTTAAGGATGAGCAGAGCGTGCTGCTGAAGGTGGCGGCTGCCCAGCCTGATTTGCTCTTTGTCTGCCTGGGAGCGCCCAAGCAGGAGAAGTGGATGGCCCGGTGGGGCAAGCACACCGGTGCCCGGCTGGCCATTGGCCTGGGGGGCGTGCTGGATGTGTTCGCGGGCAATGTGAAGCGGGCCCCAGAGGCCTGGCAGAAGGCGGGCATGGAGTGGGCCTACCGCCTGGTGCGGGAGCCCCAGCGGGCTGGCCGTATGGCAAAGCTCCCGCTGGTTCTGGTAAAAGCTGCCGGAGAAAAGATCCGGCGTAAGTAATCCCGGAGCGCTGCGCGTCTGGGAGGGTTTGGAAAAGGAGGTTTTCCTATGGTGTACATTATGCTGGCAGAAGGCTTTGAGGAGTCTGAGGCCATTGTGCCTGCGGATCTGCTGCGCCGGGCTGGTATCGAGACCGCCCTGGTGTCGGTAGAGCCCGGCCTGGTGCGGGGCAGCCACGGCATCTGTGTCCAGGCAGATCTGACCTTCGGGCAGATCGACCTGTCAAAGGCGGAAATGATCGTTCTGCCCGGCGGCCTGGGGGGCGTGAAGAACCTGAGCAAGCTCTCCGGCATCGGCCACACCATCCAGCTGCTTCTGGAGCAAGACAAGTGGGTGGCTGCCATCTGTGCCGCCCCCACCCTGCTGGCAAAACGGGGGTTTCTGCAGGGAAAGAAAGCGGTGTGCTACCCCGGTATGGAAGACCAACTGGAGGGCGCTGAGCCCCAAATGGAGCGCGGCGTTGTAGTAGACAGACCAATTATCACCGGCCGGGCGGCCGGTTCCGCCTTTGACTTTGGGCTGGAGCTGGTGAAGGCCCTGGCGGGAGAAGAAAAAGCGAAAGAGGTGCGAGATGGCATCCACTATTGACGAGGAAAAAAAGCAGCTGCGAAAGAATGTACGCCGGCAGCTGTCCGCCATGGACCCCCAGGAGCTTGTCCAGGGGGACGCGGCCCTGTTTGAACAGTTTCTGGCCCTGCCCCAGGTGAAAGCGGCCAAGACCATCTTTGCCTTCTGGGGCATTGCCGGCAAGGAGCCCGACACCAAAAAGCTCATTGCCCGGCTGGTGGAGCAGGGCAAGCAGATCGGCCTGCCCCGTATGCTTCCGGAGCATCAGATGGAGGTGCGCCTGTACGACCCCGATAAGCCCCTGATTGAGGTGGGCTTTGGTATCTCCGAGCCGGGGGAGGACTGCCCCCGGATGGAGAAGGAGGACATCGACCTCATCCTGGTACCTGCGGTGTGCTATGACCGCCGGGGCTACCGCCTGGGCTTTGGCGGAGGGTACTACGACCGGTGGCTGGAGCATTTCTCTGGCTTCCGGGTGGGCCTGTGCCGGAAGGCCGTTCTCCAGGACCAGGTGCCCACCGAGGCTCACGACAGCCGGGTGGACCTGCTTATCACCGAGGAGGAGACCTTCTCCTTCTGAGAAACGGGAATAAAAAGTGGGCGGGAGAGAATTCCCCCGCCCAGGTGGATGTGTAGCGATCAGCAGCAGCCGCAATCGTCGTCACAGCCGCTGTTCCGGCTGCTGCCGCAGCCGTTGCTGTTGCCGCAGCCACAGCTGTTGCTGCCGCAGCCGCTGTTGTTCCAGCCGCCGCAGCAGCAGAAGAGGATGATCAGAAGAATGATCCACCAGGAGCCATTGCCGCCCCAACCATTGTTCCCACAGCACATATTGCATTTCACCTCATTTCATTTGCGCCGGGACTTGTTTTCCCGCGCTTCTGTACCATTCTATGGCCCCGGCCTGTCCCCGGTGACAGGGGCGGAGCAAAAAATCATTAGGAGCTGAACCCAATGCCACAGCAACGAGACTATGAACCGCACCAGCGCAGAAGCACCCGCACCACCTCCCACCGGGAGGACAGGGGCGAGTACCGGGAGGAGGCTTCCCACCGATCCTCCTCCCAGCGCCGCAGAAAACGCAAACCCTCCGCCGGACGCACCGCCAGCCTGGTGCTGCTGTATATCGCGGGGGTCATCGGGTCCTCTGTCCTTCTGGCCTGCGTAGGCTGGATCCTGGCCGGAGATGTGCTGGCCCTGAACAAGGAGGAGAAGACGGTCACCATTACCATCACCAATGAGGATTCCTTTGGAGATGTGGCCGACCGCCTGAAGGAAGAGGGACTCATCGAGTACAAATGGCTCTTCAAGCTCTTTGCCGGCATCACCGGCGGGGACGATAATGTGACCATGGGTACCTACACCCTGAACACCGACATGGACTACCGGGCGCTGCTCAGCAGTATGAGTGCCAACTCCGCCACAAAGGCTGAGGTGTCCATCACCATCACCGAGGGCATGAACCTCTCCCAGATCTTTGCGCTGATGGAGGACCGGGGGGTGGCCACGGTAGAGGACCTCAATGAGCAGGCGGCCAACTATGACTATGCCTTTGATTTCCTCCAGGATATTCCCCTGGGCGATGTCAACCGTCTGGAAGGCTTCCTCTACCCGGATACCTACCAGTTCTATACTCCCCACAACACCGTCTACGCTATCAATAAAATGCTGGTGCGCTTTGATGAGATCTATGACGAGACCATGCGTCAGCAGGTGGCCGACTCGGGCTATACCCTGCGGGAGATCCTGACCATCGCCTCCCTCATTGAGCGTGAGACCGACGGTGAGGACCAGGCCAAGATTGCCTCGGTCATCTATAACCGCCTCAATAACCCCAATGCGGGGACCCAGGGCTATCTGCAGATCGACGCCACCCTGGTCTATATCAACGGAGGCAAGCAGCCCACCGAGGCGGACAAGGCCATCGACTCCCCCTATAACACCTACAAATATAAGGGACTGCCCCCCGCCCCCATTGCCAACCCAGGCAAGGAGGCTATCCAGGCCGCCCTCAACCCCGAGAGCACGGACTACTTCTACTATGCCCTGGGGGACGACGGCAAGCATCACTACTTCAAGACCTACGATCAGCTGCAGTCCTTCCTGGCTACCCAGGAACTGTATAACGGATAAACCAAACACACGGGGCGGGGGCGTTGTCCCCTGCCCCATTCTTTAGGAGAGAACGATATGGGAAGAAAAATCGAGCTTTTGGCCCCGGCGGGGGACATGGAGCGGCTTCAAATGGCCCTGGCCTATGGAGCGGACGCGGTGTATTTGGCAGGGAACATGTTCGGCATGCGCTCCTTTGCCGGCAACTTTGACCCCGAGGAGCTGAGAACCGCTGTGGAGCTGTGCCACAGCCGCGGTGTGCGCGTCCACGTCACCTGCAATACCATGCCCCGTAATGAGGAGGTGGCCAGGCTGCCGGAGTGGCTGGAGTATCTGGAGGCGGTGGGGGTGGACGCCGTCATTTTGGCCGATGTGGGCACCCTGGCTCTCTGTAAGCGCTATGCTCCCCACGTCCAGTGCCATATCTCCACCCAGGCCAGCATTGTCAACTACCAGTCTGCCTGTGCCTGGCACGATTTGGGGGCCAGCCGGGTCATCCTGGCACGGGAGCTGAGCCTGGACGAGATCCGGGAGATCCGCCAAAAGACCCCCAAGGAGCTGGAGATCGAGGCCTTTGCCCATGGGGCCATGTGCGTGAGCTACTCCGGGCGGTGCCTGCTGTCCAACTACATGACCGGCCGGGACTCCAACCGGGGAGAGTGTGCCCAGCCCTGCCGCTATCAGTATGCCCTGATGGAGGAGAAGCGCCCTGGGGAGTATTTCCCCGTTTTTGAGGAGAACGGGGAGACCTACATCATGAACTCACGGGATATGTGCATGATCGACCATGTGGCCGAGCTGATGGACGCAGGCCTTGACTCCCTGAAGCTGGAGGGCCGGGCCAAGAGCGCCTACTACGCTGCCATCGTCACCGGGGCCTACCGCCACGCCATTGACGCCGCCATCGCGGGACAGCCCCTGGATCCCGTGTGGCGGGACGAAGTGGAGCACATCAGCCACCGGCACTACTCCACCGGCTTTTACTTCGGCCAGCCGGGGCAATATACAGAAAATTCCCGGTACGTCCGGGACTGGCAGATCGTGGCGAAGGTCCAGTCCTGTGACGGAGAGGGCAACGCCCTGCTCACCCTCAACAACAAATTTGCCCTGGGGGCCGAGCTGGAGCTGGTGGGCCCTGACGTGCGCCCCCAGAAGCTGACGGTGGAGGGCCTGTGGGACGGGGAGGGGAACCCTCTCACCGAGGTGCGCAAGCCCCAGATGACCTTCCGTATGAAGCTGCCCCGGCAGGTGCAGCCCCTGTCCCTGCTGCGGCGGCAGGCTGATCTCAGCCCGCAGTAAGGGGGAGCGGGAATGACACCCACCTATGAACAGATGGGAGACTGGCTGGAGGAGATCGCCGGAGCATTCCCGGACTCCTTTTTTGAGGGGCTGGACGGAGGCATCCAGCTGGAAGAACAGGCCCTTCTAGACCCGGAGTTTCCCCCTGGAGAGATGTACATCATGGGGGAGTATGTCCACGACCTGCTGGGCCGGTACATCCTTCTCTACTACGGCTCCTTTGCCGCGATCCTGGGCGAGGAGGACGAGGAGATGTGGAAGGACGAGATCTTTGCCACCGTGGCCCATGAGTTTACCCACCACCTGGAGGAGACTGCCGGTCTCCATGCTCTGGACGACAAGGATGCGGAGTTTTTGCAGCAGGCCCTGGGAGAGTTGGAAATTAGGAGTTAGGAATTGGAGGGAAAGCGCTATGTCCCACAACGCAGCCAAACCAACTGGCCGCTTTGCCCCCAGTCCCAGCGGGCGGATGCACATGGGCAACCTGTGGTCCTGCCTGCTCTCCTGGCTCAGTGCCCGCAGCGCCGGAGGACGGATGGTCCTGCGTCTGGAGGACTTGGACCCGGACCGGTGCCGGCAAGAGTACTGCGACCAGGTGATGCGGGATCTGGAGTGGCTTGGCCTTGACTGGGATGGGGAGCCCGTCTACCAGTCCAAACGGACGAAGGCCTATGCCCAGGCCTTCCGTGCTCTGGAGGAACAGGGGCTCCTTTACCCCTGCTACTGTACCAGGGCCGAGCGCCTGGCAGCCTCTGCTCCCCACCGCTCCGATGGCCTTTCCGTCTACGACGGACGCTGTTCCAGGCTGACGGCAGCGCAGCGGGAGACGCTGGAGAAAACCCGCCGCCCTGCCTGGCGGGCCTCTGTGCCGGAAAAAACCATTACATTTTGTGATTTGTTCTATGGAAATTACAGTGAGGATTTAAAAACGGACTGTGGGGACTTCATTGTCCGCCGGTCCGACGGAGTCTATGCCTACCAGTTGGCAGTGGTGGTGGACGATGCCGCCATGGGGGTCACCCAGGTGGTGCGGGGGAGCGATCTGCTCTCCTCCACACCCCGGCAGCTGTGGCTCCAGGAGGCCCTGGGATTCCAACACCCGGACTATGGCCACCTGCCTCTGCTCCTGTCCACGGAGGGGAGGCGTCTGGCCAAACGGGACCGGGATCTGGAGCTGGGTGAGCTCCAGCGGCGGTATTCCGCCCCGGAGCTGGTGGGGGCCCTGGCCTGCGCCGCGGGCCTCATAGACCGGCCTGAGCCCATTTCTCCGCAAGCGCTCATTCCCCTGTTTTCCTGGGAGAGGCTTCCCAAAGAAGATCTGGTGTGGAGCCTTCGATAACAAACAGAAAGCCCCCACGGCCTTGGGCCGTGGGGGCTTTTCCAGCATATTTGATTTAAAGCTTGACCTTGACGACCACTTTGCGGCAGGGGGTGGGGCCGTTTACGGCGATACAGGGGGCGTGGGCATCGCCGGGCCAGAGGACGGCAAACTTCCCAGGGGTAAGAATGACATGGGAGTCGGCCGGGCCGTGGTGGAACCAGATATCCCCCTCGGGCCGGGCCTCGACCGTGTCGGTCATGTCCTCCAGAGCGCCGATGCCGATGGCCTCCACGCCGGAGAGGAGACACTGGATGTCGATGTACTTCTGGTGGGTCTCGGGGGTGAGATTTTCGGGCTTGGTCTCATAGGACTGCAGGAGGAAGAACAGGTCGTCCCCGTCCACCTCATGCCGCTTGTCCTCCAACTGGGAGAAGTCGGTCTCGGCCAGGAGCTTCAGGCCCTTGTATACGCCGGGGTGGATGTCCTTGTAGAATTCGATGTGCGCTAAGCTGTCATAGATCATATTACTTGTCCTCCAATAGTTTATTGAGCTCGTGCATAAAGGTGTTGATATCCTTAAACTGACGATACACGGAGGCGAAGCGCACATAGGCCACCTCGTCCAGCTTTTTCAGCCGCTCCATTACCAGCTCGCCGATCTGGGTGGAGGGGATCTCACGCTCCATCTGGTTCTGGAGCACCTGTTCAATTTCCCCCACCAGCTCCTCCAGGGCGTGATAGGGCACCGGCCGCTTCTCACAGGCCCGGATGAGGCCGCCCAGGACCTTGTTGCGGTCGAAGCTCTGACGGCTGCCGTCCTTTTTCACCACCATCAGGGGCAGGGTCTCCATGGTCTCATAGGTGGTAAAGCGCTTGTGACAGGCCAGGCACTCCCGGCGGCGGCGGATGCTGGCTCCCTCGTCGGCAGGACGGGAGTCCACCACCTTGCTCTCCAGATAGGAACAGTAGGGACATTTCATGGCCGATACCTCCTGTTGTGGTTTCGTTCTGATTTATCGAATTATACCACAAAATGGAAGGGTACGGCAAGCCCCTGGAGAGCTTCCCCGGAGGAAAATAGCGATATTATTCCTCTTCCTGGGACAGCGGATAGTCCAGGCCAGTGGGGAAGGGACCGGGGGCGCGGTAGGCAGAGTCCCAGGTCCAGACACCCCGCCCGTCGTCGTAGGTATAGGAGTTACCGGGGTAGAGCCGCTTCCGTCCCCAGGAATCGGTGAGGAGGATGGCATCATAGTACTCATGACCGGGCTCCAGGGCAATGTCTTGGGGAGCAAACCAGCCGTGTTCGGTATATACCTGGCCGGCGGTAGTGGTTACCTGCCGCTCTCCTTCTTGGTACCACACGAAGGGCTCCCCGTCTCGGAACATCCCCAACTGAAGGGACAGGTCCTCCTCCTGCACGGGCAGATAGCCGGTTTGATTTGCAGAGTAGTTGTCCAGGAGAGAGTAAGAAAGCCGGTCTTTTCCGGCGGGGAGCAGGCCGTCCCGCACGTGGGTCAGGAAGGAACGTTGGACGGCCAGGACGGGAAAGCTGCGGTCATAGAGATCGTGGAAGGTGTCCAGCTGCTGGACAATGCGCTCTTCCCCGGTGAGGAAGACCACCGAGAAGGTGATCTCGTTGGAAAGGGGAGCCTCCACCCGTGCGGAGAAGGTGTGGTCGGTCCCCAGCTCCACAGGGGTTTCCAGAGTTTTTCCGTCCCCCTGGGCCAGAAATAGGGCGGTGGTGTCCTGGGTGTAGTGTTTGGGAATGACCTGGATGTGGAAGGCGGCGGTGCCAGCCTCTGGGTCGGTGGAGAGGTATTCACAGCTCCAGTCGGAGGTCAGCGCATACTGCTCCTTCAGGGCGTCCTCCACCTGGCGGGTGATAGAGTGGATCTGCTCCTGCACATTCTGGTTGACGTTGCTGACCGACTGCTGGAGCAGGTCATATTTGTAGGTGATCTGGTTAAGCTGAATGGCCAGCGCAAGCACGACCCCGGCCAGACAGCAGCCGCCCGCAAGAAGGCCGGCCAGCAGCTGCTTTTTCCGCCGGGGCGATAAACTGCCGGGCTGGGCGGAGAGATACCCCTGGGTGATCTCCCGAACCATGGCCAGCTGCTGGGGAGTAAGCTCCTCCTCTCCGACGGGGCGTGGCTCCTCTTCCACCCCCAGCAGCCACCCTACGGTGACGGAGAACAGGCGGCTGAGGGCAATGAGCTTTTCCACTTCCGGGAGTGAGGCGTCCGATTCCCATTTATAAATGGCCTGCCGGGAGACCCCCAACTGCTCTCCCAGGCCCTCCTGGGAGAGCCCCAGCTCCTTTCGCTTTTGAGCGATACGCTGTCCCAGTGTCATAAAAACCGTCTCCTTTCCCCTCAAACGTAACAGGTCCGGGCAAAATCCGCTACCAACCGGAAGGTATTTTTTGTAAACCGGCAGGTTACATTACTCAAATTATACGAAAGGATCCTTTTTTGGGCAAGAGGTGTCGGGGAGTTGGGGCAGGGCGGTGTCCCAATCCTTCTGGAACTCGGTCATCATGGCCCAGTAGCGCTTGGGCATGTGGGTCATGCGGCACTGTGGATTATAGCGGCCCTCAATGGCAATGGTGTCATAGAAGCTGCGCCACAGCTTCCGGTACTGAAGCTCCTCCTCTCCGGGGGGGCCGGGACGGAAGTCCTCCACCGGCAGGATGGCCCACTCCCTGGGACGGGAGAACAGGGCTTCCTGATGGGTGCGGTCGTGGAGGACCAGGTTTTCGCCGGGGTAGCGGCCCCGAAAGTGGGGGCGCAAAAGGGGGAGCACCCGGTTTTTGGGTTCGATCTCCCCTACCAGAATACCGTGGAGCTCAGAAAACCGGGTAAAGCCCTTGTACTGGTGGGCCTCACTGTTCAGATGCTGCACGGCCCGGCGCACTGTGTCCACAATGGGATCGGTAAGGTTCCGGGTAAAGGCGGGGCCCCGGTCATAGCCCATACGGAGAAACCGCCACAGCCACAGCTCCTTTTCCGGAAGACAGGTGAGAAATCCCCGGACAAACAGTTCCCGCCCCTCCCGGCCCAGCTTTCCGTCCAGAGAGCGGTACACCCGCTGGGCGTGAGCGGAGTGGGTCTGGACGGTGCGCTGGGGATAGAGGGAGCAGGAGAGGTACTCCGGGGTGCGGAACTCCACCGGCTCCTCTTTATGAACATAGCTTTCGAACACGCAGGTGAGAAAGCCGGGAAAGCTGCCATCGTAGCAGCAGCATACCTGAGTCCAGGGCATGTGGATCACCTCCTAAACCGCCGAATCAAACAAGGACAGCTGCACCGGCTCCTCCGGGACCAGGGCGGGGGCCTCCAGAGCCAGCAGATGGCGCAGCAGCCCATCCTCTGTAACCTTCAGGCCCCGTAGGGGGCGGCCGGAACAGGTGAGAAAATACTGGGCCCGCTTCAGTACCACCCCCAGGCGCTTGAGTCCCTCAAAGGTGAGGGGGCCCACCCGCCGGGCGGTGAGAATCCGCCGGGCCGAGCGGACACCAATCCCCGGCACCCGCAGCAGGGCCTCATAGTCTGCCCGGTTCACCTCCACCGGGAAAAACTCCAGGTGGCGCAGGGCCCAGCAGCACTTGGGGTCCATGCGAAGGTCCAGGTCGGGCCGGCCCTCGTCTAAAATCTCCTCCGCCCGGAAGTGGTAAAAGCGCAGCAGCCAGTCCGCCTGATAGAGCCGGTGCTCCCGGAGAAGGGGCGGCTGGAAGCCCTGGGGGGCGGGGAGAAGAGGACTGGTGGACACAGGCATGTAGGCGGAGTAAAAGACCCGCTTTAAATGGTATTTATCATAAAGTCCCTGGGTGAGGGAGAGAATGTGCCGGTCGCTCTCCCCGGTGGCCCCTACGATCATCTGGGTGGACTGCCCCGCTGGGGCAAAGCGGGGGGCATGCCGGTATACCTTCAGCTCCTGTTTTGACACCGTGATCCCGTCCCGGATCTGCCCCATGGGGGCCAGAATGGCCCCCTTTTTCTTGTCGGGAGCCAGCAGGGCGAGACTCTGGGCGCTGGGCAGCTCAATGTTCACGCTCAGCCGGTCCGCCAGCAGCCCCAGGCGGTGGGTGAGCAGGGGATCGGCCCCAGGGATGGCCTTGGCGTGGATGTAGCCTCCAAAGCGGTATTCCTCCCGGAGCAGGCGCAGGGTCTCGATCATTTGCTCCGTGGTGTAATCGGGATTTTGAAGGACCGCCGAGGAGAGAAACAGCCCCTCGATATAGTTGCGCCGGTAAAAGCCCATGGTGAGCTCGCACAGTTCTCGGGGGGTGAAAGCCGCACGGGGCAGGTCGTTGGAGCGGCGGTTTATGCAGTACTGGCAGTCGTAGATGCAGAAGTTGGTCAACAGGACCTTTAACAGGGAGATGCATCGCCCATCGGCAGAGAAGGAGTGGCAGCAGCCGGCCATCATGGTGCTGCCCACCGTCCCTGGCCGCCCGGAGCGGTCCATGCCGCTGGAGGTACAGGCGGCGTCATACTTGGCCGCATCGGCCAGGATATTCAGCTTGTCCAGCAGCTCCATGGGCTCCCCTCCTCTGAAATAGAACACTTGTACTACACATTATACAAAAAAACCTTTCCCTGTCAAGAGGAAATTTCCCCCTTTTTTCTCCAGGGGTTGACCTGAGGGGGTTGGGCGGGTACAATAGGATAGTTGTTTCCGGGGAGAGCTCCCCGGATGTCCCGGAGGTGTCCGGGAGAGAGGAGAATATCATGGAAAAACGAGAGAGCTTTTCCTCCCGATTGGGCTTTCTGCTCATTTCGGCGGGGTGCGCCATTGGTCTGGGCAACGTATGGCGGTTTCCTTACATTACCGGTCAATACGGCGGGGCAGCCTTTGTGCTGCTCTACCTGCTGTTCCTGGTAGCCCTGGGCCTGCCGGTGCTGTCCATGGAGCTGGCGGTGGGCCGGGCCAGCCAGAAGAGCATGGCCCTGTCCTTCCACGTGCTGGAGCCCAAGGGCACCAAGTGGCACTGGTACAGCTACATCGGCTTTGCGGGCAACTACCTGCTGATGATGTTCTATACCGTCATTGCCGGGTGGCTGCTGTACTACTGCGTCAAGACCCTCCGGGGAGACTTTATGGGTCTGGACGCCCAGCAGGTCACCGGAGAGTTTACCCAGATGCAGGCCGACCCGGTGATCATGGGAGTCTTTATGGTCATCGTGGTGGTGCTTGGCATGCTGGTGTGTGCCCAGGGCCTGCGCAACGGTGTGGAACGGGTCAATAAGGTGATGATGCTCTGCCTGCTGGGCCTGATGGTGGTGCTGGCTATCAACTCCATTTTGCTGGAGGGGGCCGGCGAGGGGCTGAAGTTCTACCTCCAGCCCAATTTCCACAACCTGGTTTATGATGCCGAGGGCAACTTCATTCTGGGTGAGGCGGTCTTTGCCGCCATGGGACAGGCCTACTTCACTCTGTCCCTGGGCATTGGCGCCATTGCCATCTTCGGCAGCTACATCGGCAAGGAGCACCGGCTGATGGGCGAGGCGGTGCGCATTGGCGTGCTGGACACCAGCGTGGCCTTTGTGGCGGGCCTTATTATCTTCCCTGCCTGTTCCGCCTACGGGGTAGCTCCCCAGTCGGGTGCTTCCCTGGTGTTTATTACCCTGCCCAATGTGTTCAACCACATGCCCATGGGCCAGCTGTGGGGCGGGCTGTTCTTTGTGTTCCTGTTCTTTGCTGCCCTGTCCACCATCATTGCCGTGTTTGAGAACCTCATTTCCTTCTGTATGGACAAGTGGAACTGGAGCCGGAAGAAGGCCGTGCTGGTGAACCTGGTGGGCGTGCTGGTGCTATCCACGCCCTGTGTGCTGGGCTCCAATGTGTGGTCCAACGTGCGGATTCTGGGAATGGACATCTCCACGGTGGAGGACTTCCTGGTCTCCCAAAACATCCTGCCCCTGGGCTCGCTGGTATATCTGCTGTTCTGCGTGAGCAAGCTGGGCTGGGGCTGGGACAACTTCCTGGCTGAGGCCAATGCCGGCCAGGGCCTGCGCTTCCCCAAGTCCATCCGGTTCTATGTGACCTACATTCTGCCCATCGTGGTGCTGGTCATCTTTGTGCTGGGCTATATTTCTTTCTTTGGGTAATTCAAACCAGCAGCTTAGCTGCTGGTTTAAGGAGAGCTGCACAAAAATTCCCCCTCGATTTCATAAAAATTGTCGGGGGAATTTTTGCGAGAAGTGTTTTTGGGGTCGGCGGAGCCGCCCCAAAAAAGATTACAATTTTTTTGGCCGCCTGCGGGCGGCCAAATTCCTGCGGAAGGCATAAAAAATCCCCATGCGCGCAGCGCATGGGGATTTTTCTGCTTGTTTTGATTATCTAAAGTAGACCAGGGGGTCCTCCGGCCGCTCGGCGGGCTCTACGGACTGGGCATAGAGCACCACGCCCTCCCCGTCGTACACCTTGGCCTCCTCCCAGCGGATCTCCGCCGTGACAGTGACCCACTCCCCCTTCTTGAGAGAGCGGGACTTGTCGTACTTGCACAGGAAGCCGAAGAAGCGGATATCCTCGGCACAGCAGGTCATGGCATTGCGGCCGGGGACGAAGGTGCCCTTGGGCAGCTTCATTCCGGTCATGGCCTGGACCTTCATGGTGATGGTCTTGCCCACATACCGCTCTGGGTGCTCCTGGATGTCCAGGTACCAGATGCCGTAGTCCGGGTCCTCCAGGGTGATGTGGTCCTCCTCCAGGGAGTAGGGGAGGATGTCCTCCACCTCCAGCTCCTCTCCCTGCACGTCCTCAAAGACGATCTCGCACATGCGGTTCACCGCCCGGATGGACCGCTTCCACCCGGACATGGGCATGTCGGGGGTGCAGCGGTTGAAGAGGACCATATCCGCCTCGGTGACCATATCGATAAACATGGACTGCATGTTTTTCAGGTACATCTCAAAGGTGGAGCCGTCAATGACGTCGATGGCCTGGTAGAGGCCCCAGCCCTTGGGCAGCTTCAGGTTGCGCAGGATATCGATGGGCCACATGCCGTTGTATTCCAGCAAAACCCGCTCGGGCTGGAAGCGCCGGTCCACTTCCTGGAGAAATTCGGTGGTGAGCTGCTCCTGGCTTTCAATGGGGACCAGGCGGCAGTTGCGGTGAGACAGGTGCTGGGGGTCATATTCCTCCTCGCCGTCCTCGCACATGAGCAAAACGGTACGCTGGCCGTCGTTGAAGTAATCCATGTTCAGGGTGTCGGTGAGCAGGGTGGTCTTTCCGCTGTCCAGAAAGCCGGTAATGAGATACAGAGGGATACGGGAATCAGGCATGTCCGTTCACCTCACGAGAGCAGGAACAGCTTCTCCAGCTGCTCCTCCTTGAGCTCAGAGCCGATGACGCACAGCCGCCCGGTGTAGTCGGGGGCGCCCTCCCGGATCTGGAACTCCTCGGGCACCAGATCAAAGTGGAGCCAGGTCACGCCGTCCTCGCAGGGGAGCATACCCTTGGCCCGGAGGATGTAGCCGTAGTCCTCCCCCATGGCCAAAGAGGCCAGGATCTCCTGGAGCTCCTCCCGGCTATATTTCCGGGCCGTCTCCCTGCCCCAGGAGGTGAACACTTCGTCGGCATGATGATGGTGGTGGGCGGTGGAGTGGATGCAGCTGTCGCACAGCTCGCAGGAGGGGCACTCGCCCTCACAGCCCAGCTGGGCGTGGATCTCGGCCAGCTCCTCCTCAGTGTGGTGGTGGCCGCAGGAGCAGGAGCCATGGTCGTGGTCATGGTGATGCGCATGGTCGTGCTCGTGATGATGGTCATGGTCATGGTCATGGTGGTGCTCATGGTCATGGTCGTGGTGATGCTCGTGATGGTCGTGGTCATGGCAGCCGCAGTCGCAATGCTCGTCGTGGTCGTGATGGTGGTGTTCGTGCTCGATCTCCTCCATCAGCTCCTGGGCCAGGGAGTGGCCGCCCTCCATGGCGGAGAGAATCTGTTTGCCGGTGAGCTGGTCCCAGGGGGTGGTGAGGATGGCGGCCTTCTCATTCTTGCTCCGGAGCAGAGTGACAGCGGCGTCCAGCTTGGGCTGGGCCATGTTCTGGGTGCGGGAGAGGATAATGGCGCAGGCGTGCTCCACCTGGTTGTTGAAGAACTCACCGAAGTTCTTCATATACACCTTGGCCTTAGTGGCGTCCACTACAGTGACAAAGCTGTTGAGATGGAGGTTGGGCTCGTCCTTCTGCACTCCCTCCACGGCGGCGATCACGTCGGAGAGCTTGCCCACGCCGGAGGGCTCGATGATGATCCGGTCGGGGGCGTAGTCGGCTAAAACCTTCTTCAGGGCGGTGCCGAAGTCGCCCACCAGAGAGCAGCAGATGCACCCGGAGTTCATCTCGGTGATCTCTACCCCGGCGTCCTTCAGAAAGCCGCCGTCAATGCCGATCTCGCCGAACTCGTTTTCGATGAGGACGAGCTTTTCCCCCTTGAATGCCTCGTCCAGCAGCTTTTTGATCAGGGTGGTCTTGCCCGCCCCCAGGAAGCCGGAAATAATGTCGATCTTGGTCATGGTTTTGTCATATCCTTTCAAAAAATAACAAACTGTATTTGTTTTAATCCCAAATGAGGCCGAGTTTCTCCATCAGACGGCAGAGCGTGCCGGCAGCCAGCTCCCTGGTAACGGTGTCGCCAGGTGCAGTATCCCCGAGAAGGAGCTCCAACAGGTCCAGGTTCCGGGCGGCCGGACGGGCCCAGTCGGAAAAGTCTTGATACTCCAGCCACTGCTCCATATCAAGCTCTGCCTGGGAGAGATTGTAGCTGTCCATATCCGTCCAAACGGCTGCGGCGGAAAGAGCAGTGATCATCTGCTCATAGGTCAGGGGCTGGTCTGGACGGAAGGTGCCGT
Source organism: Lawsonibacter sp. LCP25S3_E2 (assembly GCF_052117285.1). Lineage (NCBI taxonomy): Bacteria > Bacillati > Bacillota > Clostridia > Eubacteriales > Oscillospiraceae > Lawsonibacter > Lawsonibacter sp. LCP25S3_E2. Next base: position 82,301 of record NZ_JBQKJL010000005.1, read on the forward strand.
CTTCATAGCCGGCCAGGAAGCCCAGGGAGGCCATGTCGGAGATGGCCTGAGCATAGGCGGCGTTCTGGGGCACATCAGAGAAGGTCATCTCCTTCCCACCGTAGAGGCCCAGTGCCTGGGCAGCCATGGCGCAGAAGTCGCCCCGTGTGAGTATGTCTCCGGGGTGGAAAGCGCCGTTCTCATCTCCGGTGAGCAGCCCATAAGCGGCCAGGGTGTCGATCTCCCGTGTGTAGAGGCTCAGCTGTGTGTCGGAGAAGGTGCGGGGGGTAAAGGAAAGCTGAAGGTTCTGGGCCATCTGGGCGGGGGTCACCGTGGTCCAAACCTGTGTGCCGGAGCCCTGAGAGAGTGCGGCGGCAGGGGGCAGAGCCTCCAGAAGCTCGGTGAAGACGGCCTGGTTTTCGGGCTCAACGGCCTTTGCCAGGTCCAGGTAGAAGGTTTGGCCGGCCAGCTCCAGCTTAGCGTACCCTTCGGCGCGCTGGGGCTTGTCCGAGCCCAGCAGGAGGGCGGCAGTTTCTGTGTTCTCCGGGGAGAGCACCAGGGTGGGCAGCACACCCACAATGTGGTTGGTGACACCCTCGGGGGAGAAAAAGCGGTAGATGGTGATCCGCAGGGCTTCCCCCTCAGAGAGCATATCGGTGTTCTTGCTGGTGAGAACGATCTGGGCGGTACCCTTGCCAAAGGTGCGCTGCCCCAGGGCAATGCCCGCCTGATAGTCCCGGATGATGCCGGAGAACAGCTCTGAGCCGCTGGCAGAGTGTTCGCTGGTGAGGACGATCACCGGCTTGTCGGTCAGGTCAGGGTAGTTGGGGGAGGTGTAGGTGTAGTTATAGTTTCCGGCCCCGTCCCGGAAGTAGAGCATGATCCCGCCCCCGGTGAAGAAGGAAGCGGAGCCGGCGGTGGACTTACTGTCGCCGCCGGGGTTGGCGCGCAGGTCTACGATCCAGACGGCGGTCTGGTCCTCCAGCTCTTCCAGGGCCTTCTGAAAGGTTTCCGAGGTGGTGGTGCCAAAGCTGACGCAGTCAATGACAGCCACCCCGTCCTCCAGGGCGTAGGTGACAATGGGCAGGCTGACCGCCTGGCGGATCATGGTGAAGCTCAGCTCCTGGCTGTCCCGGACCACAGTGACGGTGACCGAGGTGTCAGCCGCTCCGCTGATAGGTACGCGGGGGTCTGTATCGGCGGTAAGGGGGACACCGTCCACGGCGATCAGCCGGTCACCGGCCTGAAGCCCTGCCTGCTGCGCGGGAGAGTCGGGAAGAACGGAGAGGATGAGAAAGCCGTTGTGAAAGGCGTTCTCCACGGTGATGCCGATCCCCACCACCTCTTGTCCGTTGACCGCCTGGTAAAAGGACTCATATTGCTCCGGATTCATGTAATAGGTGTAGGGGTCGCCCAGTGCGGCCAGGATCTCATCCAGGGAGTCCAGCTCCAGCACCTCTTCCGGCACCCCGTTATAGTAGAGCTGAGACAGGAGCGTTTTGGCGTCCTCCAGCTCCAGCGCGGAGGCGGCGGGAGCGGAGAGGGTCACGGTGAGCGCCAGGGCGGCCAGGGCAGAGAAAAATTTTTTCATAGTGTGCTCCTTTGCGATGGAAAATGCCCTTATGGGAGACACGCCGGACGCCATGCGGGGCGTCCGGCGCGGGCAAATCAGGCGTGATGATATAACTTGGTGGTGCGGTAGGTCATTTCCTCCCGCTTGGGACCGCTGGAAACGAACGTGATGGGGCAGCCGATGTGTGCCTCCAAAAAGTCCACATAGTCACGGGCCTGCTGGGGCAGGTCCTCGTAGTTCTTGCAGCCGCGGATGTCGCACTTCCAGCCGGGCAGGGTGGTGAATACGGGCTTTGCCCGCAGAAGGCTGGGGGTGGTGGGGAACATGTCGGTGACCTGGCCGTCGATTTCATAGCCGGTGCAGACAGGAATCTCGTCCAGATAACCCAGCACATCCAGGCAGGTGAGGGCCACCTGGGTGGCGCCCTGAACCATGCAGCCGTATTTGGTGGCCACGGCGTCAAACCAGCCCACCCGGCGGGGCCGGCCGGTGGTGGCGCCGAACTCGCCCTTGTCGCCGCCACGGCGGCGCAGCTCGTCCCCGGCATCGCCGGTGACCTCGCTGACGAAGGGCTCCGTCTGGGAACCGACACAGGAGGAATAGGCCTTGGTGACGCAGATCACGTCTTCAATGGCGGTAGGAGGCACCGAGGCGCCCACGCAGCCGTATCCTGCCAGCGTGTGGGAGGAGGTGGTCATGGGGAAAATGCCCAGGTCCGGGTCCTTCATAGAGCCCAGCTGTCCCTCCAGCAGGAGGGTCTTGTCCTCTTTCAGGGCCTGGTGGACAAAGGCCACCGTGTCGCCCACATAGGGGCGGATGCGCTCCCGCAGCTGGAGCATCTGGGCCATGAGCTCCTCGGCGTCCAGGCGGGGCTTGTGATAGAGGTGCTCAAAGAGCACGTTTTTCAGCTCCACAGCGGCAAAGAGCCGCTCCCGGAGGATCTTCTCGTCAAACAGGTCACACACCTGAATGCCGGTTTTGGCGTATTTGTCGGAGTAGAAGGGGGCGATGCCGCTTTTGGTGGAGCCAAAGGCTTTGCCGCCCAGGCGCTCCTCCTCATAGGCATCCTGAAGCACATGATAGGGCATCAAAAGCTGTGCCCGGTCGGAGACGATGAGCTTAGGAGCGGGAACTCCCTGGCTTACAATGCTCTCCAGCTCTCCCACCAACTTGGATACGTCCAGCGCGACCCCGTTTCCGATAACATTGGTCACATGGGGATAGAAGATGCCCGAGGGGAGAATGTGCAGAGCGAAGCGGCCATAGTCGTTGATGATGGTGTGCCCCGCGTTGGCGCCGCCCTGAAAGCGGATGACCACATCGGACTGTTGGGCCAGCATGTCGGTAATCTTGCCCTTGCCCTCATCGCCCCAGTTGGCTCCTACAATTGCTTTTACCATATTGTTACCTCCGAGAACCGGGATTCGCAACCCTTTGGGTTTGCCTTATCCGGCCCTATGTAACAGCGGTATTATACTGCTTTTTCCTATGGGGCGCAAGGGGGAAATCGTTGAAAAAATCACGAAACAGGGGCCGAAGCCGGGGTTTGCTCCGGGTAAATGTGCCCTTTCCCGGCTGTGGGGACGCGGTGGGCTTTTTGGGGGAAACTAAGAAAAATTAAGAAATGATATTTGTGTTTTTCCATTGACAAACCCAATAGAGACTGTTATACTTTTATCGTAACTATTAAGAATAATTCGCGTTAAGCGAAAATTAAATTTGGGAAAGCGAGGAAGTTTATCATGCCTGAACTGAAGGGAAGCAAGACTGAGCAGAACCTGTGGACCGCCTTTGCCGGGGAGAGCCAGGCCCGGAACAAGTACACCTACTTCGCCTCCAAGGCCAAGAAGGACGGCTATGTCCAGATCTCCAAGATCTTTGAGGAGACCGCTGCCAATGAGAAGGAGCACGCCGAGATCTGGTTCAAGCTGCTGGAGGGCATCGGCACCACCGCCGAGAACCTGAAGGCTGCCGCCGCTGGTGAGAACTACGAGTGGACCGACATGTACGCCACCATGGCCAAGGAGGCCAAGGAGGAGGGCTTTGACCACATTGCCTTCCTGTTTGAGGAAGTGGCCAAGATCGAGAAGGAGCACGAGGAGCGCTACCTGAAGCTGCTGGCCAATGTGGAGGGCGGCCTGGTCTTCTCCCGCGACGGCGACATGATCTGGCAGTGCAGCAACTGCGGCCACATCCATGTGGGCAAGCAGGCCCCCGAGGTGTGCCCCGTGTGTGCCCACCCCAAGGATTATTTCCAGCTCAAGGCCGAGAATTACTAAGAATACTTCAAAAAAGGGACTTTTTAAGTCCCTTTTTTAATTGTATCGAAAAAGTGTCACAGCCACTTTTTCGAGTGGGATTGCACGCAAAAGAGCCTCGATTCCTTGCGGAAAAGTCGGCCCATTTTGCGTGAGAAGTGTCATTTCCGACGCACATGTCGCCGGAAATGACGAGATTAAAATTGATTTCGCCGCCTGCGGGCGGCGAAACTCCTGCGGAGGGCTTGTAAATAAAGCACCGCCCGGTTTTATACCGGGCGGTGCTTTATTTTTACTTGTGTTTACATAGAGAGCAGCTCGATCTTCTCCCCGTCGGACAGAGCCTTCAGGTGGGTGGGGGGGAACTGGTAGCTTTCGATGAGCCGCAGGGCGATGGCGTCCTCCAGCTCTTTCTGGAGCAGCCGGCGCAGGTTCCGGGCCCCGTACACCGCCGAGTAGGACTTCTTCACCAGGTAGTCCAGCAGGGACTGCTCCCAGGTGAAGGTGATATCCTTCTCCTTGAGTGTTTCGGCCAGCTCCTGGAGCATGATGCCGGCGATGGCCTTGAAGTTCTCCTCAGTGAGCTGGTTGAAGCAGACGATCTCGTCCACCCGGTTCAAAAACTCCGGGCGGAGGAAGTCCTGCAGGGCCTTCATGGCCCGCTCCTTAGACTGCTCGGTGAGGGTGCGGCCAAAGCCTACGCTGCCCGTTTTGGTGCCGCTTCCGGCGTTGGAGGTCATGACGATGACAGTGTTTTCAAAGTTTACCACCCGGCCGTGGGCATCGGTGATGCGCCCGTCGTCCAAAATCTGGAGCAGGATGTTCAGCACATCCGGGTGGGCCTTCTCAATTTCGTCAAAGAGGACCACGGAGTAGGGCTTTCTCCGGATTTTCTCCGTCAGCTGTCCCGCCTCGTCATAGCCCACATACCCCGGAGGAGAACCGATGAGCCGGGAGACGGCGTGCTTCTCCATAAACTCGGACATGTCCAGACGGATGAGAGCGTCGGGGGTGTCGAAGAGGTCGGCGGCCAGGCGCTTGACCAGCTCCGTCTTGCCCACGCCGGTGGAGCCCACAAAGATGAAGGACACGGGCTTGTGCTTGGGGCTGATCCCGGCCCGGCCCCGGCGGATGGCGGCGGAGACGGCCTTGACGGCCTCCTCCTGGCCGATGATGTGGGCGGACAGACGCTCCTCCAGCTTGCCCAGGCGCTGGAACTCCTGCTCCTGGATGCGGCTGGCGGGGATGTTGGTCCACAGCTCGATGACGTTGGCCAGGTTCTCCTCGGTGAGCTCCCGCTGGGCGTGTGCCTCCAGGCCCTTCTGCTCGTCCTGGAGCCGCAGCTCCATGCTTTTGATGTCGGCCAGACGCTTATAGGCATCCTCGGTGGCGGCGGCCATCATGACCTCCTTCTCCTTATTCAGGTCGGCCAGCTCCTTTTCCACCTGGCTCAGCCGGGCCAGATCCTGGTTGTGGAGGTTGACGTTGGAACAAGCCTCGTCAATGAGGTCGATGGCCTTGTCGGGGAGATAGCGGTCGGTGATGTACCGCTCGCTCATGGTCACGGCCAGACGGCACATTTTGGGGGAGATGGTCACCTGGTGGAAGGCGGAGTAGTAGGGGGCGATGCCCTCGATGATCTTCACGCTGTCCTCAATGGAGGGCTCCTCCACGATGACGGGCTGGAAGCGGCGCTCCAAGGCGGTGTCCTTCTCAATGTGCTTGCGGTATTCGTTGAGGGTAGTGGCTCCGATGACCTGGAGCTCTCCCCGGCTGAGGGCAGGCTTTAAGATGTTGGCGGCATTCATGGAGCCCTCAGCGTCTCCCGCCCCCACGATGTTGTGGACCTCGTCAATGACCAGGATGATGTTGCCCAGCTTCTTGATCTCCTCAATGAGACCCTTCATCCGGCTCTCAAACTGGCCACGGAACTGAGTGCCCGCCACCAGAGCGGTGAGGTCCAGCAGATAGACCTCCTTGTCCTGGAGCTTGTAGGGCACATTGCCCTCGTAAATGCGCTGGGCCAGTCCTTCGGCAATGGCGGTCTTGCCCACACCGGGCTCACCGATGAGGCAGGGGTTATTTTTCTGCCGGCGGTTCAAGACCTGGATCATCCGCTCCAGCTCCCGGTCCCGGCCAATGAGGGGGTCCAGCTGGCCGTCCTTGGCCTTCCGGGTCAGGGAGATGCAGTAGCTGTCCAAAAACTTCCGTTTGGGCTGCTTGTTGGGGGCGCTCTTCTCCGTCCGGGGCTGGGCGTTTTCCCCTTCGTTTTTCTGGGGCTGGGCGTTGCCTGCACCCCCAAAGAGCTGGTTGAGGAAGGGGAAGGTGGCGGTGCGCCCCTCGTCCTCGTCCTCCTCGGAGGTGGGGTTCATCAGGCTCTCCATCCCCTCCGCCCCGCCGAAGGCGGACATCATCTCGTTGGTAAGATTGTCCAGTTCCTCGTCAGTGATGCCCATCTTCTTCATCATGTCGTCAATGGGCTTAATACCAAGCTCACGGGCGCATTTCAGACACAGTCCCTCGTTTTTGGAGGTGCCCCCCTCCAGCTTGGTGATAAAGATCACCGCCACGTTTTTTTTGCAGCGGCTGCACATAGTAGGCTGCATAAAAGCCTCACTCCTCTCTGGGAAACATTGCGTTTGAGGGTATGGTACACCCTAATTGTGAACTGGGTGTGAAAATTAACAAGATTAGGGCAAGACCGCGGAAATTACCAGTTCCCCGGTCCTGCCCCGTTCTCACAGCATGGCCAGCAGGGAGAAGGGACTGACCGTGCAGAAAAAGTTCAGCAGAAAGGTGTTTTCAATGGCCTGGGAGGGAATGAAGCTCCCCTTTAAAAGCCAGGCGGCGATGAACAGGAGCAGCCCGCCCTTGATAAGGCCCACCGCGGCCCCTGTCCAGTGGTTGAGGGTGGACAGGACCGGCAGCTTAAAGGCCAGGTCCAGCGCGTGGCTGAGGAGAAACCAGGCCACCAATACGGCGGCAAAGGCCAGGATAAACAGAATCGTCCGGGCGATCTGGATGGCGATATACTCCGCCAGCGCCTGGGCGGCGTTGGTGGCCACTGTCTCTATGCCCTCGTCCACCGCCTTCTGGAAGGCCTCGGCCAGGCTGTGGAAGATGGGGGAATCCTGAAGAGCCTCCAGCACGTCGGACAGGGGCAGCTCCTCAGGCAGGACGGATGGAGTCTCCGCGGAGGTGCTGGGAACGGAGTCCTGCATGGACTGTTCCAGGGTTTCGTGGATGCCGCTTTCGATCATGGGAACAATGGCCTGGGCCACGGGCTTGGCCAGGGCGTTGGAAATGAGGGTGGCCCCGATAAAGGCCACAAAGACGGCTAAAAAGCCGCACAGGGTGAGCACAAAGCCCTTCTTGTACCCCTGCCACAAAAAGAACAAAAGAATGGCGGCGATGGCGATGTCAAAAAGAATATAAGTCATGGGTACCTCCTGGGAATGCAGTAAAACGCTTTAGTTGGGAAGATAGAGCCAGGCCTGCTGAGCGTCGGCCATCAGGGCGGAGCCGTCGTGGGACAAATCCACATGACGGGCCCCCTGGGGGTCAGAGAGCAGGGCATAGGGCTCCTGTCCGGTGCTGGTGTAAATGGTCAGGGCAGAGCCGGTGAGCAGGGCGAAGTAATTGCCTGCGGCAGAGTAGTCCAGTACCTGCCCGGACAGATCCAGGGTCTGGACGACCTGGCCCTCCCGGTCAAGGATCAGCGCCTGGGTGGCGCTGCCCGCCCGGTAGGGACCGGTGAGCAGCAGGGCGAAGTTGTCTCCCTGCAAATCGCAGCCCTTTAAATAGGAACGGCTGAAGGAATAGGTCTGCACCGCCTCCCCTTTGTCGTCGGCGATGAGCAGGGCGTCCTCTCCCAGCACCCACACCCGGCCGGACTCATAGTCCAGGTCCAGACACACAATGTTTCCCAGCTCCGCCTGGGCGCTGGGCTCGGATTGGTCCACGGGGTAGAAGAGCAGGCGGCTGTAGAAACTGCCTCCCCGCTGGTCCATGGTGACCACCGCCACCGTTTTGCAGTCGGGGGAGACGGCGGCGTCCACCACAAAGGTGGAGGAGAGGCTGATGCCGATGACCGGCTGGTGATGGGAGTCATAGACGGTGACCGCGCCCTTGTAGCCGCTTTGCTGGGCGGTGACCGCCAGCCAGCCGCTGTCGTTGGGCCGCACGGAGAGCAGGTTGATTCCCTCCTCCAGACTGAGGTCTGAGACCTCCTGGCCGTTCTGGAACACGAACAGGGACTGTCCGCCCGCGTTGTACACCACCCCCGTGGAGGAGGAGGCGCAGAGCACCGGGTTATCCAGGGGGAGGACCTCCTCAGCGTAGAGGGTCCCGTCCAGAGCGTAGTACCGGGCGCCGGTGGACGAGGCGGTGAGAATGCCGCCGCCCAGGTGGGAGATGGACATCTTGTTTCCGCCTGCGTGGTTAAAGGGAACGGCCTGGCCGGTCTCCGTGGTCTCCATGGTGCGGTAGGCCAGGTAGCGCTTCAGGGCGTCCAGGTTGAACCGGTCCCGGTAGACCACCAGGACCAGCGCCCCCAGCACCAGGGCTGCCGTCACCAACAGGGCCAGAATACGCACCAGAATATTTGGTTTTTTGGCCCCCTCAGGGGCGGTATGTTTGTCTGCCATAGTAATTTACTCACAAAACATCTTCATCATACCAGAGTTTCGTCATATAGAGCCCGCCCGGCGGGACGGTGGGCCCGGCCAGCGTGCGGTTGCCCGAGGCCAGAATGGCGGGAATGTCTTCCGGGGCAAGCTTTCCCTCGGCGGCATAGACCACGGTGCCCACCATGGCCCGGACCATGTTGTAGAGAAAGCCGTTGGCGCACACCTTACATTCAATCAGATCTCCGCTGCGGGAAACGTCGAAATAATAGACGGTCCGGACCGTTGTTTTGGTCTCGGTGCCCACCGAGCGCACCGCCCGGAAATCGTGGGTGCCCACAAACTCCGCCGCAGCACGGGCCATGATGGTCTCATCCAGGTGTTTGGGATAGAACCAGGCCCGGTCCACATAGAAGGGGTTGCCCAGACGGGAATTATAGATGCGGTAGGTGTACTCCTTGCGCAGGCAGGAGCCGATGGCGTTGAAGGAGTCGGGAACCTGGGTGGCCTTGACCACCACGATGTCGTTGGGCAGGCGGGTGTTCACCGCCAGGGGGAGCCGGTCGCAGGGGATGGGGGAAGTGGTGCGGAAGTTGGCGATGTAGGTCTCCGCATGGACCCCTGCATCGGTGCGCCCGGCGCCGGTGCACTTCACCCGGTGGCCCACCACCGTCTCCAGGGCCTTCTCCAGGGTCTCGGCTACAGATATAGCATTTTTCTGCACCTGCCAGCCGTGGTAGGCGGTGCCGTTGTACATGAGTTTCAGAGCAATGTTGCGTTCCATGTTGTCACCCTTACAGTCCAAAGTGAGCCAGCACGCCCACTCCCACGGTGAGGGCGATAAAGAGCACCAGGGTCACATAGTCCCGGCCCCGATACTTCAGCTGCTTGAGGCGGGTGCGCCCCTGGCCCCCGTGGTAGCACCGGCACTCCATAGCGGTGGCCAGCTCGTCGGCCCGGCGGAAAGCGGAGATGAACAGGGGCACCAGCAGAGGGAGCAGGGCCTTTGCCCGCTGGAACAGGTTGCCGCTTTCAAAGTCGGCCCCACGGGCCCGCTGGGCGGACATGATCTTGTCCGTCTCCTCAATGAGGGTGGGGATGAACCGCAGGGCGATGGACATCATCATGGCCAGCTCGTGGACAGGGACCTTCAGGGCCTTTAAGGGATTCAGCAGGGACTCCAGCCCGTCGGTGAGCATGATGGGGGAGGTGGTGTAGGTGAGCAGGAAGGTGCCCGCAATGAGCATCAAAATCCGCACGACCATGAAAATCGCCTGGAACACGCCCTCCAGGGTAATGGTGAAGATCCAGAACTGGGCCAGCACATGCTCGCCGGGGGTATAGAAGAGGTTGAGAATACCCGTGAAGACCAGAATAAAGACCACCGGCTTCATGCCGCTGACCAGGGATTTGAGGGGCACACGGGAGATGGCCACAGAAGCGGCCAGCACCACAAACATAATGGCATAGGTGACAAACCACTTTGCCAAAAACAGGGCTACAATATAGAGCAGCACCGCGATAAGCTTGGTCCTGGGGTCCAGCTTGTGGACGGGGGAGGAGCCGGGGAAGTACTGGCCCAGGGTAATGTCTTTCAGTGCCATTTACTTCACCGCCTTCCCTAGTTTTTCCAAAATGGCCGCCTTGGCCTGCTCCACGGTGTACACAGATGGATCAATGTCCACGCCCAGGTCCCGCAGCCGGTGGAACACACGGGTGAGCTGGGGCACGCCCAGGCCCATCTTCTCCAGCTCGCTTCCGTGCTGGAACACCTCTCTGGGTGCGCCCTGGAAGGGAATGTGTCCGTCGTCAATGACCACCAGCCGGTCCACCGTCCGGGCCATGTCCTCCATGGAGTGGGAGACCAGGATGATGGTGGCGTTGTTGGCCTTGTGGTAGTCCCGGATGTTGCCCAGAATGGACTCCACCCCCTCCGGGTCTAGGCCCGCGGTGGGCTCGTCCAAAATGAGCACCCTCGGCTCCATGGCGATGACGCCCGCGATGGCCACCCGGCGTTTTTGACCGCCGGAGAGCTCAAAGGGAGATTTGTCCAGCTGGTCGTCCCGCAGGCCCACAAAGTAAGCGGCCGAGCGGACCCGCCGGTCGATCTCCTTCTCGCTCAGGCCCATGTTCCGCGGGCCGAAGGAGATGTCCTTATAGACCGTCTCCTCAAAAAGCTGATACTCCGGGTATTGGAATACCAGCCCCACCTGGAAGCGGGTGCGGCGGGTGATTTTGGAGTCCGACCAGATGTCCGTGCCCTGGAACAGGACCTGCCCGTCCGTGGGCTTCAAAAGGCCGTTCAGGTGCTGGATGAGGGTGGATTTTCCTGAGCCGGTGTGCCCGATGATGCCCAGATATTCTCCCGGATAGGCGGCAAAGTCCACACAGTCCAGGGCGGTGCGTTCAAAGGGGGTTCCGGCGGAGTAGGTGTGAGTAAGGTGCTTGGTTTCAATAATTGGTTCCATAGGCTTTCCGTCCTTATGGTATAGAGTGGTGCGTGTCAAAGTGATCACGCCCTGAAATATAGAAGAAAATAATTACGAAATGTTTTTTAATTTGAGCGTGATATCGTTTTGGACTGGTGCTCCAGAGTTTCAATCCGACGTTCCAGCTCGTCCACATACTTTCGAAGGGTGCGGAGATAGACAATAAATGCCAGGATCAGACCAGCCAAAATGTCCAGTCCCAGGGAGATCCTTACCTCGTTCCAGTAGAACAGTGTGGCGAAGTAGTTGATGACCAGCGCGGCAATCAGTCCCGCCAGGAAGGCCCAATAAACTTCAGAAAAACGATTATACTTCATGGGTTGTCTCCCCAGTCAGCAGCTTCTGCAGAGCCAGGGCGCACTCCTCATCGCTGAGGGCATCCAGAGGGACCTTCAGCCCCGCCTGGCGCAGCTCCCATAAAAGCTGGGTGGTTTGGGGGACGGTGAGGCCCACCTCCCGCAGCCGCTCCACCTGGGAGAAAACCTCCTTGGGGGTGCCGTCGGAGATGACCTTGCCCTTAGCCATGACCACCAGCCGGTCGGCCTGGGCGGCCTCGTCCATGTGGTGGGTGATAAGCACTACACTGACACCCCGCTCCCGGTTAAGGGTCTTGATGGTGCGGATCACATCGGCCCGGCCGATGGGGTCCAGCATAGCGGTGGGCTCGTCCAGAACAATGCACCGGGGCTGCATGGCGATGACCCCGGCGATGGCGATGCGCTGCTTCTGGCCGCCGGAGAGCAGGTGGGGGGCGTGCTCCCGGAACTCATACATGTTGACCGCCTTCAGGGCGTCGTCCACCCGGCGGCGGATCTCCTCCGGGGGAACGCCCAGGTTCTCCGGGGCAAAGGCCACGTCCTCCTCCACCACGTTGGCCACGATCTGGTTGTCCGGGTTCTGAAAGACCATGCCCACAGTGCGGCGGATGTCCAGCAGCTTTCCTTCGTCGGCGGTGTCCATACCGCTGACATAGACCTTGCCTCCTGCAGGCAGAAGAATGGCATTGAAGTGCTTGGCCAGGGTGGATTTACCCGAGCCGTTGTGGCCCAGAATGGCCACGAAGGTGCCCTCCTCAATGGACAGGCTGACCCCGTCCAGCACCACCGGAGTGACCCCCTCGGCGGCGGGGTAGGAGAAGCGCAGGTCCTTTGCCTCAATGATGGGTTTGCTCATATCCTTGCCTCCATCCGGCCTTATTTGGCCGTCCAGCGCCCGGTGGCTCCGCAGGGGAGGACCAGGCCCGTCTCGCTTACCGGCAGGCCCAGCTCGTCAGAGACCGTGTGGCCGCCGAATTTTTTGGTGATGATGCTCTCCAGAATGTAGGTGACCACGCTGGGGGCAAGGCCGGTGGTGTAGGAGTTCAGAATGATGAACAGGGGGTTGTCGGACAGCACCCCGCTCACCAGCTCCACAAAGGGGTAGAGGTTCTCCTCCAGCTTCCACACCTCGCCGGTGGGCCCCCGGCCGTAGGAGGGCGGGTCCATGATGATGGCGTCATAGCGCCGGCCCCGGCGGATCTCCCGCTCCACAAACTTGCCGCAGTCGTCCACGATCCAGCGGATGGGGGCGTCCTCCAAATGGGAGCTCTTGGCGTTTTCCCTGGCCCACTGGACCATGCCCTTCGCCGCGTCCACATGGCACACGCTGGCCCCTGCGGCGGCGCAGGCCACGGTGGCCCCGCCGGTGTAGGCAAAGAGGTTCAGCACGCTGACGGGCCGCCCGGCGTTTTTGATCTGCTCCTGGGCAAAGTCCCAGTTGGCGGCCTGCTCGGGGAACAGGCCTGTGTGCTTGAAGTTCATGGGCTTAATATTAAAGGTGAGCGAGCCGTAGGACACCGTCCAGCGCTGGGGCATGGACTTGTTCTGCCACTGGCCGCCCCCGGTGGAGGAGCGGGCGTACCGCCCAGCGTTGTGCTTCCAGCCTGGATTGGTCCTGGGGGTATTCCAGATGGCCTGAGGGTCAGGCCGCACCAGCAGCTGCTTCCCCCAGCGCTCCAGCTTTTCCCCTCTGCCGCAGTCAATGAGCTCATAATCCTTCCACTTGTCGGAGCACCACATGGACGCTGTCCTCCCTGTCACAAAAAGTTGCTTGAAATCAAGTTAGTATATCATTCCTAACCGTCTGCGTCAATGAAATCCGGGGAAAATCCGGGGAATCGAAATTTCAATAGGCAGAAGCAACAGTTTTTCCCGTTTCATTTTGTCTATTTTTACCGCACGCCAACCAGGCCACCGATCCCACTTGATCGCTGGCCTCCTTCATTTCCTATCCACTTCCAGTATTTTTTCGGCTCTTCCTCCTCTCCTGCTTTTACGCTACGATCCCCAATTCCCGCAGGCACTCTCTAAAAACTGCCTCGCTGCTTGTGTACCCCAGTATCTTCCGCGGATAGTTGTTTATCCAGTCCTCCGTTGCCTTGATCTGTGCCGCGCTCACCTTCGAGAAGTCAGTGCCCTTTGGGTGCTTTCTCCGAATCATAATGTTGTTGTTCTCGTTGCTTCCTCGCTCCCAGGAGGAATACGGGTGGCAGAAGTACACCTTCGTCCTCGGTATAGTCTTATTGATGACGCTCCGCTCCATCTCCTCCGCCGCCGAGAACTCCGATCCGTTGTCCACGGTGATGCTCTTGAAGATCTTCCTGAAGTTCACCGCCCCATACTTCCGCTCCAGGGCGTCCAGCGCCCGAACGATTGTTTCTGTCTTTCTGTTCGGGATTAGGACGATGATCTCCTTCCGGGTCTTCCGTTCCGTCAGTACCAGCAGCGCCTTTGAGGTTGTGTTCTTCTTGCTGTAAACGGTGTCCATCTCCCAGTGCCCGAACACCTTGCGCTCCACCACCTCGTCATCCCTGCGCTCAATGCTTTCCCCGGCGCTTGCCCTGGCCTGGTTCTTCTTCACCTTAACTTTTTTGTAACTGTGCTTGTGCTTCCCTCGGCGGGGCAAGTCCACCTGCGTGATATGGAGGAACAGTCCCATTTTGATACAGAAAATCATCCAGCGAGAGGATCTTGCGCTCTGCCTTCGGCTCCGGCATTGTCGTTGCGGGCTCTTCTTCGTCCTCGACGCTGGCGCATAGGTTGACGCTCATGTGAAACCGTACATCCGCTCCCGGGAAGTAAAACTGCACCGCCCTGCGGAATGCCTCCAGGTCGGAGATTGCGTTCCCACAGTTCTTGGCCACCGCCTTCATACAGTCCTCGAAGGTTCCGCCCTGGACCACCGCCTGGGCAAACTCCCCGTCCTGCCGGCAGAATCCGTCCAGCGCCTCCAGTACGGCCGTCTTCATGGCAGCTGCATACCGGTCATATTTCCCGGCCTTCTGCTCCACCTCCAGCTTCTGTTTCGCCCTCTCGTACCATTCATTCACTTCTATCGCACTCCTTTCTTCGTTCCCATGTCCCACTCAATGGCCTGCCCGCACTGGCCGCAGAACCGCTGCTCGTTCCCGTCCTCGTTGTGCAGGTATTCTCCGCTCCCACAACAGGGGCACGCCAGGATGTGCTCGTCTCCGCCCGGGTTTGGCTGCTTCGGCACCATCCGTAGCAGGGCCTCCATTCCCATCCTGCAGGCTGTGTTTACCGGCTCGATGCTCTCATAACGTTCCCGGTGCTCCGGGTCCAGGATCTCAACAGCCCTCTCGATTTCCATGTTTTTCTCTCGCCTCCCTCGCCAGTTCCACTCTCGCCTTCGTCATTAGCCACGCCCGGATGCACCTTTCGCACATCTCGCTCCCGAGATAACCCCGGCTACATTCTCGCTCCGGGTCCTCATGTCTGCAAAGTCCGTCCGCCACCATGACCTTTGCGGCGATCTTCACCGCTCTTGCCTCCACGGTTTCATCCTTCACTGCTCTATCACTCCGTCCTCCATTCCGATTTGCTCCCCGTCGTCTCCCTCCGGTTCCGCCGTGTCAGGTTCATCCCCCGTCCGGGCCTGCTCCCGGTAGAGCTGTTCCGTGCACATCGCCTCGAACTCCGCCAGGGAGGCGAGGTATTCCTGGCTCACCACCTGCATGGGCATAACTGCCGCCAGCAGGTTCATCCCGTCGTGTACCGCAAGATACCGTTGCCCGTTCGTCATGCGCCGCACTGTGAACATGATGTAGTCGCTGTTTTCCACCTCGTCCATGATGGGAGACAGCAGGCTCTCCCGGTAGAAAATCAGTTCTCCGTCGTTGCACCGGCAGCAGGCCGCCCACACCCCATCCAGAGCCGCAACAACCCGTACTTTCTCCGCCCGCTTTTCACCTTTGTCGTAGTCCGACAGGTTCATTCCCATCACATTTCGGACGCTCTCAAACTCTTCTTCCTCCAGGTGCACTTTCTCCCATGCCTTCTCCGGCACGTCCAGCACCGTTCGCACCTGCTCTCTTCCCGACATCTTTGGCAGGTTTGTGGCCCGGTAGAACCCGTACCCGTTTCCCAGCCAAATTCCGCTATCCTCCACATCTGCAACGATGCAGCGCCCTGCGTTCTTCACCAGCTTTACGAACTTAGAAATCTTCATCGGCTTGTCCCCCTAAAAGAACAGGTATGAAATGCACAGCTTCAGCAGGGCCGGACCCGCCAGGATCAGGGCCGCCGCCCAAGCTGCCACCACCAGTGTTCCGATAATGCCGCCCAGCGCCGCGGCAAGGAACTCCAGAAACTCCTTCACCTCGCCTTGCCTCCTCTCGTTCCGATGGTCACGTAGGCCGTTCCTTTCCGGTTCAGCTCCATATCCACCGGAGCCTTGCACGCGATGCAGGTGTGGGTGATGGTCTCCGTTGTGGCGTTGGTCCGGTATCGGAAACTCTTTCCGCACTTACAGTGCATATACATGGGCCGCAGGTTCTCCAGCGCCGTTTCGTGCCCGCACTCGTCGCACCGGAAGCTGTAAGTCTCCCGCTTCGCGCAGAACGCCCGGATCTCCCCGCACTCCTCGCACACCACCAGCAGGAACCCCTTGTACGGTCCCTGGCCCTCGTCCGGGTCCCGCTTGGGCCAGTCCTCTTTTTTCCCGAACATCCGCTCCACTCGGCTGTTCTTCCGCTCGACCGATCCATGGGTCATCGGAATAATCAGCTGCTCCTTGGTCTCCGGGCACTCGATGTAAATGTCGATCCCATTGTGCTTAATGATGATTTTTTCATCCAGGAGCGCTTCCCGGATGTCGTTTACCGTGATACTGCCCATACTATCCTCTCTTTCCGATTTCGGGGATGAACTGAAACATCCACGCTTCATCCATAATGCTCACAATGTTTCCGTCCTCGTTGATGGCAAGGACCTCAATGGCCTTTGGCTTGCTGACCTTCCCGAGATCCGGGTAATCCCCGTCCTCAAACTCCACAGACATGAGGGCCAGCGTCCGCAGAACCCTTTCTTTGTAGATGACCTTATACCCCGTCAGCGCAGCGATCATTTTCGTCACCCTTCCTTTTATAGTGGTAAAACCTACCCATCGTCAGTTCGATTCCCCGGCAATGCCGATCCAGTTGTGCTTGATGGTTTTTCATTCAGTCTCGCATACGGGCACGTGTACCAGTGAACTTCAAACGCCGGCGTCCCTTCGTCCGTCTCGCTGACTGTACCATTGAAAATCTCGCCCTTTTCGTTTACGAATTGTTCCTCTCCGCCTTCTGTCACAAAAACCGGCACTGGGTCCAGTGGAAGCTGCACGCCTCCGTCCATGCGCAGCCATAGGATCTGTGCTCCGCACGCTCTGCACCTACTCATTGGTCGTTCCTTCTTTCGCAGCCGTAAGGCCGTCCCATTACCAGTTCGATTCCCGACGCTGGAATGCCGCTCCGCCTTCCCGTAAAAACTCCCTTGGCACGACCACCGGCCCGTCTCCCGGACCAGCCAGCCACACTTTCGCATCTGTGATCGCGCTCCAGTCGCATCCCCAGTATTCCGCCGCATTCATCACAGCGGCCAGGTTAGAGCTGTGCGGAACCACCACCTCGCCGTACTTCGGATGTACCACCCGGCTCCTCCCGCGGGCGTTCCACCGTTCCGCCCGCGTCCGTTCACGCGCCCTCTGGTGAAGGTCCTCCCGCTCGTCCGTCACTCGATCTCGCCCCGCTCCCGCATTCGGCGCAGCCATTCGGCTTGCTTCTCCTGCCCGTAGAACGCATGGCCCATCCATGCTCCCAGCACCATCAAAGCCAGCCCGGCGCAACCCAGCGCGGCGATTCCCGACATGGTTTCCTGCCCGTCAATTCCCATCAGCAGGATGAATCCAAAAAGCCCGATAAACGCTCCGGCAGTTTCCCGGACGCGCGCCAGCTTGCGCTGCTTCTCCACATACCGCGTCCGCCGGCGCTCCCGCCGCTCCTCGATCCGCTCCATTTTCCCCGCCCCGGAATAGATGTTCACTCGGATACATCCCTGGCTTTTTCCGACCTCGCAGTACATGGCCTTCATTTGAATACCTCTCTTTCTTTACCCGGCGCTGGCCCTGTTCGTCCGCCTACGGCGGTAGTTCTCGATGACCGTCCGCTGGGCCAGCTCCGCGCTGTACCCCATGCGTCCGTTCTTGTCCATCTCTCCGGTGTCCCCTCGCTTCAATTCATTGTAGACGGTAGACCGATGGACCTTCAGCTTCGCGGCAATCTGCTCAACGCCGCGTCCTTTTTCATAGAGCGCTTCCAGCTCCATGCGGTCTTTCAGTGTTAAATGTCTCTTGCTCAAACCGCTCGCCCTCCTTTTCCACAGGATTTTTGACAAAAAAATAAATGCGGGAAAACTCGCATCGAGTTCTCTCGCATTTATTCTAAATATTCAGTGAAAATCCGGGGAATTTCCGGGAAAGGGGGAGAAGTGGATTGTAATTGACGGCAAGTTGTGATAAGATACCTGAGAAAATGACAAAGTTGCCGGCCCGGAGCCTTCCGGGCTGTTTTCAGAGAGGAGCAGCACATGGACCATCCCTTCCGTACCGCCGCCTTTGGCGGCTTTCATCGACAGGACGTATTGACTTATCTGGAGGAGCACACCCGCCAGGCCGCCCAGCAGCGGGAGGACCTGGAGGGACGGCTGAGCCAGGCCGCCGCCCGGGAGGAGGAGCTTCGCCGGGAGGGGGAGCAGCTGCGCGCCCAGGTGGAACAGCTCCAGCAGTCTTTGGATGCCCTGCACCAGGAGCAGGCGGGTCTGCTGCACCGCCTGGAGGAGAGCAACCGGGAGCTGTCCGCCAGCCGTACCCAGTGCAGCCAGAGTGCCAGGGAGCTGGAGAGTGCACGGGAAGAGAACCAGCGCCTTCAGCAGCAGCTGGAGCAGCTCACCCCCGCTGCCCAGGCCTACACCCAGCTCAAGGAGCGCACCGCCGGAGTGGAGCTGGAGGCCCACCGCCGGGCCCAGGATATCCAGGAGAAGGCCGAAGGAGACGCCAGGAAGGTCCGCCGCCAGGTAGAGCAGTGGCTTCAGGGGGTGCGCCGGGAGCACGAGGAGCTGTGCAGCCGGGTGGAGTCCACCGTCTCCCACGCGGCCGAGGAGCTGCGCAAGGCCGACGCCTGCCTGGAACGGGCGGGGGAGATCATGGGGGAGCAGGGCCAGGCATTAGAGGCCATCGTTCAGGCCTACGCCCAGCAGGACCACACTAAGGTAGAGGCGCCTATGCCCATCGAGGAATAAGAGGCCCCAAAAACAGATTAAAGTGCAAAAAAGCACCATCCAAAGCGTTGAGCCCCATAGGTTCACATTGTGAACCTATGGGGCTCAACGCCGTGTATGGAAGAAATGAGGGCCTGTGGTGCTCCACAGGCCCTCATTTTTTATATGACGCACGTCCCGGAAAGGACCAGATAAGCGTATAACTTTCCTGTGGCAGTGGCAAACCTATCCATACGGCGTACAAAGCCCGCAGCGGTATTTGCCGCTGTGGGCTTTGCTGTCCCTGTACTTCCTGTACAATAGCGATATAGTTCTGATGGGAGGGTCTCTATGAAACATCATCCATTAACACAACAACAAGTTCGGGCATACGCCCATCACCTTCAGATGGAGGAAAAGAGCGGCGCAACCATGGAAAAATATCTGCGGGATATCCGGGCGTTTGCCTGCTGGCTGGATGGCCGTGACATCAGCAAGGAGCGGACCTCGGAGTGGAAATCTCACCTTTTGTCCCAGAACTACGCCCCGACTACAATCAATGCTATGCTCTCGGCCCTGAACGGCTTGCTGGAGTTTCTCGATCTGCGGGAGTGCCGGGTAAAATTTCTTAAAATCCAGCGCCGCCTGTTTCGGGATGCCGACCGCGAGCTGACAAAGGATGACTACCAGCGTCTTCTGAACACGGCCTACCAATTGGGGCGGGAACGGCTGGGGCTTCTGGTGGAAACCATTGGAGCCACCGGTATCCGGGTGAGCGAAGTACAGCATATCACCGTGGAAGCTGTTCAGCAGGGCAAAGCGGAGATCGCGCTGAAAGGCAAGATCCGTACTATCTTGCTCCCTGGAAAGCTCCGCCGCAAGCTGCTGAAGTACGCAAAAAAACAGAAAACCGCTTCCGGCGCGATCTTTCGCACCAAAAGCGGAAAGGAACTTGGCCGTCGGCAGATCTGGGCGGAGCTGAAAGGGCTGTGCAAGCACGCAGGGGTGGAGCCGGGAAAAGTATTCCCCCATAACCTGCGGCATCTGTTTGCCACGGTCTTTTACCGGGCCTGCCGGGACATTGCAAAACTGGCCGACCTGTTGGGCCACAGCAGCATCGAAACCACGCGCATCTATCTGGTTACCTCCGGCACAGAACACCAGCGGGAGATTGATCGGCTGGGGCTTGTGTGGTAGTCACAGAATCGATATTCTGTCCCAATATTGACTACATACCCAAAGGATACACCGCCATTATAGCAGGCGTAAACACGAAAGACAAGGCATCGTCCCGATTTTGAGCGCAAAAACATAGGCCGCAGGCATGGTCTGCATGTGCGGCCCGGCTTCCTACGCCCGTTCGCCCTCTTTCCAAAGGAAAGACGGGCGATTTTTTATGCCCGTGTGTTCCATGGAGCGGAAAGGAAGGGAAGAGCTCTATTCAGAATATCGATTCTGCATAGAAGGGGGGACTGCCCATGCGTGAAAGCCTGCACGACTTCTGCATTCGGGAAGGGCGGCAGGAATTGTTGGATCAATGGGTGGCACAGACGAACCTTCCCTTTACCCCTGAAACCATTTCCTGCGGCAGCACCAAAAAGGTCTGGTGGCGGTGTGGGCTGGGCCATGAGTGGCAGGCGGAAATCCGTTCACGGGTGGACGGCTGCGGCTGCCCGGTGTGTGCCAACCGTACTGTGGCTTTGGGCATCAATGATCTGGCCAGCCAGTTTCCCAATCTAGCCCAGGAGTGGCACCCGACAAAAAACGGCACGCTGACGTTCCAGGAGGTGACTTTCGGGACTAAGCGAAAAGTCTGGTGGCGGTGCGAGAAGGGGCACGCGTGGTGTGCTTCCATCCAGTCCCGCACATTGGACGGGACCGGCTGCCCGGTCTGCGCCGGACGGGTGATCCTGCCGGGAGAAAACGACATGGCCTCTCAGTTTCCGGAGATAGCCCGACAGTGGCATCCCACAAAAAATGGACCGCTGCTGCCGTCCCAGGTCACACCCGCCTGCAAACGGCGGGTTTGGTGGATCTGCCCCCTGGGACACGAATATGTGGCGGCGGTGGGCATGCGGACCAAGCGCAACTCAGGCTGTCCCTACTGTGCCGGGAAAAAGGTCCTGGCCGGGTTCAACGACCTGGCTACGGCGCAGCCAAAAATCGCGGCCCAATGGCATCCCATGCTGAACGGTTCCCTGACGCCTCAGATGGTTACAGCGGGGTCCCATAAAAAGGTTTGGTGGATCTGCTCTGAGGGCCATATCTGGAAGGCTTCTATATATTCCCGAGCTGGAAAACAGAAGCGCGGGTGTCCGGTTTGTGCCGGAATGGTCAACGGGAAACGACGTGCACGCTACGAAAACATGCTGGCAGAAGCAAAGGAGGCCATAGGGGTGTGAGGGTGGAACAATCTCTGCTGGATTTGCTGTCCATTCAAATGAAGTGCGAGTACTTATCTGATCTGCATTTTTTGTCATCGGAGCAGTACCGGTATTTGGCACAAAGGCTTGGCCGGCTGACACCCCGAGAGGAGGATATGGGAGAGTGGAACGATGTGTTGACCTATCTCACCGATTCGCCGCCGGCGGCCACTGCTACGGCAGCCCGAGAGCAGCTGGTAAAAATCTTATCTGGGCGGAGTATGAAGAACTCAAAAAATCTGAATTGGGAGGACTGAGGTTTTGACAAAAAAGATAGTGGCATGTTTGCTGTTGTTTGTTATGACATTCTCCATGTTTCCGACATCGGTTCTTGCTGCTGATGATATGCCGCGGGTTGGTTTCATGGTGCGGTGGCAAGAAACGCAAGAACTTGGAGGCGGACAGCCGGAAGCGCCGGAACTTGAAAACAGGAGCACGCTGTATGCATATACCGATCTCTACGAAAGCGTGTACCTCAAGCCCTATATTGAAGGGGTACAGTATCCGCCCGGCTCTATTGGCTGGGGCGAGACCACCTATTACACCTGGGAGTTTCAGGATGTGGTAAACGGGGTTGTGCAGGAAACACGGGGGGCTCCGTTTAATCAGGAAACAGTTTATGATCGTTCAGGGTTTAATTCAAAATACAAGCAGATCACCGTGCGCAACAACACGGAAACGGGAGAGCGCCTGGAAGAGGACAATAGCTGTTATCGGGTCATCATTAGAAAGTATCAGATGTCTGGTTGGTCCCCGAATCCCGTCAGCGATCGGCGTCTGGGCGAAGCTTCTATGGATATCCATGTCCGAATGACACGGGTGGTCCTAACTGGAATTCAGGTAGATACTAAACCCATCAAAACAGAGTATACTGAGCAAGACACACTGGATTTGAACGGTCTGATCGTAACCTTGACATATAGTAATGGCACCACCGAAAACGTAGCGTTTGAAGATTTTATGGAAAAGGGGATTTCCACTTCCCCAGCTCATGGTGCATCCCTCCCGGCAGGAGATACCACCATAACAGTGTCAAAAGACGGCTTCAGCGATACATTTAACATTACCGTTCATCCGATGCCCAAAGCAGAGGCTCCAAGTTTCTCACCGGCAGGCGGGACATATGCGCAGCCACAGTCTGTGGAAATTTCCACCGCAACAGAAGATGCAGCCATCTATTATACGACGGACGGAAGTACTCCGACGACAGACAGTACAGTGTATGCTGGCCCAATTCAGGTAGATCAGTCCATGACCATCAAGGCCATCGCAGCTAAGGACGGCATGAAGGACAGCGCGGTGTCGAGCGCCGACTATCTGATTAAGACCTATACCATGACCGCGACGCCCGCCACCCTGTCATTTGGAGAGTTGTACGAGGGATACACGCCTCCTTCCGGGCAGACCGTGACACTGACCAATACCGGCACGGGTACACTGAATGTAGCGCTGCCCACCGCTGAGCACTTTGTGATCACTCCGGGTACCGGCTGGAACCATGCAACGGCATCCCTTGCGCCAAACGAAACTGCCACAGTTACAGTGACGCCGAAACAGGACCTGACTGCCGGTACCTATCAGGACACCCTCCGTTTTACCACGGAGCAGACGGGCGTCATAGCGGATGTCGCCGCTTCCTTCTCCGTAGTATCGCACGGCAATGTCACCATCACACCCGCCAACATCACTGTCTACACCGGCGGCAAGGGCTACACCGGCGCGGTGGACAATGCCGGCAACGAAAGCACCACAGCCAACGGCCTGCCGGAACCGGGCTATTATATCACTCTGCCGGACGAACTCAATGCAAGCTTGGGCGGCAATCCCAATGCGGAGGACTTGTCTGATATCCTCAAATTCACATATGAAGATGATAAAGGCAGGACCAGAGAATGGAAACTGGAGCTTTACGGTACCGATGCCCACAGCAGCAATGTGGAAGGCACCCAGCGGCAGCGCTATATCTATCGGATGCTGCCCGGTTTGGATGAAAACGGGCAAAGGATCCCGGTTCGTCTGCAATTCACCGACGCAGAAGGGGATGCCGCAATCAACGACGAATTCACGCCCGACCTGGAAGCGCAGTATCAGGAATACACCATAAATATCTACTCCGGTGACCTGGAGGCGGGCAACATTACCGCAGAGGTCGACCTTGGCGGCGGAAAGACCGTTTCCTGCGGCATCACCCGTGGCACCGGCACACTGGTGGTCCGCGGGTTAACCAGCGGGGACACCACAACAAAAATTATCCGGGATGAGGCTGACCTCCCCGGCGGCGGGATTGCCGCGCTGGCCTGCGGAGATGTCACCTATTATGTCAATGGCAGCAATGTGGAGCTAAATGATACCGAGGGTGTGCGGCTGCTGGTGGACGATGTTCTGGATGATCATGTACTGGTGGATTATATCCAGACCAACATGGCAGAGAAAATTCCTGCCGGAGACTATACTTATGCACAGCAGTATCTAGACCTGGTGGACACCAAAAACGGCAACGCTTACCTGACTATGGGCGAGAACGACAAGCTTACGATTTACTGGAAGGTCCCAGATGATTTTGACCGGAACCAGCCATTCTATGTTGTGCACTTTGATGCCCTGGACCGAAATTACGGCAAGCTGGAGGACGAGCTTTCCAAAAATGCCCCGGACCTCTTAACGGCCCAGCTTGTTGCGGTGAAGGGAGACCAATATGTAAAATTTGATACCAGCTCGTTCTCTCCCTTTGTGCTGGTATGGGAGACCCAGGATGTTCCCCCCGTCCCCACGGTAAAACTAACCTATCATGCCAACCATGGTTCCGAGGATACGCTCACCTATTATTACACAGAACCCGTGGTTACAGTAAAGGATGGCCTGTTCACCCGGTTCGATTATACCTTTGACAGCTGGAACACTAATCCCGATGGCACCGGCACGGCGTATATGCCCAGCAGCACCATTCACTTGAATGGTGACATGGATCTGTATGCCCAGTGGATCAAGAACAGCGATAGCGTCCATGGTGGTTCGGACGGTGGAGATTTCACACAGAGTGAATTTGAACTGCATTATCGGACCAACGGCGGCAAGTATCTGTCCGTTGAGTCGGAAAGCCATGTTTGGACCAAAGACTACGAGCAACTGCCCGTGCCTGTCCGTGAGGGGTATAACTTTGCGGGGTGGTACTGGGACTTCCGCCTGACTGATCCCGTCCGCGGCGACGTGAAGGTGGATGACCCTGTTGTAGTACTCTATGCTAAGTGGGGAGAAGAAAAAACCACCGCCGGTTCGACCGGTGTTTCCCGCTGGCTGGATACTGTCCATCACACTGCCTATCTCAGCGGATATCCCGGCCACAGCTTTGGCGCTGACCGGAACATGACCCGTGCCGAGGTGGCCCAGATGTTCTATGCCCTTCTGCTGGACAAGGACGTGAAGATCACCAAGACCTTTGCTGATGTACCCGCTGACGCCTGGTACGCCAAGGCGGTCAACACACTGGCCAGCCTGGGTATGCTGGGCGGCTGCCCTGACGGCACCTTCCAGCCAGACCGTGCCATCACCCGTGCCGAATTTGCGGTGGTGGCTCTGGCCTTTGCCGACGGCGGCAGCGGCGTCTCCTGTTCCTTTACCGATGTGAGCCGGAACGACTGGTTCTACCAGTATGCGGCCCAGGCCAGCAAGTACGGCTGGATGAACGGTTATCCGGACGGAAGCTTTTGTCCCAACAATAAGATTACCCGCGCTGAGGTGTCGGTGATTGTAAACAATATGCTGGGACGCAGTGCGGATGAGCGTTTCGTCCACCGGAACAGTGACGAGCTGGTTGCCTTTACCGATCTGAGCGATGGCCACTGGGCCTACTTTGCGATTGTGGAGGCTGCCAATTCTCACACCTATGTCAGAGACGGCAGCACAGAGATATGGAAGGCCGCTGCTTGAGCGGCGCAAGCGGCAGCGGAATAAATAGCCTGCTTGAACCAGCCTTGCAGCAAAGCAGAGGGACCGGAATTTTCCGGCCCCTCTGCTTTTATAGCTGATCCAGTTTTCGTACATACTCCTATCGCTGCCTGGCGGACAATGGAAAGGGCGTAAAAAGTGCTGTCCCTCGGGACAGCACTTTTTTGTATACTGGAGGGTAGATCAGGCGGCGGTGGGAGCTTCCACAACGCCGAACATCTCCATCAGGTCGGCCACAGGGGCCCCGGCGGGGGGCGCAGTCTGAGGCTGGGTGCTGGTGGACTGGTAGGTGCCGTCCATGGCCAGGTTCAGGGAGAGCTCCACCTGGGGAAGATCCGCACCCTGCTCCTGAGAGGCGGCCACAGTCATATCCATAGTCATCTTGGAGCCCTGCATGGCGGCGGTCAGGGTCATCTCCGCGCCCACAACGGCGGGATCGGCTTTCAGCTCGATGGCATAGCCATTGACCTTACCGGCGCTGGTATAGAGGGTGAAGGTGCCGGTGATGCCGCTCTCATTCAGGAAGGTATTTTCATAGCGGGTGCCCACCTGCTTAAAGTGGCTGTCTCCGCAGATCAGGTTCAGCAAGGCTAGATAGTCCGTTGCGGTGAAATCCACACTGGTCAGAGGCATATTGTTCAGGATGGAGGGCATAAGCTGGGAGAAATCCTCCTCCAGAGAGGCGGTGGACAGCTCCAGGAGCTGCTGGTAATTCATGCCGGTCACGGCAGACATTTCATCGTAAATGGCGGCCATATCCAGCTTGTACCAGGTCTCGGAATTCCACCCGGTCAGAGCGGCCAGCTGCTGAGAGTCCAGGTTGAAGTAGAAGGTGCCGTTGGCCATGTCGCCCCGCATATCGAAGCCCAGATTCATGGGCAGCATGGGGGAGCCGTCGGGGGAGGCCAGCATGGCGGACATGTCCATTCCATCCATCCGGACGGAGGCGTCCACGGTCATATCGGTGTTGAACTGGAAGGCGGTGGAACCGGCGGTGACCATATCGTAATCTCCCTTCACGGTGAAGGAGAGGTCATTTGCGGCATTGGGGCCGGTTTCGGCCATGGACATGTCCATAGTGTACTTGCCGGTAACCTTCTGGTTTTTCTCCACGAAGGTGCGGTTATAGGCCTGATACTGGTCCATCAGCTCATAGGTCTCAGTGTTGGCGGCCAGAATGGCGTTGACATCGTCAATAAGGACGGCGCCCACCGTGCTGTCCCAGCCCACGTTATAGCCCAGCGCATCAGCCAGCAGACCGAAGGGAATATAGGTGCGGCCATCGGAGAGATAGGGGGCTACCTCGCTCTGGAGGACGTTGGTGACCTGGGTAACCTCTCCGCCGGGGCCAGCGGTGAGATCATTCTCGTACCAATATTTGATCTCTTTGGAACCGATGGTGAGCTGAACGGTGAGGTCCCCGCGCTGAGGCTCCCCGCCGTTGGAGGGGGAGTAGAGCACATCGGGCTTGACTGCGGTGACCGTCTGGGTATCGGCATCCCAGGTCATGCTCTCCTGGGGGAAGCCCAGCTGCTCAAACACAGCCGCAAAGGGCAGGCAGGAGCGGCTTTCCCGGAGTTGGGGCACCGCATCGGTGAAGGTGACATACTCCCCGTTGATCATCACATAAAACTCCCCCTGCTTTTCGGGCATCTGGCCCGCGGCCAGGGAGGGCACACACAGCAGGGCAGCCAGAAGGCCAGCGCACAGGGAAAGCCGTAAAAGCTTTTTCATGGTTTGCAGACTCCTTTCTGAATTCAGCAAAATTTCAGCAAAAATATTATACACTTAGTTTAGACAAATGTCAATTTCGGACGAAGGTATTGTGAAAAATGATAGATTTTTATTCTGGGGTATGGTATAGTAGAAAAACACAGAAAATGCACACCACATCTGGCGGAGAAGAGGAGTGAATATGAGGGACATTACGAGCATTGGAGAGGCGCTCATTGACCTGACCTGGACGGGGAAGAGCCCTGCGGGAGTGCCCTTGTACGCCGCTAACCCTGGAGGAGCCCCGGCCAACGTAGCAGTGGCGGCAGCACGGCTGGGGGCCCGTACGGCCTTTATTGGCAAGGTGGGCCCGGACGCCTTTGGAGAACAGCTGCGTCAGATGCTGCGGGACAACGGTGTGGATGACCGGGGGCTGATCACCGGCCAGAGCCCCACCACACTGGCGGTAGTGTCGGTAGATGGGACGGGGGAGCGCAGCTTCTCTTTCCTCCGGGGAGCGGACGGAGAGCTGTCCGCCGACGAGGTAAAAGAAACGGAGCTGGAGGCGGGGAAAATTCTCCACTTCGGCTCGGTGAGCCTCACTCCCTGCAGAGCCCGCAGTGCCACCATTTTTGCCGCCCGCCACGCACACCGCGCAGGGGTGCTGGTGAGCTTTGACCCCAACTACCGGGAAAAGATCTGGCAGGACCGAAGCCAGGCGGAGCAGTGGATCACCATGGTGCTGCCCCTGGTAGATATTCTGAAGCTGTCCCAGGAGGAGCTGCCCCTGGCCGCCGGGACGGAAGATCTGGAGGAGGGGACCCGCCGCCTGGAGGAGGGCGGTATCTCCCTTGTCCTGGTGACCCTGGGGGCGGAGGGTGTCTTCTGCCGCTGGCAGGGGGAGAGCTTTCTGGTTTCTGGGGTCAAGACCAAGGTGGCCGACACCAACGGAGCGGGAGATACCTTCCTGGGAGCCCTGCTGGCCCGCCTGTGCCGCCGGGGGGAGCACCCTCTGGAGGGACTGAAGGGGGAGGAGCTGAGAGAGATCCTCGCCTTTGCCAATCGGGCCGCCGCCCTGACCTGCTCCCGCAGCGGAGCGATCCCCGCCATGCCAAATTTGGAGGAAGTGAACCAGACTGCCCAGGCGGAATACCTGGAGGAATTGCCATGAAGAAATTTACCTACACCGTGACCCGTCCCAATGGCCTCCATGGCCGGCCTGCCGCCGATCTGGTAACGGCGGCCCAGGCTTTGGACAGTACCGTCACCGTCCGAAAGGACGACCGGTGCGTGGGAGCCGACCGGCTCATGGCCCTGATGACCCTAGGGGTGGCCCAGGGGGACACCGTCACCGTCACCATCGAGGGCGGAGACGAGGAGCGGGCCCTGGCGGTTATGCAGGCTTATTTTGCAGAACATCTCTGACACAGTAAGGAGGGGAGCGGGATGAAGCTAGCGGGAAGACCCCTGTGCCCTGGCGTGGCCTTGGGGCCCATCCATGTGCTCCCGGAGGCTGAGAAACCGAGAAAAAACGCCCCGAAAGGCACACCGGCGGAGGAGCTGGAGCGGCTGGAGCTGGGGCGGCAGCGGGCTTTGGACCGGGTGAACGGGCAGCAGTCCGCCGCTTTGGAGAAACTGGGGAAGGAGGAGGCGGATATCTTCCGCCTCCACGCCCTGATGCTGGAGGACCGGGATTTGTTGGAGACGGTCCGCTGCGCCGTCCGGGCGGGAGCCTGCGCTGAGGACAGCGTGCGGGAGGCCGGAGAAACCTTTGCCGCCGCCTTCCGGGCGCTGGAGGACCCCTATCTTCGGGAGCGGGCCGCCGATGTGGAGGAGGTGTCCCGCCTATGGCGGGAGGCCCTGTCTGGGAACCTGGGACGGCTGGAGCTGGGGAAGCCCGCCATCCTGTGTACAGGAGAGATCGCTCCAGGGGAGCTCATTGCCCTGGAGCGGGAGAAGGTGCTGGGCCTTGTGGTGGAGCGTATGGCTTCCGACAGCCACGCCGCCATTCTGACTCGGGCCATGGCCCTGCCCACGGTAGTTGGGCTTGTCCCCCAGATGGACTGGGAGGGGGCTTTTGCCGCCCTGGATGGGGAGACAGGAGAACTGTATGTAACTCCGGAAGAAAAGGTTCGGGACCGCTTGATGGAAAAGGCGCAGGCGCAGCGCAAAATCCAGACAGAGCTGGTGGCTTTTCGGGACCGCCCCGCCTGTACACGGGATGGCCGGGTGGTGTCGGTGTGCGCCAATATTGCCGCTCCAGAGGAGGCTGCCCTGGCCCGAAGGGAAGGAGCCCAGGGGGTGGGACTGTTCCGCACGGAGTTTCTCTGCCTGAACAAGGAGCAGTGTCCGGGAGAGGAGGAGCAGATTGCTCTCTACCGCCGGGCCCTGGAGGCTATGGAGGGGCGGCGGGTGGTCATCCGCACCCTGGACATCGGGGGGGATAAGTGCCCCCCGTGGCTGGAGGCTGGCCGGGGGGAAAACCCGGCCCTGGGCCTGCGGGGAATTCGCTTGTCGCTGAAGCAGCCGGAGCTCTTCCGGCTCCAGCTGCGGGCCATCCTTCGCGCGGCTTCCTATGGAAAGGCCGCCTTGATGTTCCCCCTGGTCTCTTCAGCGCAGGAGGTGCGAGCGGCACGGGCCTTGTTGGAGCGGTGCCGGGCAGAGTTGGAGGCGGAGGGCCTTCCCGCCGGGGAGGTGGAGGTGGGGGTGATGATCGAGACTCCTGCTGCCGCTCTCATGGCCGGCGAACTGGCAAAGGAGGCGGATTTCTTCTCCATCGGTACCAACGATCTGACCCAGTACACCCTGGCCATGGACCGGCAGGACCCGGAGCTGGACGGAATGTACGACCCCCATCATCCAGCCGTGTTGGAGCTCATCCGCCGTACGGTGGAGGAGGGGCACCGCCATGGACGCCGGGTAGCCCTGTGCGGGCAGCTGGGGGCTGACCGAAGCATGACGAAAACGCTGCTCCAAATGGGAGTGGATGAGCTGTCTGTCCCGGTAGGCGAGGTGCTGGAACTGAAGGCCCATGTGAGTACCCTTGACCTGTCTGAATAAGGAAAGGACCGCCCGGTTTGGGCGGTCCTTTTTGTGCTCAGTCGGCGAAGTAGCAGATGCTCTGGGCATTGATCTGGGGCGGAATGCTGGCAGTCATCACGCCGTTATAGACAATGCGCACCTGGGTCCCAGCGGACAGGTTGGAGGTGGAGCAGCGGGTGTGCACCAGTACCTCCTGGTTGTTACTGTTGTCCCGAACCAGAACCTGGCTGCCCCAGGCCTGGAGGACGGTGGCGGTCATAGTCACCATAAAAGACACCTCACATTTTTTCGGTGGGCCCCCAGAAGCGGAGGCTCCTGAGGTCCATGACATCCTATGCCCTGGAGGTCGGCAGGGTGCAAAAAAGGGAGGGGCATGAATCCCCCTCCCTACAGGTTAAAAGAATGCGTCCACCTGTTCCCAGATGGCCTGGGCGATGGCCTCCACGCTCTGATTTCCAGGCAGGAGAATGACCCGTTCCTCCCCCTTGAGAGCCTCAAAGGAACGGTAATACTGCTCACGGGTGCGGGTGAGGCGCTCCATGGTCTCGAAGAGCTCGGTGCCCTCCCGGTTTTGGGCAATGCGTTCCAGAGCCAGCTCTGGCTCCACATCGATAAAGAGAGTGGCCGTAGGCCGGAGAAGCTCGGCGCAGGGACGGTTGGCTTCGATCACCCACTCCAGGGGCAGGTCCACGCTCTGGTAGGCGTAAGAGGAAAAGTAGTACCGGTCGGTGAGGACAGTGAGCCCCTCTTCCACCGCCTTGCACAGGCCGTTTTCCTCGTTGAGCAGGTGGTCCAGCCGGTCAGCCACAAAGAGGGGGGCCACCACCCGGCTGTCGCAGCGCACCTGTCCGGTGAGTACCTGGCGCAGGAGCTTGCCCATGGGACGGCCGGTGGGCTCGCAGGTGGTGAGGCAGGGTCGGCCTGCCTGTTCCAGACGCTGGGCCAAAAGCCTGAGCTGGGTGGATTTTCCACTTCCGTCAATGCCCTCCAGGGCAAAGAAGCGTCCCTTGGTATCGTTCATGGTCATTCCTCCCAAAGGGGCGTCTGCCCCGTTTAATCCACAAAGAGAATGTTGGGATAGATCCGCTCCATACGCTCGTCGGGGAAGCGCTCGTCCAAAAACCGGCTCAGGGCATTGCCCGCCGGGGCGGGATTGTTCCGGCGCTGGACAAAGCGGCCCATAGCCAGGGCGGACAGGACGATGTTGAGGAGCATGAAGAGGATGAGTACCCAGGTGAGCAGCTTGCCCGCACGGATGGGCAGCTTTTCGATCCACCCGGACAGGACGGGGTAAATAAGCTTCAGCCATACCACCGCCGCAATGCCCCAGAAGAAGCAGTAGAGCAGGTTGATGCGCCCGCCCAGGTTAAAGGGGATTTTGCTGTAATCCCAGAACACGGTGCCAAAGACCAGCTCGGTAAAGACCGAGCAGAAGTACTCGTAGGCGCCTCCGGCCACGGTGCCCACAAAGAAGATGTACCCGTCGCTTTTGTGGCGGTATTTATAGAGCAGAGCGGTGAGCAGCACCGCGCCCAGGCCCCACACAATGGAGAAGGGACCCCAGACCACGCTGCTGCGGCTCATCCACACCCCCGCCGTGACCCGGCAGAAAATGGTCTCGATGATATCCCCCAGAAAGGCCCCCAGGAAGAAGAGGCAGGCCAGCTTGTAAAAGCAACAGCCCTGGGCAAAGACGGTGGGAACTGCTTTGGTGCGGGCGCGGCCCTTGGTGGGGTCCAGGTTGGGATAGGCACGGGTCACACGGCGCTGGACGTACCGGGTGACGGCGTTGTCCAGGGTCTGGGTCAGCCGGGACAGGAACCGGGACAGTTCCCGTGTGTCGGGCAGGGAGAGCTGCCACTGAAACAGGGCGGCCAGAGAGGTAAGGATGTCTAGTCCCAGCACCACATAGATGCCCAGCAGAATGAGCCGCCCCACAGCGGCGGGGATCAAGCCCACCAGGGACAGAATGAGCCGGTTGCCCACAAACAGGCAGAACAGGGCGCACAGGCCCCAGATCACCGAGTAGGTCAGGTTGATGTGGCCCTCAAACTGAAAGCGCCGCTGGGAGTAGTCCCACCACTTCTGGCCGGTGAGCTTTTCCAGCAAGATACCGGTAAACAGCTCCAGGGCGGTGGCCAGGATCATGCCGCCCAGAAACAGGAAGAAGGGGTCGTCCCGCAGCTCCGGCAGGAACAGGGCAAAGAGCACCCCGCCCAGGCCGTAGACCGGGGAGAAGGGGGTGTTCAGAAAACCGCGGTTTAAAAGCCGGCCCTTGCGGGCTGCGGCCAGGGCCGTCTCACTCAGCCAGCCCAGAAAGGCGTAGCAGAGGAACAGCCACAGGAGCTGATCAATTGAATATTCCATAAAAACCTCAAATTATTGGTTGAAAAAGTTGCGGATCTCAGCCTGGGAAGCCCGGACAGAGCCCTGGACAAAGTCCGGCTTGCCGCCGCCCCGGCCGTTCAAAGCTTGGTTCATGGTTTTGGTCAGGCTGCGCAGGTCGCCTCCCAGCTGGCCTATGGCGTATTTGTAGCCGGTCTCCTCTGTACCGGAGAAGCAGGCGACCCGGCCTTCACGGGTGTGGAGGAGCGCATCGCACAGCCGGCGCAGGCTGTCAGGGGAGAGACCCTCCTCAAAGAGGAGCATGTCCCCTTCTCCGCGGTGCTCCTCAGCCAGATGGGCAAAGCGGGCATCCTCCATGGCGGCGCACCGGGCTTTCAGGGCGGCAGTTTCCTCCATCAGCCGCTCCACGGCGCTGCCTGTCTCCATCACCTTGGCGGAGAGCAGGTGAGAGACCTGGGCGTTTTGAGCCTGGAGGGCGGAGAAATAGCGCAGGGCCCGGCCACCGCACACCAGCTGGATACGCACCCCCTCCCGGAACTTCTCCATGCTCAGCAGCTTCACCAGCCCAATCTGCCCGGAGGAGCGCACATGGGTGCCGCAGCAGGCGCAGCAGTCCGCCCCAGGGAAGGTGACAATGCGCACCTGTCCGGTGAGCTCCTTTTTGCTGCGGTAGTCGATAGCTTCCAGCTCCTGGGGCGAGGGGTAGGCGATGGCAATGGGGTGGTCCTCCCACAGGTAGCGGTTTACGTCCTCCTCCAGCTCCTGAAGCTGCTCCGGCGTGAGAAGCACATTGAGGTCGATGGTGACCACGTCGCTGCCCAGGTGAAAGCCCACGTTGTCGCAGCCCCATTTGGCATGGGCCATGCCGGAGACGATGTGCTCCCCGGAGTGCTGCTGCATAAGGTCAAAGCGCCTCTCCCAGTTGATCTCCCCAGAGACGGCGGTTCCCGCTTCCAGAGGACCGTCGCAGGTGTGGACCACCCGGCCGTCCCGGCTATGTACCTCCAGCACCCGCACAGGACCCAAAGTACCAGTGTCATAGGGCTGGCCGCCCCCTTCGGGGTAGAAGGCGGTCTTGGTCAGAATGATGTCATATCCCTTCTTGCTCGGAATGCAGGACTCCACCACCGCATCAAAGGAGGTGAGAAAGGGATTTGCTTCATAGAGACGTTCCATAAAAAGGCCTCCATAGGACGTTTGCCGCCCGGAGGCGGCAAACCTAGTCAAGTTTCTGTGTCTTGAGCGGAAGAAAAGCCCAACCCAGGAGTTCCATCGCCCGCAGGCGATGGAATAAATTGAAATCCGTTTTTAGAGCGGCTTCGCCGTCTCTAAAAACACTTCTCGCGCAAAACCGGCCGACTTTTCCGAATGGAATCGAGGCAGGTTTTGCGTGCAGCTTTTCTCAAACAAGGGGCACTGCCCCTTGTTTGAAGAGCTTTAGCTCCAGCTCTCCTCCAGCTCCGAGCGCTTGGCCCGGCCCATCAGGTCGGCAATGACATTGTGCACGTCCCGGCCCTCGTAGAGGACTTCGTAGGCGGCCTGGGCGATGGGCATCTCCACCCCGGCCTTCTGCGCCAGCGTGCGGGCGTTGGCGGCGGCATAGTAGCCCTCCACCACGGCACCCACCTCTTTGATGGCCTCCTGCACGTCCTTGCCCTGGCCGATGAGGATACCGCAGCGGCGGTTGCGGGAGTGCATGGAGCAGCAGGTGACGATCAGGTCGCCCACCCCGGCAAGGCCGGTGAAGGTCTCCTTCTTGCCCCCCAGGGCTACACCCAGGCGGGCCATCTCGGCCAGGCCGCGGGTCATGAGCAGGGCCTTGGTGTTGTCTCCGTAACCCATGCCGTCGCAGCAGCCGGCGCACAGGGCAATGATGTTTTTGAGCGCGGCGCAGATCTCGGTGCCGATCTTGTCGTCGCTGGTGTACACCCGGAAGCGCTGGTTCATGAAGAGGTCCTGGACCTGCTCGGCAATCTTCAGATCGTCGGCGGCAGCCACTACGCCGGTGGGAATGCGGCGGCCCACTTCCTCCGCGTGAGAGGGGCCGGAGAGGACCACTACGGGGCAGTGGCCCTGAAGCTCCTCCTCGATGACCTGGCTCAGACGCAGGGAACTGTCCTTTTCAATGCCCTTGGAGACGGAGACCAGAATGGTGCCCGGATCGGCCAGCACCTTCAATTTGGCGGCGGTGGCGCGCACGGCAAAGGAGGGGGTGGCCATGACCACCAGGCCGCAGCCCTTGACGCAGGCCATATCGGTGGAGAACTTCAGCTCAGGGGGCAGACGCACACCCTTGAGCATGGGATTTTCATGGGTCTCCCTTAAAACCTTGGACTCCTCCTCGGTATAGGACCAGAGGGTGACATCGTTTCCGTTTTCCAGCAGGAGCATGGCAAGAGCGGTGCCCCAAGCGCCGCTGCCCAGTACGGTGATCTTCATAATATGGACCTCCTTTAATTCTTGTGGAGCCTATCCTATGGTTTGATTCACGCCTCGCCTGTTCGCGGCGCACGGCTTC
Organism: Lawsonibacter sp. LCP25S3_E2; assembly: GCF_052117285.1. Lineage (NCBI taxonomy): Bacteria > Bacillati > Bacillota > Clostridia > Eubacteriales > Oscillospiraceae > Lawsonibacter > Lawsonibacter sp. LCP25S3_E2. Next base: position 116,783 of record NZ_JBQKJL010000005.1, read on the forward strand.
CCTGCACTTGGGCTCGAAACAGCCGCAGCAGCAGCTTGGTTTCTCCCCCACGCTTCGGTCCATCCGTGCTGCTCACAACAGCTCGGACGCTATTTCTTCTTATGCAGACTGAACTTGTTTTCTGTGCCGGTGAGCAGCCGGTGGATGTTGCCCCGGTGCATATACAAAATGAGAAGTCCGATAAAGGCCCCCAGGCCGGTGATAAGGGGGTCGTGGTAGACAAACCAGGTGACAAAGGGGAAGCTGGCCCCCGCCCAGCAGGAGCCCAGGGAGACGTACCGGGTGAGGACAGCCAGAATGAGGAAACCGCCCCACACCACCAGGGCAATGCGCCAGTCCAGCATGATGGCGATGGCCCCGCCGGAGAGGATGCCCTTGCCCCCCTTGAAGTGGAACATACAGGGGAACATGTGGCCCAGCAGGCACCAAAGACCCGCCCAGTACTTGAACAAAACTACATAGTAGGCCACCATGGCCGCTTCCAGGGGCATGTCGGGCATAATGCGGGGGTCATAGCTGCCGCCGATCTTGGCGGCAATGAGGATGGCCACCACTGCCTTCAATACGTCGGTGAGGATGACCACAAAGGTGAGGGGACCGCCGAAGGTGCGGAAGAAGTTGGTAAGGCCCGCGTTGCCGCTGCCGTGCTTTCGCACATCGTCCCGGAGAATATACTTCGAGACGATGACCGCTCCGTTGAAGCAGCCGCAGAAATAGGAGATTACGGCCACCAGCCAAAAATCCATCCGGGTCAGGACGAACAAGATGACCTCGCCCATGTTAATCCTCCTTCTCGCTCTTCTGCCGGACGGTGAGGCGCACCGGGGTACCCTCCAGTCCGAAGGTGGAGCGGATCTGATTTTCCAGGTAGCGCTGATAGGAGAAGTGGAACAGTCTTGCGTCGTTGCAGAAGCAGACAAAGTGGGGCGGACGCACCCCAACCTGGGTCATATAGTAGATCTTCAGCCGGCGGCCCTTGTCCGTGGGGGGCTGTACCCGTGCGGTGGCGTCGGCCAGAAGGGAGTTGAGCATGCCGGTAGAAATGCGGGTGGCGGCCTGGTTATTCACATAGTTGATGAGCTCAAACAGCCGCTCTACCCGCTGCCCCGTCAAGGCGGAGATGAAGAGAATGGGGGCGTAGGTCATATAGGAGAGGTCCCGCATGACGTCCTGGCGCATCTTGTCCATGGTCTTGCCGTCCTTCTCGATGGCGTCCCACTTGTTGACCACGATGATGCAGGCCTTGCCCGCCTCGTGGGCCAGACCGGCCACCTTGGTGTCCTGCTCGGTGACCCCCTCCTGGGCGTCGATCATGATGAGGCACACGTCGCAGCGTTCGATGGCCATGGTGGAGCGCAGCACGGAGAACTTTTCGATCCGGTCGTCCACCTTGGACTTTTTCCGCATACCGGCGGTGTCAATAAAGAGGTACTTGCCGTGCTCATTTTCAAAGGAGCTGTCCACCGCGTCCCGTGTGGTGCCTGCCACGTTGGAGACGATGACCCGCTCCTCCCCCAGAATGCGGTTGATGAGGGAGGACTTGCCCACATTAGGCTTGCCGATGACGGCCACCTTGATGGTGTCGTCCTCCTCCTCTTCCTCCTCCTCCGGGGGGAAGTATTCAAAGCAGGCGTCCAGCAGATCGCCGGTGCCGTGGCCGTGGACGGCGGAGACGGCGATGGGGTCGCCCAGGCCCAGGTTATAAAATTCGTAGATGTCCGGGTTCTCCCGGCCGGTCTGATCGGCTTTGTTCACCGCCAGCACCACAGGCTTGCCCGAACGCAGGAGCATGTTGGCCACCTCCTGGTCAGAGGCGGTCATCCCGGTCTTGATGTCGCAGACAAAGACGATGACGGTGGCAGTGGCGATGGCGATCTCCGCCTGCTCCCGCATGAAGGAGAGAATCTGGTCATCGGTGCCCGGCTCGATGCCGCCGGTGTCCACAATGTCAAAGATTCGGTTTCTCCACTCACACTGGGCGTACAGCCGGTCACGGGTGACACCGGGGGTGTCCTCCACGATGGACAGGCGCTGTCCGCACAGCTTATTAAACAGCATGGACTTGCCCACATTGGGCCGGCCCACGATGGCTACTAATGGCTTCATATCAGGTTCCTCTCTCTTCCAGTGGGGAAAAACCCCACGCGTTTTGTATTATAAATTACTGATTATACTGATAGTATTCGGTTTCCTCCCGCTGATGGCAAACTTCCGGGGAAGTCACTTCCAGCCCCAGCATGGCATCCACCAGGTCAAAGCCGCTCTCCGCATCTACAGCTGTCACCGGGACACCCAGCTCCCGCTCCACATCAGACACGGTAATGTCGTCCAGGAAAACCTGTTCCCCGGAGCGGAGCATGTTGGAGGGGATAAGCAGCCGCTGCCCCAGCTCCTTGCCCCGGAGCTGTCGGATGAGGTCTCCGCCGGTGATAAGGCCGGAGACGGTGATGGTCTCCCCGAAAAATTCGTTGCGGATGGGGTAGACCCACCCTTGAAGGGATGGATACTTCGCCTGGGCAGCGTCGGCGATCTGCTGGATAAAGGGGGCAGCGGATACCCCCGTGGCCACGGAGAAGGGGGTGAGGGGGGCGCCGTCCATGGGGTCCTCCAGAGCCATGTGGGCCTGGCTGAGGAGCAGCCGCAGCATGCCCACGCCGTTTTCCAGCTGGTTCATGTCCTCATAAAAGGCCTTCTCGGGGAGGGGACGGCCGGCGAGAAGGTAAAATTCGTCCGAGCACCAGGCCAGACGGGTGCCCCGCTGGGCCAGGGAAGCGGCGGCGAAAGCCTCCACCTGGTCGATGACCGCCGAAGCCTGCTGCGGTGTGTAGGGGGAGAGGGGATGAAGCCCTTCCCGGAATTTTGTTACGCCCACCGGGACAATGGCCACGCTCTCCACCGCCGGATAGAGGGCGCAGAGGTCCTGAAGGGTTTTCTCCAGGGCGGGGCCGTCGTTGATCCCAGGGCAGGAGACAATCTGGCAGTTCATGCGGATGTTGGCCTGGGCAAAGCGGGACATGATCTCCAGCACCTCGCCCGCCCGGCGGTGGTGGAGCATCTCCTCCCGAAGGACGGGGTCGGTAGTGTGGACGGAGATGTTGATGGGGGAGATGCGCAGCGCGCAGATGCGCTCAATTTCCCGCTTTGAGAGGTTCGTGAGGGTCAGATAGTTGCCCATGAGAAAGCTCAGCCGGGCATCGTCATCTTTAAAATACAAGGAGGGGCGCATGCCTGGGGGCATCTGGTCCACAAAGCAGAAAATGCAGTTGTTGGCACAGGACCGGGCCCGGTCCATGAGATAGGTCTCAAACTCCAGCCCCAGGTCTTCCCCCTCATCTTTGCGCAGGCGGACCGTGCGCTCAGAGCCGTTGGCCTCTTTCAGAACCAGCTCCAGCCGGGGGTCGTAACTATAAAACTTATAGTCCAGCACATCCAGAATTGGGTGGCCGTTAATGTGGGTGAGGGTCTCGCCCACCCGAATTCCTGCCCGGTGGGCGGGGCTTCTGGGCTCCACTGCCCGGATGGCCGTCATGCTCATGCCGTCCCTCCGCCTTTCTTTTGCCATATCAATTTATTGTACAATAGCTTCCGGCATATTGCAAGAGGCCGAAGAATTTTGCAGAAGATTTCGGGGGAGAAGCAGGAAAACCCTTTGCATTTTTTCCATAATATGATATGCTACATCCACGCGGCCCAGGCCGCGGGTAAAGAGAGAGGCGTGATCTTTGTGGCGCACAGCACAAAACGAGATTCCTGGGGTTCCAAGTGGGGCTTCATCCTGGCCTGCATCGGCTCGGCGGTGGGCATGGGGAACATCTGGCTGTTCCCGGCCCGTGTGTCCAAGTACGGCGGAGCCACCTTTTTGATTCCGTACCTGATTTTTGTAGTCATCATCGGCTCCACCGGGGTCATTGGTGAGATGGCCTTTGGCCGCTCCACCCGGTCCGGCCCCATTCATGCTTTTGGGCAGGCCACCCAGATGCGCTTTGGCAGCGACAAGCCTGGACGGCTGCTGGGGCTTATTCCGGTGCTGGGCTCTCTGGCCATGGCCATCGGATATTCGGTGGTCACCGGATGGATCTTCAAATACACCGCCCAGTCCCTCAGCGGTACTCTGGCCAATATGCGGGGTGTGGAGGCCTTCAATGCCAACTTCGGCGCCACCGCGGGGGGCAATACCCTGTGGCAGGCGGTGGGCATGGGGGTGACCATTCTCATTATGGCCTTCGGTGTGGGCAAGGGCATTGAGAAGGCCAACAAGATCATGACCCCCCTGTTTTTCCTGCTATTTATCGGCCTTGCAGTCTACCTCTTTACTCTGCCCGGTTCCCGTGCGGGCTATGAGTACATTTTTATCCTGAGGCCCGAGGGGCTGCTGGACCCCTGGGTGTGGGTCTATGCCCTGGGCCAGGCCTTCTTCTCCCTGTCTGTGGCGGGCAATGGAACCCTGATCTACGGCTCCTATTTAAGCCGCGGCTCCGATGTGCCCGCCGATGCCCGGATGGTGGCCATTTTTGATACCTGTGCCGCGGTGCTGGCCGCCCTGGTGATTATCCCCGCCATGGCTGTGGCGGGGCAGCAGCTCAATGACAGCGGTCCGGGCCTGATGTTTATCTACCTGCCCAACGTCATTGCGGGCATTCCCGGCGGCCCGGTCATCCTGGCCGTGTTCTTCCTGGCGGTGGTCTTTGCCGCCCTTACCTCCCTGGTGAACCTCTTTGAGGCCCCCACCGCAACCCTCCAGGAGATGTTCCACTTGAAGCGCCCGGCGGCGGTAGCCATCATCGGTGTGCTGGGTCTGGGTGTGGGGCTGGTTATTGCCCCCATTGTGTCCCAGTGGATGGACGTGTGTTCCATCTACATCTGCCCCATTGGGGCCTTCCTGGCGGGGGTCATGTTCTTCTGGGTGTGCGGAAAGGACTATGTGCTGGAGCAGGTGAACCTGGCACGGACAAAGCCCTTGGGCGGCTGGTTCTACCCCATGGCCAAGTACCTCTTCTGCGGGGTGACCCTGGTGGTGTTGGTGCTGGGCGCCGTGAAGGGCGGAATTGGATAATTCGAACCAGTGCCTGCGGCACTGGTTCGAGATAGGCTGCGCGCAAGGTGGGCCTCGATTCCTTGCGGAAAAGTCGGCCCACCTTGTGCGAGAAGTGTCATTTCCGACGCGCATGTCGCCGGAAATGACGAGATTAAAATTTATTTCGCCGCCTGCGTCTCGGCGAAACTCCTTGCAGGAGGGCATTTCAAGCGTGCCGCCGGCCATTTGGCCGGCGGTTTTTTTATGGGCCCGTTTGGCCCGCCGCTGCATAGAATGGGGAAAACCGGCGGGTGCGCCCGCCCAGGAGGTTGATTCTATGCAAACAGAACAAGCGGCGGGAAAGCTGACGGTGCGGGTGTACACCTCCCAGGCTCAGATCCCCATTGCCGGGGCCACGGTGGTGGTCACCGCTCCGGGAAAAAACGGAAAGAGAAAGCTCCTCTCCGTCCAATCCACTGACCGAAGCGGCGAGGTGCGCACCATCTCCATCCCGACGCCCGAGCTGGAGGAGAGCACCTCGCCCCATGGGCAGGGAGCTGAGGCCCCCTTTGCGGTATGCAATGTGTGGGCGGAGCACCCCGGCTATACTATGCTGGAGGCGGAGGGCGTTCAGATTTTCCCTGGAGTGGAGACGGTGCAGGACATGGAGCTTATTCCACTGCCCCGTGGACAGAACAGCCTGCAGCACCTGGACGTGCGGGAGATCCCGCCCCAGAGCTTGTGAGGTGGGCCATGGCAGAGATCATTCCCTATGTCCCCCGGACCATCACCGTCCATCTGGGCCTTCCCGACCAGTGGGCGGAAAACGTGACAGTGGAGTTTCCGGAATATGTAAAAAATGTGGCTTCCAGCGAGATCTACCCCACCTGGGAGCCCTCAGCCATCCGGGCCAATGTGCTGGCCATCATCTCCTTTGCCCTCAACCGGGTGTATACGGAATTTTACCCCAGCCGGGGCTATGACTTTCAGATCACTTCCACCACCCAGTACGACCAGAAATTCATTCGGGGGCGGAATATCTTTGAAAACATCAGTCAGATCGTGGATGAGATTTTCAACGACTACATCCGCCGTCAGGGCTTTCTTGAGCCCCTGGCCGCTAAATTCTGCAACGGCACCACCTCCACCTGCGACGGCCTGTCCCAGTGGGGCAGCCAGTATCTGGCCCAGGAGGGCTATAACTCGGTGGAGATTCTCAAAAACTACTATGGAGAGGACATCGAGCTGGTGGTGGATGCCCCAGTGAAGGACCTGTCCCTCTCCTACCCAGGCAAAGCCCTGCGCCTGGGGGATACGGGACCCGATGTGGTCATCATCCAGGCCATGCTCAACCGCATCTCCCAAAATTACCCCGCCATTCCAAAGGTCTATCCCGCCACCGGGGTCTTTAACGAGGCCACCCAGGAGGCGGTCAAGACCTTCCAACGGATTTTCCACCTCACCCCCGACGGTATCGTGGGCAAGGCCACCTGGTATAAGCTGGTCTATCTCTATGTGGGGGTCATGCAGCTTTCCGAGCTGGTAAGCAAGGGCCAGACCTTTATCGCCGTGCAGTTTCAGTTCCCAGGGGTGCTGCGCCAGGGAGACCAGGGGGGCGAGGTAGAGGTACTGCAATATATGCTCTCCCTGTTGGCCGAATTTGACGTGAGTATACAGGCTCCGGCCATGGACGGCATCTTTGGCCCGGTCACCGCACGGGCGGTGCGGGAATATCAGCACCTGGCCGGTCTCACCCCGGACGGCGTGGTGAACGAGGAGACCTGGAACTCCATCTACGACAGCTTTGTCCGGGCGGAGTATTTTCTCCGCCGGGACACGGTGCGGGCCCAGACTCTGGGCAGCGATGCCGTTCAGGTGATGGGCGGCGGACGCCCGGAGGGGGAGAAGGACTTTTCCGACACTCCCAGAATCGGGCAGTTCCCCGGAGAGGATCTGCACCTGGGACAGCGGGACCAGAATACAAGACGGCAGGGGGAGGGAATGGTATGAACGGGAGTATGACCCAGCAGGAACTCACCGAGCGGGAGCTGCTGTCCCGGCCGGTGGCGGGGCTTCAGTATATGCTCAGCCAGCTGGCCCAGGGGTATCCGGAGCTTTTGCACATTATGGTGGACGGGGTGTTTGGAGAGCGGACCCTGGAGGCAGTGATGCGTTTCCAAAAGGCTTTTGGGCTGCCGGTGACGGGGGTGGTGAACCGGGAGACCTGGGATGCCGTCCGGGACCGTTGGGTGGCTCTGGAGGGCCGGACGGGGGATACCCGCCCCACCCAGCTCTTCCCCTCTGAGGGGACCACGGTCCAGGAGGGCCAGGAGCGGGAGTATATGGTGCTGCCCCAGACCATGTTTCAGATCCTCTCCCGGCAGCTGGAGGGCATTGTCCCCCACCCGGCCGATGGAATCCACGGCAGCGCTTCGGCGGAAAATGTGCGCTGGCTGCAAAAGGCGGCAGGACTGCCCCAGACGGGTACTCTGGACCGCTCCACCTGGGACGTCCTCAGCCGGCTCTATGAGGTCTTTGTGGTCCGGGAACTGGAGAAAAAGCCGCTGTTTATCGGCGGTTGGGGCTGAAAACTGCCTTTTATCATATCAAAACAACCATGAATAACGTTGCCACCGGATATCCATACTATCCCCTGAGAGCGAACACGGGGAGAGAGATGTATGGAAGAAAAACCGCTGCCCTCCGGGCGGGGAGCCTATTTTGAGGGCTGGTATTTCAAGCACCAGGGGGAGGAGGGCGGCCTGGCCCTCATCCCCGCCGTTCACCGGGAGCGGAAAGGGGAATGGAGTGCGTCCCTCCAGGTCATCACCCCTTGGGAGAGCCGGATGATCTCCTATCCCATTACGGCCTTTTTCCAGCGGGAAGACGGGGCGGAGCTGCGGCTGGGGGAGAGCTGGTTCTCCAGGGACGGAGTTTATGTCGCGGTGGAGGAGCCGGGGTTTTCTCTGAAAGGAGAACTGCAGTACGGTCCCCTGGCCGTCCCGGCGGAGGATATTATGGGCCCCTTTCGCCATGTGCCCCACATGCAGTGCGTCCACGGAATCTTGTCCATGGGCCATGGAGTGGACGGAGCGGTGGAGCTGAATGGGAAAACGCTCTATTTTCACCAGGGCCGGGGTTACTGGGAGACCGACCGGGGCCGGTCCTTCCCCAAACGGTATCTGTGGACCCAGTGTGCCTGGCAGCAGCGGCAGCAGGTGAGCCTTATGCTGGCCATTGCCCACATCCCGATGGGAATCGGCTCATTCACGGGAATTATCTCTGAAGTCCTCTTTGCCGGCCAATTCATTCGCCTGGCCACCTACCGGGGGGCCAGGGTGGAGCAGTGGGGGGAGAATGGGGCGAAGGTGCGCCAGGGGCGGCTTTGCCTGGAGGCGGAGGTGCTGGAGCGCCATGCTCTGCCTCTCTAGGCCCCCAACCGGGGAAAGATGAGCCGCACCATCCACGAGAGCCTCTTTGCCACCGTCCGGTACCGGCTGTGGGAGGGGGAAAAGCTGCTCTTTGACCATACCGACCCCCAGGCCAGCTTCGAGTGGTCCGATACCGCACAATAAAATCCGGCCATCTCCGTGGAGATGGCCGGATTACTCTTTTATAAAGCGGCGCTGGGCAAGTGGTCCACAAAGCCCTGAAGCTGGGCCTGGGAGGTCATTTTGGGCAGCTGGTCCAAGATGGCCTGGCGCTGCTGGGGGGTGCAGCTGTCATAGAAGCGGGAGGACTGGGGGTTCTGCCGCAGGAGCACCCCGAAGGCTGCCAGTTGATTGTTTGCTTGATTCATGGTATCACCTCGGCTTTAGTATGCCGGGGTGGAGCGGGTTTTATCCCACGGACAAACAAGTTACGGAATGACCAGCATCTGCCCGGCCAGCTCGTTGTCGGCGGTGTGCAGGGGGATGTAGTTCAGCGACCAGTGATCCAGCACAGTGACCGGCGCGGTGAGCACCCCGTCCTCCAGGGTGATATACTCCGGAAACGCCTGGTAGTCGGGGTCAGTTTTGTCATAGCGGGTTTCAAAGAGCAGCTCCACTGTCTCTCCGTTCATCTTGTAGCAGCTCTCTCCCGCTGTCATGGTGAGGGTGACCCCCCGGTAGGCGGCGGTGGCGGTCTGGGTGTCCTCGTCCCACTGGTAATCGGCCCCCAGCTTTTGGCACAGCTCCTCCACCGGGAAGCGGAAGAAATGGGTGCCCTCCAGGATGATCTCCGTGCAGGTAAAGGGGTATAGGGTTTCGGGCAGATCGGCGGGGAAAGAGGGAGAGCCGTCTGCGGGGAACTCGGTATAGCCGTAGATGATGGACTGGACCTGGCTGAGATCCACCACGGTGTCAAACTGATCGTTGAACGCGCCCAGCTGCATCCGGGTAAGAATAGTGCCGTCCTTCATGCGCAGGAAGAAGCAGTCCTCTCCCTGGTCGGCCAAAGTAGTGTGGTATGTGCTGTCCGGCTTCTCCAGAGGCTCCACGGTGACGGAGAAGGAGGTGGGGGTGAGGATGAACTCCTTTAAAATTCCCTGGCTGTTGGTGTAGGGGTTGTAGATGACCTCCTCGTTGGGGGTCAGGCGAATGGGCTCGGCCATATTGTCAAGGGGAATGTCCACGGCGCAGTCCTTGCCCATAAAGTCCACCCAGAAGTTCAAAGGCTGCTCCTGAAGACCCTGATAGGAGCCAAACTGGATATCGATCTGCCAGGAGCGGCTGTGGTCGTCGGGGTTGGGCAGCTCTTTGCTGCCCATGCCCCCCACGCTCATGGGTACGTCTGATTCCTCTTCGTTATAATAGTCTCCAAAATTACAGTGGAAGGTTTCCGGGCCGGTGGAGCCGCTCTCCAACAAACGATTTACCATGTCCTCCCCCCACATTTCCCGGTGGGATTCGGCGATGATCTTGTTGCTCATCAGGTCTTCGGCGGCATGGTCGTTGAGGGCCTCCACAGTGACCACGGCGTAGACATTCTGTCCATCGTAGAGACAGCTGTCCACCCGCAGGCGGTAATCTTCATTTTCAGCGGTGTCCAGGGCGGTCTGGACATAGGGCTCCACCTGGCTGGTATCTCCCTTGGGGAAGAAGAGCTCCAGCACCCCGGAGCGGTAGGCCACCGCCAGCACCGACCCGGCCATCAGGGCCAGCACGGCGGCAAAGAGGACGATGGATGTTATACTGCGTTTCATAGGCGTTTTCCTTGGCTCGGCCTGGGCTGGGGGCAGCTCATTGTCCTGGTCCAGGGCGGCGCTGACCCGCCGGGCGATGTCGTCCGGGTTCAGCTCCGGGTACAGGGGCTGGAGCTCCAGGTCGTCCCACAGCTCATGAATGTGACTGGACATAGCTTCCTCCTTTCCCGCTCAGGGCGATCTTCAGCCTCTGCCGACCACGGGCCAGCCGGGTTTTGGCAGTGGATTCGTTCAGCCCCAAAGCGTCGGCCACCTGATGAAGCGGCTGCTCCTGGAAGTAATAGCACAGAAACAGGGTTCGGTCGGGCTCCTCCATTTCCTCCACCAGTTGCCGCAGGTGGCGGTGGAGGGTCTGCTGTTCCGCCAGCTCCTCGGGGCCGGGACGGCTGTCGGGGAGGTGGTTGGGGATCTCCTCCGTCTCTCGGCGGCTGCGCAGCTTGCTGTAAGCCAGATTCCGGGCGGTCACCGCCAGAAAGGGCCGCAGGGAGCGGCCCGGCTCCAGCTTGTCCCGAAAGCGCCACAGAGCCAGGAAAGCGTCGGAGACCACCTCCTCCAGGTCCTCCCGGCTGGGGGCGTTCCCCAAAGCACGGGCGGCCACGGCGGTAAGATAGTGGGTATAGCCCTGGATGATCTCCTCCAGGGCCCGGCGCTCACCGGCCTGGAGCCGCAAAATCAGGTTTTGTTCGTCCAAGGAGTTTCCTCCTTTCCATTTCATCAATTGGGAACCCCCGCGCAGGTTCGGTTCTGCTTCTAGGTACGAGAAAGCACGGCCCCAGGTTTCAACAATTTGAAAAAACCCGCACCGTTTTCGGTGCGGGCATTTTTAATAGGTGTGGGTGCAGACGGTGCGGATCTTCTCCTGAATGGATTTCAGGTCCAGAAAGGTGTCCGGCCGTTTGGAGGGGTCCCGGAGGATGGCGGCGGGGTGGTACACGGCAGTCATCCAGACCCCGGATTTTTCCGTCCACTGTCCGTGCTCACGGGTGATCTTAAAATCCTCACGAATCAGGCGGCAGGCGGCGATGCGACCCAGACATACGATAATTTTGGGACGGATCAGGGCCACCTGGGAGCGGAGGTAGTCGATGCAGGCGTCCTGCTCGGTGTTGAGCGGGTCCCGGTTCTGGGGTGGACGGCACTTGACGATGTTGGCAATGTAGACATTTGTCTCCCGGCTCAGGTCAATGAGCTCCAGCATGTCATCCAGCAGCTTCCCCGCCCGGCCCACAAAGGGGATGCCCTGCAGGTCCTCCTGCTCTCCGGGGCCCTCGCCGATGCACATGATCTCTGCATTCTGGGGACCCACTCCGAACACCACATTGTGCCGGGTGTCCGCCAGAGCGCACTTCTGACAGCCCAGACAGGCCTGTTCCAGCTCCTCCCAGTTCTTCCACATATGCGCCGCTCCCTTCCTGCTTTGTGGGTCTAAGTATAGCATATTCCACAGAGCGTGTGGAAAATTTTTCGAAAAAATTTTTCTCCATGGGAAAGTCCAGTTTTTTCCATGTCTGAGAGGGGAACAATCACAAGATATAGTGGTCTCTTTTGTAGGACACCTAAACATATAGGGGGAGAAAGAGAACTGGTTGAAATAAAAGATGGAATAGAACAAATGTTTTACACAAAAAAGAGCCGTTTTTTGCCTGAAATCAGTGGGTTTTCTACAAAATTACAAGAAAAAAACTCTTGCATTTTATGTCAACAACCTTTATACTAAAATTCACAGTGGAGCAAAGTGGAGTAAAATCCCTTGTTTGACCATAAATGTGGAGGGAAGGTGAGGAGATGACCGGCACATATGAGCACAGCATCGATGCCAAGGGCCGTCTCTTCATCCCTGCCAAGCTCCGGGAGGAGCTGGGGATCACCTTCTATCTGGCCATGGGTGTGGACGCTTGCCTTGCCATCTACCCCCAGGCCACCTGGGACCGCTTCACCGAAAAGTTTGCCTCCCTGCCCATGAGCCAGTCCAAGGCTATGCGTCCCCTTTTTGCCAATGCCGCCAAATGCGAGCTGGACAGCCAGGGGCGCATCGTCATCCCCCAGAAGCTGCGCAAGTATGCGGGTCTGGAGAAGGACGTGGTCATTATCGGAGTTAACGACCGGGCAGAGATCTGGGCGGCCGATACCTGGAACGCCCAGGAGGAGGAAGAAATGACCCCGGAGAAGATGGCTGCCTGTATGGCAGAACTGGGATTTTAAAAAGCACAAAGGCTTGAATTACATTGCGCCTGGGGGGCGCAGACTCTGCAGGGCTTCGGGAAGGAGGGGCGATGTATGAGTGAATTTACCCACCGCCCTGTCCTGCTGGACGAGTGCATTGAGGCGCTTGCCATCCGTCCGGAGGGAATCTATCTGGACGGCACCCTGGGCCGGGCGGGCCACAGCCGGGAGATCGCAAAGCGGCTGACTTCCGGACGGCTCATCTGTGTGGACCGGGATGATGCGGCTCTGGAAGCCGCCCAGGAGCGGCTCGGCCCCTGGATGGACAAGGTCACCCTGGTCCACAGCAACTTCGACCGGGTGGACGAAATATTGGACGAGCTGGGAATTCCCGGCGCGGACGGGATGCTTTTTGATCTGGGGGTGTCCTCTCCGCAGCTGGACGACGGGGCGCGGGGGTTCTCCTATATGGCTGACGCCCCCCTGGACATGCGCATGGACCGGGACGAGGGCCTCACCGCCGCCGATGTGGTGAACACCTGGAGCCAGGAGGAGCTCCGGCGCATTCTCGTTCAGTACGGTGAGGAGCGCTATGCTCCCCAGATTGCCGCCGCCATGGTCCGCCGCCGTTCGGAGCGGCCCATCGCCACCACCTTGGAGCTGGTAGAGGTCATCAAAGGGGCCATGCCTGCACGGGCGCTGAAGGAAAAGCAGCACCCCGCCAAGCGCAGCTTTCAGGCCATCCGCATCGCCGTCAACGACGAGCTGGGGTCGGTGGAGCGGATGATCGACCGTGCAGTACCCCGGCTCAACAAGGGCGGGCGGCTGGCCGTCATCACGTTCCACTCTCTGGAGGACCGGATCGTAAAGACGGGCCTTGCAGGCTTTGCACGGGGCTGCACCTGTCCCCCGGACTTTCCGGTTTGCGTATGCGGAAAGACACCGGACGTGAGGCTGGTGAATAAAAAGCCCATCCTCCCCTCTGAGCAGGAGCTGGAGGAGAATCCCCGTGCCCGCAGTGCCAAGCTCCGGGTGGCGGAGAAATTGAAAGAAATTGGATTTGGAAAAAACGGATGAAAAGGAGATGAGTGCCATGGCTGCCTATCGCCGCCGAAGCACAACCACGTATAACACTTATGGCAGCGTGGCCTATGCCCCTGCTTATGACGGTTCCGCCGTACGGGTACCCCGGCGGCAGGAGGAGGTTTACCAGCCTGCACCCCGTCCCCGGCAGCGGCCGCTGGTGCGCAAGCGCGCCCTGGTTCGGGCCCAGGCTGAGGTACGTCAGGCCGGCCAGGTTGCTCCTTTTGCGGTGGTGGGCTTTTTGGCGGTAGCGGTGTTTGCCGTTATGCTCATTATGAGCTATGCCCAGCTGGCGGTGGCCAATGACCAGATGGTCTCCCTGCGCAGCCAGCTCAGTGACCTGCAGACCGAGAACGCCACCCTCACCGCCCAATATGAGAAGGTTTTTGATATGGACAAGCTCCAGGCCGCCGTGGGCAGCGAGATGGTCCGGCCCAGCAGCGACCAGGTGGTGTACATCGACCTGTCCGAGCCCGACTCCGTCACCGTGTACGGGGAGGAGCGCTCCGACGGGATCCTGGGTGCTCTGAAAGGGGCTGGCCAGGTACTGGGCAGTATTGTGGAATATTTCCGCTGAGCGGACCGTATAGATTATCAGAAACGGCCCCAGCGGCCAGACGAAAGAGAGAAACAAGGGGCGAAAAAAGTTCCTCTCTTGCTCCTTTTAGTTGGCAACCGGAGGAGCAAGAGAGGAGCTTTTTGCCATGTTCCCAAGGGGGGAATCCATACTATGACAGACCGATATGACCGGCAGGAGCGGCGCGGAGCCGCCCCCACCCAGACCCGTGGCACCCATTCCAAGCGGAGTATCTTCCGCCGCACCGTGCTGATGATGCTGGTGTGCGGAGTACTCATGTTTATCCCTTTGGGCTGGAAGCTGTGGGACATTGCCATTGTCCACCACGATGAATATCAGCTGAAAGCCAGCAACCAACAGACCTTGGATATGGCAGTATCTGCCTCCAGAGGGAACATCTATGACCGAAACGGAAACGTAATGGCGATGTCAGCCACGGTGTACAATCTGATCTTGTCCCCTAACGACCTGGTCAAGAGCGTACCTACCGAGGACGAAGAGGGCAACGAACTGAGCGATTCCCTCTACGATGCGGCCGTTTCCGCCAAGCAGGAGCAGGTGAAACGGGACCTGATGGCCCTGATCCCAACCCTGGACGAGGAGAGGCTGGACACCCAGATCCATGCCACCAAATATTCCTACCGAGAGGTCAAGACCAACATCGAGGAGGAGGACGCCGAGGCTATCCGGGAATACATCTCCGAAAACAAGACCTCTGCCTATCTCTATCTCATTCCCGGTACCAAGCGTTACTACCCCTATTCCAGCCTGGCGGCCCAGGCTTTGGGTTTTGTCAACGCGGACGGCGGCGCCTACGGCATCGAGGCCAAGTACAACGACCTTTTGGAGGGGACCGCCGGACGGGTGGTCACCACCAAGACAGGCAACGGCGTGGAGATGTTCAATACCTATTCCGAGTATATCGATGCCCAGGACGGCTACGACGTGACCCTGACCATTGACGCCACCATCCAGTCCTATCTGGAAAAAGCCATTGAGGAGGGCATCCAGGACTACGCCGTCCAGAACGGGGCCTTCGGCATCGCCATGAATCCCCAGACCGGAGAAATTCTGGCCATTGCCAGTTCTCCGGACTTTGATCCCAACAACTACTCGCTCATTTCTGACGAGATTTTAAACGCCTCCATTCAGGCCAACGCCGAGACCATCTACCAGCAGCTCAAGGCCAACAACACGGAAAAGCTTACCGACGAGGAGCTCCGCTCCCAGGCCCAGGGCCAGGCCTATAACCAGGCGGTGATGGCCCAGTGGCGCAGCAAGGCGGTGAACGACACTTACGAGCCCGGTTCCACCTTTAAAGCCATCGTCCTATCCATGGCACTGGAGGAGGGGTTGGTGACCGAGAGCGACACCTTTACCTGTACCGGCGGTGTAAAGGTGGAGGGCTACCCCAATGTCATTCGCTGTTCCAGACGTCAGGGTCACGGCACCCAGACGCTTGCCCAGGCGGTGCAGAACTCCTGTAACCCCGCGTTTATTGCCATTGGCCAGCGGCTGGGCGTGGAACGGTTCTATGAATATTTTCAGGCCTTTGGCTATACGGAGATGACCGGGGTGGATCTGCCCGGCGAAGAAGAGGGCATCAACTGGGGCGAAAACATGACCAACGTGGACCTGGCGGTGGCTTCCTTCGGCCAGCGCTTCACCACCACCCCCATCCAGCAGATCACCGCCTTCTCCGCTGTTATCAACGGCGGCAGGCTTATGCAGCCCTACATCGTCAAGAGCGTCACCGACCAAAACGGCAATGTGATTCAGAACACCGAGCCTACCTTAGTGCGCCAAGTGGTCAGTGAGCAGACCAGCCGCCGGGCCACCGCCATTTTGGAGAGTGTGGTCAGCGCCCCCAAGGGCTCAGGCCACAACGCCTATCAGGCGGGCTACCGCATCGGCGGCAAGACCGGTTCCTCTGAGACGGGGGACACGAGCCGTATCATCGTTTCCTTCGTGGGCTTTGCCCCGGCGGATGATCCTCAGCTGGTGGTGCTGATGGCCTTTGATAAGCCTCAGCAGACCTACGAGGGAAGCAACTGGTCCACCACCGGTGTGTATATCAGCGGCGGCAACATGACCGCGAAGACCGCCGGCCCCATGTTGGCCGATATGCTGGACTACTTAGGCATTGAGAAGGAATACACAGCCGAGGAGTCCGCCGCTGTGGATGTGTCCACCCCCAATGTGACCGGCATGACCGTGGCCGAGGCAGAGGACGCATTGGAAGCAAAGAACCTGGACTACCGTACCATGGGCTCTGGAGATGCCATTACGGCCCAGATCCCCACGGCCGGAGCCAGTGTGCCCGGCGGTTCCACCGTCATCCTATATCTGGGAGATGCCCAGCCTTCTGAGACGGGCACGGTCCCTGATGTGACGGGTCTGAGTTATGAAGCGGCTAAGAGCAAGCTGGAAAATGCCGGCTTCTTTATGCGGGCGGCTGGTGTGAGTACCTATTACACCAACTCTACCACCGCTGACAGTCAGAGCATCGCCGGTGGAGAGACCGCCGCCATCGGCACGGTGGTGGATGTCCAGTTCTTCAACATGGTGGAGGACGGCGCGGTAGCGGTGGAATAAAAAGGCTTGCCCAGGAGTGTCCCTGCCCGCAGGCGGGGGCGCCTGGTTTGTGTTCCCCGCTCCGTTCCAAGCTCCCCCGTTCGGGAATTCGGCACTTCTTATAGAGAATGAAACTCACCCTGTGAGGGGTGATCCTATGAAGCTGTGCGATTTATTGGCCGGCGTCCCCCTCACAGGGGGAGAGGTAAACCTGGATATGGAAATTTTTTCCATATCCTATGACAGCCGGACCCTGGAGCCCGGCGCGCTGTTTGTGGCCCTGCCCGGAGAGAAGACCGACGGGCACCGCTTTATCCGGCAAGCGCTGGAGAAGGGGGCGGCGGCGGTGGTATGCGCCGCGCCGCCGGACGAACCCGGCCCCTGGCTGGTGACGGAAGACCCCAGGCTGGCCCTGGCGCTTTTGTCCGCCAACTGGTTTGGCCGGCCGGGAGAGCGGATGAAGCTGGTGGCCGTCACCGGCACCAACGGCAAGACCACCACCACCAGCCTGTTGAAGGAGCTTCTGGAGCGGGTGCTCCATGCAAAGGTGGGCCTGATCGGCACCAACCGGAACATGATCGCCCAGCGGGAGCTGCCCGCCCACCGTACGACCCCTGAGAGCTATGAGCTCCAGAGTCTGCTGAGACAGATGGCCGACGAGGGCTGTACCTATGTGGTAATGGAAGCCTCCTCCCACGCCCTGGTCCAGCACCGTACGGCGGGGCTTATGTTTGAGGCGGGGGTGTTTACCAACCTCACCCAGGACCACCTGGATTACCACCACACCATGGAGGAGTACCGCCGGGCTAAGGGACTGCTCTTTGCCCAGTGTAAGAAGGCCGTGCTCAACCTGGACGACGAGGCGGGACAGTGGTATCTGGAGCACATTGCCTGCCCGGCGGTGACCTACTCAGAGAATCAGGCTCGGGCGGACCTGTGTGCCCGGAATATCCGCCTGTTTCCCAGCCACGTGGAGTTTGAAGCCCTGACCCTGGGCCGTCTGGCGCGGGTCTATCTGCCCATCCCAGGGGGCTTTTCCATCTACAACGCACTGGCCGCTCTGGGTACCGGCCTGGTGCTGGGACTGGATCTGGGGGACATGGCACGAGCCATGCCTGCCGTCCACGGAGTGAAGGGCAGGGTGGAGGTAGTGCCGGTACCAAGGGCCTACACAGTGCTCATTGACTATGCCCATTCTCCCAACGCCCTGGAGAATATTCTTATGACCGCACGGGATTTCACCGCCGGACGGCTCATCTGCCTGTTTGGCTGCGGCGGAGACCGGGACCGGAGCAAGCGCCCCATTATGGGGGCGGTGGCGGGGGAGCTGGCCGATGTGGTGGTGGTCACCTCCGACAACCCCCGTACGGAGCAGCCGGAGGCCATTATTGCCGACATCCTTCCCGGACTGGAGGGGCAGAGTGCCCAGGTTTATGTGGAACCCGACCGGCCAAAGGCCATCGCCTGGGCCCTGTCCCAGGCCGGAGCCGGAGATGTGATCGTCCTGGCCGGAAAGGGGCACGAGACCTACCAGGAGATCCAGGGGGTGCAGTACCACCTGGACGAACGGGAGATCGTGGCGGCGTGGTTTGCCCGCCGGGAGGAAGAAAGCTCCTCTTTGCCGGGAAAAGGACAAAATGAGACTGGAAAAGTGCCCGTGGATGTAGTATAATCATTTGCTATCTGTGCGGCCCATTGTGCGGGCCGATGTTCAAAAGAGAAAGAGGTTTTGACCATGACATTCATCCTCAGCTTCATCGTGGCCTTTGGGGTGGCCGCTATTCTGGGGCAGGTGCTCATTCCCCTGCTGCACCGTTTAAAGGCGGGCCAGGCCATTAAGGAGGACGGCCCCACCTGGCATATGGCAAAGCAGGGTACCCCCACCATGGGCGGGGTGATGTTTATTCTGGCCATCGCCGTGGCCATCCTCGCCTCGGGGTGGGAGGAGATCCACCATGGGAACTGGAACCATGTGTATGTGTTCCTCTTTGCCCTGGTCTTTGGCATCATCGGCTTCATTGACGACTTTCAGAAGCTGCGCCACCACGCCAATGAGGGCCTTACCGCTCCCCAGAAGTTCCTGCTTCAGCTGGCGGCGGCCATTGCCTTTACCGTGCTTATGCGGGGCCAGGGCTATCTGACCCCCAACCTCTTTATTCCCTTCCTCAATATGGCCATTCCCATGCCCTGGGTGGTGTACATGGTCTTTGCCGCCTTTGTCATGGTGGGTACGGTAAACGCGGTCAACCTCACCGACGGCGTTGATGGCCTGGCCACCGGAGTGACCCTCCCCGTAGCCCTCTTTTACATGGCAGTGTCCGCCTGGTTTGGCCGCAATGACCTGGCCATTCTGGCTGCCGCACTGGCTGGCGGCCTGGCCGCCTTCCTCATCTATAATTTCCACCCCGCCAAGGTCTTTATGGGGGATACGGGTTCCCTGTTTTTAGGCGGGATGGTGTGCGGTATGGCCTTTGCCCTGGACATTCCTCTGGTGATTCCCATCATTGGCCTTGTGTATGTGGCGGAGGTGCTCTCCGACATTATCCAGGTGGCGTACTTCAAGAAAACCCACGGCAAGCGTTTTTTCCGTATGGCCCCCCTGCATCACCATCTGGAGCTGGGCGGCTGGAGCGAAACAAAGCTCTTTTGTGTCTTTTCCGGTTTGACTCTGGCCCTGTGCTGCCTGGCCTTTTTGGGGGTCATGGACCGGTATCCGGTGTAATAGAATGAAGAGAACCCTTTGACCGTGGCTGTGCCATGGCCAAAGGGGAGGCTCGGCAAGTTAAGCTTCCATGAGAGGCGGAAAGGCGGTGATTCCCATGGCCCGAAAACCAAAGCGTGACCTGACCCTGGAGGAACAGTTGGCCAGGGGGCCTATTGATCTGCCCTTTCTTATGTTGGTGCTGCTGTTGGTAGGAATCGGCCTCATTATGCTCTTTTCCGCATCCTATGCCACAGCCTATTACGATTCTACGGTAGGGAACGACCCGCTGTATTACTTTAAGCGCCAGGCACTGTTTGCCGTGGCGGGCATAGCGGTTATGTATGTGGTCAGCAAAATTAACTACCAAACTCTGCGGGCCCTGTCCTTTCCCCTGCTGGGCGGCTCTATTTTTCTGCTGCTGCTCATTTACACCCCCTTTGGGGTGAACATCAACGGGGTGACCCGCTGGCTCTATGTATTCCTGGTGGGTGGTCCCACTTTTCAGCCCTCTGAGATCGCCAAGGTGGCGGTCATTATCTTCTTTGCCGCCCGCCTGTCCAAACGGGATACGGAGAAAAAGAAAAAGTTTACCCGCCGCACCAATTGGGGACGGTTTCTCAACTGGCTGGAAAAAATCGGCTTTCTGGAGCTGGTGCCCTACGGGGTGGTGCTGTTCATCGTGCTGGTCCTGGTGGTGTTTGAGCCCCATATGTCGGGTACCATTCTCATTATGGTGGGAGCGGCATCGGTGCTGTTTGTCTCCGGTATCAACCTGGGCTGGTTTATTGGCCTGGGCAGCATAGCAGTGCTGGGACTGGCGGTGATCATCCGCTTTACCGACTACATGACCCGAAAGATGAACCTCTGGCTCGATCCCTGGTCCTACCCCCAGGAGGGCGGCTATCAGATCATCCAGTCCCTGCTGTCCATCGCCTCCGGAGGCCTTTTGGGCAAGGGGCTTGGAAACAGTATTCAGAAGTTCAATTACCTGCCCGAGCCGGAAAACGACATGATCTTCTCCATTGTGGTGGAGGAGCTGGGCCTTTTGGGCGGCGGGCTGGTGCTGCTTTTGTTTTCCCTGCTCATTCTGCGGGGGTACTGGCTGGCGCTCCATGCACGGGATAAGTTCGGCACCTTGACCGTGGTGGGCATCACCACCCTGCTGGCCGCCCAGGTGTTTTTGAACATCGGCGTGGTTACAAACCTCATCCCCAATACCGGTATCTCCCTGCCCTTCTTCAGCTACGGAGGCACGGCCCTGATGATCCAGTTGGCTCAGATGGGCGTCATCCTGAGTGTTTCTCGGCAGATTCCCGCCCCAAAGAAGGATTAAATTCACAACTGAGGTGTTGACATGAATATTCTCTTTACCTGCGGCGGTACCGCCGGCCATGTAAATCCTGCAGTGGCCCTGGCTCGGGTGTTTCAGGAAAAAAATCCCGGCTGTCGGGTGCTCTTTGTGGGGGCTGACGGCGGAATGGAAAATAAGCTGGTGCCCAAGGAGGGCTACCAGATTCGCTCGGTGACCATTACCAATTTCCGCCGCTCCTTTGCACCGGGAGACATTGTCCATAATTTGGGCACCTTGGTGAATATGCAGCGTTCCAAAGGTCAGGCACGGGCGATTCTCAATGAGTTTAAACCCGACTTGGTGGTAGGTACGGGCGGCTATGCTTCCTACCCGGTGGTCAACGAGGCTGCCCACCGGGGCATCCCCACCGCGGTACACGAGTCCAACGCCGTCCCCGGACTGACCACAAAGGCCCTGTCCAAGGTCGTGGACCGGGTGATGGTGGGCTTTGAGGAGAGCCGCAGCCACTATGATGATCCCTCCAAGGTGGTGGTCACCGGAACCCCCGTCCGTGGAGATTTCTTCCGCTATACTAGGGAGGAGGCCCGTGCAAAGCTGGGCTTTACCGATGAGCGGCCTCTGCTGCTGTCCTACTGGGGTTCTCTGGGGGCGGAGGTCATGAACCAGAAAATGGTGGACTTCATTGCCAAAGAGTGCTATGAAGGGGCTCCCTGGCGGCACATCCACGGTGCGGGCCGGGATTTCCCCTGGATGCAGGAGGAGCTGCTGCGCCGGGGCCTGAAGCTGGGAGACAACGGAGTGGAGGTCCGGGAGTATATCTATGATATGCCTCTGGTCATGGCCGCCGCGGACCTGGTGCTGTGCCGGGCAGGTGCCTCTACCATCTCGGAGATCACCGCTATTGCAAAGCCCGCGGTCCTGGTCCCCTCTCCCAATGTGGCCGCCAACCACCAGGAGAAAAATGCCCGGATCCTCTCTGACCAGGGGGCGGCAGTCCTCCTGCGGGAGCAGGACTGTGTGGAAAATACCCTCTACGATGAGGCGGCCCTGATCCTGCGGGAGAAGGACCGGCGGGAGAAGATGATTCAGGCACTGAAAAATATGGCGGTGCCCGATGCCAGTGAGAAGATCTATGAGACGCTGATTGGAATCATGAAGTAAGGAACGCACCCACCGATGGGCGGCGCGGATTGCCCCGGCAGGCGGGCCTTCGGTTTCTCGCCCTCGCTGCGGTCCATCCGCCCTGCGCACCACGGCTCGGCCTTTGGCATCGGCGGGCCTCGCCTGTGCGCCGCGGGCGGCTTCCCTCCGACTCGGGCTTGAAACAGGCCCGACGGGCGGGCCTTCGGTTTCTCGCCCTCGCTGCGGTCCATCCGCCCTGCGCACCACGGCTCGGCCTTTGGCATAGGATAGCCCAAATCCAGATAATTTGGAGGCTATCCCATGAGTTATTACGAAATTCAGGGCGGACGGCCCCTGGAGGGCAGATTGGAGATCCATGGGGCAAAGAACAGCGTTCTGCCCATTTTAGCTGCCACCCTTCTGGCCCCTGGGGAAAGTGTCATTGAAAATTGTCCCCGCCTGTCCGATGTGTCCGCCACGCTGGACATTCTGCGCCTGCTGGGCTGCCGGGTGGAGTGGGAGGGGGACACCGTTACGGTGGATGCTTCTGCCCTCAGCCGCTGCTGTGTGCCGGAGAGCTTGATGCGGGAAATGCGTTCCTCTGTCATCTTTCTGGGGGCGCTGCTGGCACGGGTGGGAGAGGCGGAGCTCTTTTATCCCGGAGGATGTGAACTGGGCCCACGGCCCATTGATTTGCATCTGGCCGCCCTGCGTACCCTGGGGGCGGAGATTTTGGAGGAACAGGGGAGCCTGTGCTGCCACCGAGGTAGGAAAAATCCAGGGGAGCGGGAAATTTGCCTGTCCATCCCCAGTGTCGGGGCTACGGAGAACGCCATGCTGGCCGCCTGCGGCCGGGAAGGCACTACCACCATCGTGGGGGCTGCCCGAGAGCCGGAGATCGTAGACCTGCAAAATTTCCTTCTGGCTATGGGAGCCCGAGTTTGTGGCGCGGGGGAAAGCGTCATTACCATAGAGGGAGGCGCACCCCTTCATCCTGCCCGCTACCGGGTGATGGGGGACCGGATGGCTGCGGCTACCTATCTGTGCGCCGCTGCCGCGGCGGGGGGGCAGGTGGAGATTGCCGCTGTGGACCCCAATACGCTTACCGCGGTCCTCGCCTGCCTCAGCCAGGCGGGATGCCGGTTACATACCGGGGAAGGCTTCGTTGCCCTGGAGCACCAGGGACTGCTTACCGGGATTCCCCCGGTGCGCACCGCCCCCTATCCCGGCTTTCCCACCGATGCCCAGGCGGTTTTGATGGCTGCCCTGGCCGGAGGCAGGGGGAGCACCATGTTTGTGGAAAACATGTTTGAAAGCCGCTACGGCCATGTGGACGAACTGCGCCGCATGGGGGCGGAGATCCAGATCGACGGCCGGGTAGCGGTAGTCACCGGGGTGGGACGGCTCCATGGAGCTGCCCTGCGGGGTACCGATCTGCGGGGGGCTGCGGCACTGGCTGTGGCCGCCCTGGGGGCGGAGGGGGCCAGCACCTTGACCCAGCTGCGCCACATCCGCCGGGGCTATGAGAATTTTGCCGGCAACCTGCGCCATCTGGGAGCGGAGATCCGGGAGTTTCCTTAGAAAAACACCGGCCGGAACTTCCGGCCGCAGGCAAGGAGTTTACCATGGCAAGAAGAAGCAGCCGCAGCAGAAAACGAAGACGCAGCAGGGGCCGACTGGGACCGCTGTTCAAGCTGTTGTGCCTGCTGGCCCTGGTAGTTGCCCTGACAGCGGGTGCTACGGTCTTTTTCCGGGTGGAGCAGGTGGTGGTCACCGGCAACAGCCGCTACACCCAGGAAGAAATTGTGGAAGTCACCGGCATTGAACAAGGTGACAACCTCTATGGATGGAATAAATTTGCCATTGCCCAGCGGCTGCGTCAGACCCTCCCCTATATTGGAGAGGTGACCATCCGCCGGGCCCTGCCCAGTACCATCCTCATCACAGTGGTGGAGTGGGATGCGGTGGCCAGGGTAGAGCCGCCCACAGCCCAGGAGCTGTTGGCCATTCAGGGAGAACTGGGGGAGGAAGAGCCGGCAAAGGAGAAGGAAGCGGATACCTCTGCCGGGGACACCTCTGAGACCGCCGCGGAGGGCGGCGGAGTCACCGAAGTGTCCGCCGTAGCCCAGCAGCCCTGGCTGATCAGCGTAAAAGGGAAGCTTTTGGAGCAGGCTGCCGGCAGCGGCAACGCCATCTCCGTGACCGGCCTTGCCGCCCTGGTGCCCCAGGCGGGCACGGCCCTTGCAGTACCTCAGTCCCAGCAAACAAAGTTAGATGCCCTGCTGTCCCTGCTGGGGGAAATAGAGCAGAAGGGGATGATACAGGACTTCTCCTCCATCGCCCTGGGCTCTACCCAGATGGAGCTGCGCTATCTGGACCGTTTTACGGTGAAGATGGATCTGGGGGCTGATTTTGCCTATGAGCTGCAGGTGATTTCCACCGTCCGGGAGGACCTGGAGAAGAAGCATGGGCCCCAGGTGAGCGGCACCATGGATCTGACTCAGGAGGACTATCAGGTGGTATTCTCCCCGGACTGAGGAGAAGGCTTGGTTTCCTGTCAGAAACTGGGGAAACAGGGGCGAAAAAATCGCGGAAAGTTTGGAAGGATCGCTGATTTCCTCTTGACCAACGCTGGAAACCGCGATACAATGGATTAACTAAATCTTGATTTTCTTCGGGGTGCCCACACAATACCTTGATGCGGAGACAACCCCACTTTACATAGGACATAGGAGGAACGAAATATGGCGTTCGGGTTGGATATGGGACCGGATAACGTAGTCAATATCAAAGTAATCGGCGTAGGCGGCGGCGGCAACAATGTAGTCAACCGCATGGTGCGCACCGGTACCAAGGGCGTGGAGTTCATCGCCGTCAATACCGATAAGCAGGCGCTGACCGTCTCCGCCGCGACCCAGAAGATTCAGATCGGCGAGAAGCTGACCAACGGTCAGGGTGCTGGCTCGGATCCTGAGGTGGGCCGCAAGTCTGCCGAGGAGAACCGCACCCAGATCTCCAAGGCCCTGGAGGAGGCCGACATGGTCTTCATCACCGCCGGTATGGGCGGCGGCACCGGCACTGGTGCGGCCCCCATTGTGGCTGATATCGCCAAGGAGCTGGGCGTACTGACCGTGGGTGTGGTGACCAAGCCCTTCCGGTTTGAGGGTATGCGCCGGATGAAGCAGGCCGAGGGGGGCATTGCGGAGCTGCGCAACAAGGTAGACTCCCTGGTCATCATCCCCAATGAGCGCCTGAAGCTGGCCACCGACCAGAAGATCACCATGGTCAATGCCTTTGAGATCGCCGATGACGTGCTGCAGCAGGCTGTCCAGTCCATCTCGGACCTCATTAAGAACACCGGGTTCATCAACCTGGACTTTGCCGACGTGTCCGCCGTTATGAAGGACGCTGGCCGGGCTCACATGGGCGTTGGCCGGGCCGCAGGCAAGAACAAGGCCGAGGAGGCCGCCAAGATGGCCATTTCCAGCCCCCTGCTGGAGACTTCCATCAACGGGGCCAAGGGCGTTCTGATCAACGTCACCGGTTCCATGGATATCGGCCTGGAGGAAGTGGAGACGGCCGCCAACCTGGTTCAGGAGGCTGCCCACCCCGAGGCCAACATCATCTTCGGTGCTGCCTTTGATGAGACCCTGGAGGATGAGATCCGGGTCACTGTCATTGCCACCGGCTTTGACGAGGCCGCCAAGGAGGCCGCTGCTTCTGCTGCGGCTCCCGCCCAGGCTGAGGCTTCGGCTCAGGCCGCCCCGGCCCCTGTGCAGGCTTCCGCTCAGGAGGAGGCTCCCGCTGCCGCCCCGGCTCAGGAGAAGTCCCCCGTCAGCGATGACGACTGGGACATTCTGGAGCGGATTTTCAGCAAGAAGAGATAATCGAGATCGTCCCGCCGTAACGGCGGGACGATTTTTTTAGAAAAGGCAAGATAACGCAGAAAAACGAGTATTTTTTTCCAGACGAAATGACCTGGACGTGGTATAATGGAAGAAAATCAATACCCCCTGTATGGGGGGAGAGATGAGGGCAGCCTATGAACAGTCAAGAAAATCTCCGCGCCATCAAGGTCATCGGACACCGCAACCCGGACACGGATTCCATCTGTTCCGCCATCGCGTACAGCCGCCTGAAAAATATTCTGGACCCGGAGCACCCCTGCAAACCCTGTAGGGCGGGCTTCTTGAACCGGGAGACCGAGTTTGTTCTGGACTATTTCCAGGTCCCCTCTCCCCAGCTCTATACCGACGTGAGCCCCCAGATCCGGGACGTGGATATCCGGACTATGGAGGGTGTGGATGGGGAGACCAGCCTGCGCCGGGCCTGGATGACCATGCGTGACCAGCAGATTGACACCCTCTGTATTGTGGACGAGGAGCAGAAGCTCAAGGGCGTCATTACCGTTAAGGACGTGGCTACTGCCAATATGGACGGCCTGGATACCCACATTTTGGAAAAGGCCGGGACCAGCTATCAAAATATCCTGGACATTCTGGAGGGCACCGTCCTGGTGGGAGATATTGAGGGCAAGCGGGTAAACGGCCGGATCATCATCGGTTCGGGCAGCGCCGAGCAGATCGAGAAGTCCATCTCCCCCGGTGACATTGTCATCGTAGCCAACCGCAGTGAGAGCCAGCTGGCCGCCATTGAGATGGGGGCGGGGTGCGTGGTGGTGTGCGCAGACAGTAAGGTGTCCCGGACCATCAAAATGCTGGCGGAAGAGCAGGGGTGCATTATGATCGGCACCCCCAAGAGTACCTATGTGGCCGGTCAGATGATCAGTCAGGCGGCCCCGATCCGCCACTATATGACGGAGAACGGCCTGCTTACCTTCACCCTCGACAGTTCGGTAGAGGCGGCCACCAAGGTGATGACCTCAGTGCGCTACCGCTACTTCCCAGTGCTGGATGACGAGGGGCGCTATGTGGGCGTGGTTTCCCGCCGTAATATGATGGGCCTGCATAAAAAGCAGCTTATCCTGGTGGATCACAACGAGAAGAACCAGGCCGTGGAGGGCATTGAACAGGCGGAGATCCTGGAGATCATCGACCACCACCGCATCGGCTCCATGGAGACCGACGGGCCGGTGTATTTCCGCAACGTGCCTGTAGGCTGCACCTCCACCATCATCTACCAGATGTATGAGGAGAACGGGGTGGAAATTGATAAGACCACCGCGGGGCTTATGCTCTCGGCCATTCTATCCGACACCCTCATGTTCCGCAGCCCCACCTGTACCCCTGTGGACGAGCGTACGGCCCGGAAGCTGGCTGAGCTGGCCGGGGTGGATCTGGAGGCCTATGCTGACGCCATGTTTGAGCACGGCGGAGACGTGAGCGGCAAGACCGCCGAGGAGATCTTCAACACCGACTATAAGATCTTTGACAGCGGTGCTGTGCGCTTTGGCGTGGGCCAAGGCAGCTACATGGTGGAGCGCAACCGGAAGGCCAGCCAGGCCCTCCTGGCCCCCTATCTGCCCGTTGCCCTGGAGAAGCAGGGCCTGGACTACATTTTCTACATGTTTACCGACGTACGGGGGGCCAATACCGAACTGCTCATGGCCGGCAAGGGGGCTGAGTCCCTGGTGGCCCGAGCCTTCCAGGTGGAGGTGAAGGATGGGATCGCCATCCTGCCCGGTGTGGTCAGCCGGAAAAAGCAGCTTCTGCCCCGGATCATCAACACCATCCGGGAAGAGGAGCAGGAGTAACAAAACGGGAAAAACCGTCCTGAAGCATAAGAAAACGCCGCCGGAAGCACTGCTTCCGGCGGCGTTTGTTTGGTTTGCGGAAAGGCCTTCGGGATTTAACCGCCCAGATAGGCCCGCTTGATTTCCGGGCTGCGGATCAGCTCCTCGCCGGTACCGGTGGTGACTACATTGCCTGTCTCTAGCACATAGCCCCGGTGGGCCACAGACAGGGCCATCTGGGCGTTCTGTTCTACCAGCAGGATGGTGGAGCCCTTGCGGTTCAGGTCCTGGATGATCTCGAAGATCTGCTCCACCAGAATGGGGGCAAGGCCCATGGACGGCTCGTCCAGCATCAACAGCTTGGGATGAGACATCAGGGCACGGCCCATGGCCAGCATCTGCTGCTCACCGCCGGACAGGGTGCCGGCAATCTGCCTGCGGCGCTCCTTCAGCCGGGGGAACAGGTCAAAGACCATCTCCAGGTCCTTTGGAATCCCGGCGGGGGGCTGGGTGTAGGCGCCCATCTCAAGGTTCTCCTCCACAGACATTTGAAGGAAAATCCGGCGGCCTTCGGGCACCTGGGCCAGACCATGAGAGACCAGCTTGTCGGGACTGATATGCTGGATCTCCTTGCCCTCAAAGG
This sequence comes from Lawsonibacter sp. LCP25S3_E2, assembly GCF_052117285.1. Lineage (NCBI taxonomy): Bacteria > Bacillati > Bacillota > Clostridia > Eubacteriales > Oscillospiraceae > Lawsonibacter > Lawsonibacter sp. LCP25S3_E2. The sequence goes on from NZ_JBQKJL010000005.1 coordinate 144,852, forward strand.
TGATGCGCCCGGTCTTGGACCGCAGCAGGCCCGAGACAGTCTGCAGGGTGGTGGTCTTGCCCGCGCCGTTGGCGCCGATGAGGGTGACGATCTCCCCCTGGTTTACATGAAAGGACACGTCCTTGATGGCGTGGATGGCGCCGTAATAGACGTTGATATTTTCTACATTGAGCAGGGTGTTTTCCACGTCCTTACGCCTCCTTCTGCTTGCCCAGGTAGGCCTCGATGACCACCGGGTTATTCTTGATCTCATCGGGAGTGCCCTTGGCGATGATCTGGCCGAAGTTCAGTACCGCAATGCCCTCGCAGATGCCCATGACCAGGCTCATATCATGCTCGATGAGCAAAATGGCGATGTTGAAGGTGTCCCGGATTTTGACGATGGTCTCCATAAGCTCCGCCGTCTCCGAGGGGTTCATGCCCGCCGCTGGCTCGTCCAGAAGCAGGAGGCTGGGTTTGGTGGCCAGGGCGCGGACGATCTCCAGACGGCGCTGGGCGCCGTAGGGCAGGGAGCTGGCCTTGAACTTGGCCAGATAGCCCATGTCAAAGATGGACAGAAGCTCCATGGCTTCTTCCCGTGCCTTCTTCTCAGAGCTCCAGTACTTGGGCAGGCGGAAGATGCTGCTCCACATGCCGCAGTCAATGTGGTTGTGAAGGCCCAGCTTCACGTTATCCTCCACGGTGAGGTTATTGAACAGGCGGATATTCTGGAAGGTACGGGCAATACCGGCCTTGTTCACCTGGACGGTATTCATGCTGTTGGTGTCCATGCCGTCCAGAAGGATGGTGCCTCGGGTAGGCTGATAGACTTTGGTCAAAAGGTTAAAGACGGTGGTCTTGCCTGCTCCGTTGGGGCCGATGAGGCCGGCAATTTCCGTGCGGCCGATAGCCATGTTGAAATCCTTCACGGCCGCCAGGCCGCCGAAGTCTATCCCTAAGTGGCGGCACTCCAAAATGGGACTTTTGTCAATATCACGCTCGGGGATTTTGTTGGTGCTGGGCACTGGCACCAGCTTCACCGGCTCTTTTTGAAATTTGCTCATTGCTCAGCGCCTCCCTTCTCCTCTGCTTTTTTTCTCTGGAAGCGGGCGTACCAGTTCCAGAGCGTGGGGTTATTGGTGGCCAGCATGACCAGGATCAGCACAATGGCGTAGACCAGCATGCGGTAGTCGGCAAACTGGCGCAGGGCCTCAGGCAGGACGGTCAGGGCGGCGGCGGCGATGACCGAGCCCCACATGTTGCCCAGGCCGCCTAACACCACAAACACCAGGATAAGGATAGAGGTGTTGAAGTCAAACTTGGTTGCGGTGAAGGTGACCTGGCTGCAGCCATAGAGGGTACCGGCGGCCCCCGCCAGGGCGGCGGAGGTGACAAAGGCGATCATTTTGTACTTGGTGACGCTGATGCCTACGCTTTCGGCGGCGATGCGGTTGTCACGGGCGGCCATGATGGCCCGGCCGGTGCGGCTGTTGACCAGGTTGAAGATGACGATCAGGGTAACGACGACCAGCACAAAGCCTGCGATAAAGGAAGAGATGCGCTGGGCGTTCATCACACCCATGGGGCCTTTGATGAGCTCGATGCTGCCCTCGCCCAGGATGTTCCGGTTTTCCAGGAAGCTGAATTGGAAGCCGTTGGAATCCATACCCAAGTAGACGTTGGTCAGCAGGCTCTTGATAATTTCACCGAAGGCAAGAGTGACGATGGCCAGGTAGTCGCCATTGAGACGCAGTACGGGAATTCCGATGAGAAAGCCGAAGAAGCCGGCCAGGGCAGCGCCTACCAGCATAGCTACGGCCAGACGCACCGGAGCGGAGGGGATCACACCGGCCAGAGCGCTGGCGGCGGAGCAGCCCATAAAGGCACCGATGCTCATAAAGCCTGCGTGTCCCAGACTCAGCTCGCCGGAAATGCCGACCACCAGGTTCAGAGCCAGAGCCATGGTCACATAGGCACAGATGGGGATGAGCTGACCCTCCAGTACCGCACCCACGCCTCCGTCTTTAAAGGTGCGCAGAAGCTGGATGATCACAAAGGCACCAATGACCAGGGTGTAGGTAAAGAGCATGGAGCGGGTGGATTTGTTTATGGTCAAAATATTCTTTTTCATGCCGGCCACCTCACACTTTCTCCCGCACGGTCTTGCCCAGCAGGCCCGCGGGCTTGACCAGCAGCACGATAATGAGTACGCCGAAGACCACGGCGGTGGACAGCTGCGTGGAGATATAGGCGCTGGCAAAGATTTCAATGATACCCAGGAGCAGTCCGCCCAGCAGAGCTCCGGGGATGGAACCGATGCCGCCGAACACGGCGGCGGTGAACGCCTTGATGCCGGGCATAGAGCCGGTGGTGGGGGTCAGGGTGGGGTAGGCAGAGCACAGCAGCACGCCTGCGATGGCCGCCAGAGCCGAACCGATGGCAAAGGTCATGGAGATGGTGCGGTTGACGTTGATGCCCATGAGCTGAGCAGCCCCCTTGTCCTCTGACACCGCCCGCATGGCCTTCCCGAGTTTGGTGCGGCCGGTAAAGGAGGTCAGCACGATCATGATGACCACGCAGGCAGCGATGGTCACCAGAGTAACATAGGAGATGCTCAGAGGGCCCACCTGAAGCAGGCCGTTGCCCACGATGGGGGAAAATACCTTGGGACTGGAAGACCACATCAGCAGGGCCGCATTCTGGAGGAAGTAGCTCACGCCGATGGCGGTAATCAGTACCGCCAGAGAGGGAGCCTGGCGCAAGGGCTTGTAGGCCAGCCCCTCAATGACTACGCCCAGAGCGGTACATACCACCATGGACAGCAGGACGCCCGCCAGGGCGGGAATCACCGCCGCGGCCAGGGAACCCTCTGCAAAGGAGGTGCTCAGGCCAGACATGGTGAAAAAGCAGATGTAGCCGCCCACCATGATCACGTCGCCGTGGGCAAAGTTCAGCATTTTTGCGATTCCGTAGACCATGGTATAGCCCAAGGCGATAATTGCGTAGATGCTGCCCAGGCTCAGGCCCCGGATCAGGTAATCCAACAGGGTCAAGAAATCCATAATTCACTCACCTTTTCTCTCTCAGGGCGCATGGGAAAAACGCCGGGCCCTTCCGGCCCCTTTCCCATGCGTCCCCTTTTGCTGCAAGGAAACACGTGTCCCAGGGGACTGCCACGCAGTCCCCTGGGAAGCGCGTATTGTGTCAAACGGGAATCAGTCCATACCCACGTAAGCGCCGTCCTGAATGACCATGCCCTTGGGGCTCTTGGACACCGCGCCGGTGGCATCCCAGGTGATGCCGGCGCCGTCGCCGGTCAGACCAGTAAAGGTGATGGTGGGGAAGGTCTCCTTCAGCTTGGTGTTGATGTCCGCCGCACTCATGTCGGGGGTGCAGCCGGCGGTCTCCAGGGCCTGCTTGTAGGCGTAGACGCAGTCATAGGCGTCGGCAGCAAACTGGATGGGGGTCTCGCCGTACTTGTCCTGATAGGCCTTCACGAAGCTCTGGGTGGCCTCATCCTGGGCGTCGGCGTTGAAGGGGGTCAGCAGCATAACACCCTCAGCCAAAGAGGTGTCAAAGCCCTTCATGGTGAGGATACCGTCCATGCCGTCCACGCCGAAGAACTTGGGCTCATAGCCCATGGCGTTGGCCTGGTTCAGGATCAGAGAGGCGGGCTGATAGTAAATGGGCAGGAACAGCAGGTCAGCTTCCTTCTGCTTGGCCTGGGTCAGCTGAACGGTGAAGTCGGTGGCGGTGTCAGTGGTGAAGGTGGCGTTGCCTACCACATTCAGCCCCAGCTGCTCAGCCTCGGCCATGAACTTATCCTTAATGCCGGTGGAGTAGTTGTCATCGCTCTTCCAGATGATGAACACCTTCTCGCCCAGTTTCTGCTGGGAGATATACTGGGCGGAAGCCAGACCCTGGTTGGGGTCGGAGAAGCACATCTGATAGACGTTGTCCTTGCCGGAGATCACATCAGGGGAGGAGGCGGAGGGGGTCAGGGCAAAGATGCTGTCGGCAAAGTTGTAGCTGGAGGTGGCGATGCCGGGCTGGGTAGTGACGGAGCCCAGAGAGATCTGCATGCCCCACTCCTTCAGTGCGTTGTAGGCATTGACAGCCTTCTCAGGGTCGTTCACATCGTCCTCATAGCGCAGGACAAACTGGATGTCGCCGCCCTGGGCGTTGATCTCATCCACGGCGATCTGGGCGCCGCGCTGGGCAGCCAAGCCGTAGATGGAGGCACCGCCAGTCAGAGGGCCGGTACCGCCCAGCTTAAAGGCATTGGCGGCCTCACCGGAGGTGCTGCTGGAGGCGCCGGAAGCACTGGAGGCGGCGCCGCTCTGGCTGGAGGAGGAACTGCTGCCTCCGCCGCAGGCGGCCAGGCTCATGGTCATGGCCAGAGCCAGGGCAAGAGAGAGTAACTTCTTCATTCTAATTGCTCCTTTTTAAGTGATTATACAAAAAAGCGGCCTTCATTCCCGCAAGAACGAAGCCGCTTTTGTATCGAAGAGATGGTCACGGTACGGTTGTTCTTTAGGGGGTGTTCAGATTGTAAAACAGTGTGCCGGCCAGGGAAAGAAAAATAGCGGCTGGAATCATTTGGGCCAGTGCTCCGCACAGGACAGCCACGACTAAAATAAGAAAAATGGACACCATGACCATGGTGTCCACAGAAAAAATCATGAAATTGGCGTTGGAAGCCTGAAAATAGGCGCAAGAACAAGAGTCCCCATCGCCATAGGCGGCGGACCGGCCGGCATTCATCATTGGATTACAATGAACCAGCATCATCCCAGGTTCTCCCTTCCTGCAAGTGCGGCAAACGATATATGCATTTATTCTAAGAGAAGGAAAAACAAAAGTCAACTGTCGTTCTCCACAGGAATGACAGAATAAAAGGGGGAAAATTTCGGAAAAATTAGCGATTCTCACAAAAGAATATCCCAAAACCTGGGGAATTTTCCTCTGACGAGAGGCGGAGAGGCCGCAGGGACTGGATTGGGGCAAACGTCGTAGGAGGAAGAGACAATGAAACTTGCCTGGAGCATTGAATCGAACACAGAACGTACCGGAAGGGGACTGGGCCCGCTGTGTCTGTTTCACAACCCGCTTGCAGCTGACCGAGGACATATAAGGACTTTATAATTGACCCTATTGGTAAAGGGTGATATAATGAACCAAATAAAAGCGGATGGGTTTGTGCGACATGGCTTATAAAAAAAGTGCAGAAATGCGAAAGAATATCCTTGAGGCGACAAAGCATGTGGTCAGGGAAAACGGATATGCAAAGACGGCAATCAAAGATGTGGCCGACTACCTGGGTGTACCGCGCTCTTTGGTGTACTATTATTTCAAAAACAAAGAGAGCATCATGCAGGTGTTGTTTCGGGAAGAATTCCAGGGAATTGAGCAGGTTGTCTCGACCGTTCTTCCCCTGGGGCAGGAGCCTATGGTGCGTCTGATGCTGAAATATCTGATGTATCGCAGGATGATGCTCCTCAATCCGTTGTTTATTGAGTTTATAGTGGCTTCCGAATTTGCAACTTTGGATGTATCGGCTTCTGCGGATCAGATTGAGCGGTATTACTCCGATAGCCGGGATGCCTTTGTATACCGGGGAAAGCCTGTGGACGGCAAGGAATTCCGTATCCACGTACGGATGGTAGAAGGCGTAGGCCGTGCTATGGTAGTGGGAGAATACTATGGTACGATAAAACTGAGTGACAGGGAATTTATGGATTGCCTGGGCAAGTATGCGATTATGCCTACCTTTGACCTAACGAAGGAAGAGATGGAGGCGATTTTAGACCGTACCTTTGTCCTTGCGGAATTGATTGAAAAAGCTGAGAAATAATGAAAGCGCCGGAGCTTCGTCTCCGGCGCTTTTTTGTCGGATCTGTGCCGCAATCCCGCAGGACAAAGTCACGCAGCCCGGAAGGTTTATCCCTCCCGGTTTCTTGGGGAGAAGGATAGGCAGCAAATACCTGGGCGATCTGCACGAAAGAAAACCATTGATTTGCACAAAAATGCCCAGAAAAATTTGTAAAGCACAATTATTGACGTGCGTCAATAATTGTGCTATTTTTTGACTAACGAAATACTTGAGTAAAGCAAAAACTGGATAAAGAGCAAAACGTAAAGGAGGAGCCTATGAGAAAGGTAATTGATTTGTGCCTGGATATGCCCATGGGGGCAAACGAATTGGCAAACACACTCAGTACCATGTGTCTGGATCCCCAGTATCGCGGTTACAAAAATTCCTATGGGCCAGGAATTGCCGCGCAGGTAGGGCTTACCATCCAGGAGCTTGACGAGGTATATGAGCAGCAGGGAAAAGAGGGCTTCCAACAAGTGGTTCATGCAGCGGCGGAACAGAATGCCATGAAGCCCGAGCAATTTGTACGCCACCTGGATGAGATTGGAATTGAATGGGGCATTACTTGCGACGGAGATCACGACAACAGAAAAACGGCGGAACTGGTTCAGGCGTATCCCAATAAATTGAAAGGCTTTATTTATGTAGATCCCAATAAAGGGGAGCAAGCGGTACGCGAGTTAGAGACGTGCGTGAAAGAATATGGGCTGCATGCCCTGTATCTGACCGCTTTCCGCACCAAGCTGCCTGCCAGCGATAAGCGGAATTATCCCCTTTACAGCAAGGCGTGTGAGCTGGGGATTCCGGTACATATTTATTGCAGCCTGAATCTTTCCAAGGCTGTGCCCTATGATATTGGCCATCCGCGTTATATTGACCAGGTGGCCAGGGATTTCCCGGAGCTGAAGATCATGGCCGGTGTGAGCGGATGGCCCTGGGTACTGGAGTTTATGTGTCTGGCCCTTCGCCATGAGAATGTGTATTTGAACTTTGAAACCCATTCGCCGGAAAAAATGGCTATGCGGGGATCGGGCTATGAGCCGTATTTGTACTATGGTGAGAACAGTCTGAAGGAGCGAATTTGTTTTGCCTCCAACTGGGGCACGCAAAGTGTGCCGGTGGAAGATATCATTGCACAGGTGGAAGCGCTGCCCTTCAGCGACGATGCCAAGGAGCACATTTTATATCATAATGCTAAGCGGTTTTATGAAGAGCTATAAATGAAACAGGAAGCCCGGTATGTGTGGAACAAGGAGAAAGGGAGGAGGTAACGCATAGATAGCCCAGAGACAATATAGCCCGTGTGTGTAAAAATTGTAATTTGACAGGAGGCGTCTATCGGAATGGATCTGTATACACTTATCATTTTAACGTTCGTCATTTTCATGGTGATCAATGTGGTGATTGGTTTGCGGGGCCGGTCCCACGCCAGTACGACAAAGGACTTTTTGACCGCGTCGGGACAATCTGGATTTTGGTTTATCATTGCATCGGCGGTTGGCGCCAGCATTGGATCGGGTGTGGTTATTGGCACCACACAATATGCCGTCTCCTTGGGCGTGGCGGGCGCCTGGTATGCCATCGCCTGCGGCCTGGCCTGTGTGGTCCATGCCTTCTGCATGACCCGGTTTATTTACCGCAATAAGCTGGTGTCCTTCTCGGACTATTTTAAGAGAAGATATTCCGGAAACTTCATTGTCCTCCTTTACAGCGGCATCGGTCCCTTTGCCTGCGCCGCTTCCATGGGCGGGCAATTGGTGGCCTCCAAGGCGATCTTTTCGGCCTTTGGAATTGACCCTGTCATTGGACTGGTGATCACAGCGGCGGTTATGCTGGTATATACCATGTTTGCCGGCCTGTGGGGGTCTTACGCCACGGCGGTGTTCCAGGTGGGAGTGATCATCGTGGGCGTGCTGGTGGTAGGTGTCTCCATGCTCACGCAGGGCGGCCTGGATGTGGTCCATTCCTACTATCCGGCGGAAAAGTTTGACCTGTTTAACATTACCCCGGAACTGTGGATGATGTTTGTGGGACCCATGGTGCTTTCTGTGTTGGTGGATCAGACCTCTGTGCAGCGCGCAGCCTCCGCCAAAACGGAGAATACCGCTTTTTGGGGCCATCTGCTCAGCTGTGTCCCCATGTTCCTCTTTGCGTTCCTTATGGTTTACATTGGCATGTGGGGCGGCGCGGAGTTCCCCGAGGCCGGCACCAGCGCATTTGTTGTTCTGCTGATGAATAAAGTGCCCCCTCTGGTGTGTGCCATCATGATTTGTGCCATTTTGGCGGCGATCATGTCCACTGCCAGCGGTGCTCTGGTGGCCACCGATGCTCTGGTGGTGCATGACCTGTATTGTGGATTTATCAATAAGAATGCCAGCGAGGCCCAGCAGAAGCGTTTGAATCTGGCGGTCAATGTGATCGTCTCCATTGCGGCGGTCATCTGTGCCACCATTTTTGAGAATGTTATTGACCTGCTTTCCGTGGGCTACACCATCATGCTGGCCGGTACCTTGGTGCCTCTGGTAGGCGGAATTATTTGGAAACGCGGCACCACCAAGGGCGCTGCCGCCGCGGCAGCTGTGGGCATGGGCACTGCACTGCTGAGTATTTTCGGAGTGATTACCGTTCCCTTCTCCAGCGTGTTCCCCGTGGTTCCCGGCATCATCGCCTATGTGATTGTCAGCTTGTGCACCAAGCACTCTCCCACGGAGAATACGGCGAAGGTGGCAGAGGTGGTCGCTTCCGCCAAGGAAGAGAAGTAGGCCTCCTCTATGGTGACTGCAGGCAGGGCGGCACGAAACGCCCTGTGGGGACAGAACATTGAGAGCCCAGGGCAAGGGCAGAATGGAGAATGATTATGGAATATGTGACGATCCTTACAGAAAAAGTGGAGCGGGTTGGCGTGATTACATTAAATTATCCGCCCCTCAATTCGGTGAGCAAGCGTATGATGGCAGAGCTGATGGATGCGCTGGAGACCTTTGAAAAGGATGACGTAGTGCGGGCGGTCATGCTCAAAAGCAACGGACCGGATTTCTCCTATGGCGCGGACGGCGGGGATATTACAAAAAACCTGAACGGAGCAACCGAGGAGATTTCGGAGAGCTTTTCCGTGCTGGGAAATCGGCTGGTTGAGCGCATAGACTGCTATCCCAAGCCCACTTTGGTAGCGGCCAAAGGCCGGTGTATCGGAGGATCCACGGCGCTGTTCAATGCCTTTGATATCCGTATCGTGGGTGAGGGGTTCCGCATGCACGATGGAGATATTTACTATGGTACGGTGGGGTCCTGGGGCATGAGTTCTCTTCGCCTGCCCATGTGGATTGGCAGAAACAAGGTTTTGGATTATATGTTCCTCAACGAGGACTTTACCGGGCGGCAGTGCTATGAGCTGGGCCTTGCCAGCAAGGTAGTGGCGGACGAACTGGTGGAGGAAGTTGGTTTGGCCATTGCCAAAAAAATGTCCAAAGCAGCGCCCATTGCGGTAAAGTACTATAAGGACTGCGTCCGGATGGCCACCCAGAACAACATTGAGCAGGCACGTGAGTTTGAACTGAAGGCGGCTGAGATCGTATTTGCCACCGAGGACAGCAAGAGAGGCCTGCGCTCTGTGGTGGAAAATCATGGAGTGCCCAACTGCGAATTTTTCGGCAGGTAGGCCGTATCACAGAATTGCCGGCGGAGAGGGGGAGACAATCCCCCTCTCCGCGTGGTGTCTTGAAAGATTCAGATGCATCATCTCCCTGGTTTTACATAGGGAACGAAATTTTTGCGTAAGCGGACGGGCCTGTGAGGGGCCGTCAAGGAGAAGAGGCAAGGAAAATGGCGGTACCGGGAAGCATATTGGATGGAAGCATTCCACCATGGAAGCAAGTGGTGTTGCTGTCGTGGCCTACGATCGTGGAGCTGCTTTTGCAGACGGCGGTTAATTATGTGGACACGGCCATGGTAGGCAGCATCGGTGTGGATGCAACAGCTGCTGTGGGAGTGACCATGTCTACCATTTGGCTGATCAATGGCTTTATGAATGCGGTGGGGGTCGGATATTCCGTGCTGGTTGCCCACAGCATTGGCGAAGGAAATTTTGATCAGGCAAAGAAAATTATCCGGCAGTCGGTTCTGGCTACCGTAGTGGTGGGCCTCTTGCTGACGGCGCTGGTGACCCTTGTGGTGGCTCCCTGGCTTCCGGTTTGGATGCATGCCGACCCGGTGGTGATCCCCATGGCCCGGAGCTACTTGCAGATTATTGGCATGGCGTATTTGTTCAATGTATCATTGATTGTCTGTTCCAGCATTCTGCGCTGTGCCGGTGATACGAAAACGCCCATGAAGTTCAATATCATGACGAATCTGATCAACGTTGTGGGCAATTATTTTTTGATTTATCCCACCACCCAAATGACCCTGTTCGGGCATAGCTTTACCCTGCATCGGGCGGGCTGGGGAGTCAGCGGAGCGGCTGCGGCCACCGCTGCCTCTATTGTGTTTTCCGGTGTCAGCTTGATGGCGGTGCTGTTTTTGCGGCCTGCGGCCTACCGGATCGGGCTGAAGGAGGGGTTTTGTCCGGACAGGAAGATCATCAAGCGAGCCATTGCCCTGGGAACTCCCGCAGCCATGGAACGGGTGACCATCTCTCTGGGACAGATTGCGGCTACGGCTATGATCACGGGGCTGGGCACGATGGCACTGTCTGCCAATCTCCTGGCGGATACGGGTGAAAAGCTCTGTTATTTGCCGGTTTACGGCTTTGCCACCGCCGGGACCACGCTGGTGGCCCAGTCTCTGGGCGCGGGAAAGCGGGAGCTGGCAGTGCGCTACGGCCGGTGGTGCAACCGTCTGGGAATCGGTGTTATGCTGGTGACCAGTACGATCATGTTTCTTTGTGCGGCGCCCATTATTGGCTTTTTCACCGATGATGGCCCAACGATTCTTTTGGCGGCTAAAATGCTGCGGATTGAGGCGTTTGCAGAGCCCTTCCTGGCTGTGGGCGTGGTGTTGGCCGGGGTATTGCGCGGTGCGCGGGACACGCGCTGGCCCTTCTACATTTCGCTGGCAGGTATGTGGGTGGTGCGGATTCCGCTCTCCTATGTGCTGATCCATGTGTTCGGCTGGGGACTGGAAGCTATTTGGGGAGCCATGATCATCGATTGGTTGGTCAGGGCGGTTCTGTCCTATGCCCGATTCTGCTGGCAGAGCAGGCGTTGGCAGCAGATGGGGGAGAGCGGGGAACGAGTACGTTCCTAAAAAAACAATTCCGGAGAAGCAGAGGCAAACATCTGCTTCTCCGGAATTTTGTTATGATTCCGCTGTGCCTGGAGAGAAAGGACAGAACATTTTGACTGAGCGGGAGGTTAAATGTGTAGGGCCTGGAGATAGCCCTCTCGGGTGGCTTCCATAATGCGCCGTCCTGCCAGCGCATCGCCAATCACCACAGCCTGGGGGAAAGCGGTTTGGAATTCGGCCAGGGTGTGGGAATCGGGCTTGGAGCCCAGAGCAAGCACCACAAAATCACAGGGAATTTGGACGCTGTGCTCTCCGGTTTGGGCTTCGATACCCTGCTGTGTGACTGCGGTGAGCCGATGGCCGGTGAGAATCTCTGCCCCGTGTTCCTTTAACGCCTTGACGAGGGTAAAGACCACGCTGGCGTATACGCCCTGTCCAACTTCCTCCATCTGTTCCACTAACACGACGTGGCAGCCCTGCTCGGCAAGAAATTCTCCGGTTTCAAGGCCGACAAGACCTCCGCCGATGACAGCGACCCGGCCTGTGACTGTGACGCTGCCGGTAAGCACATCGGCAAACGTGTACATGGTCTTAGCGGAAGGAATTGTAGGAACGATGGGCTGGGCGCCGCAGGCAAGGAACAGAGCAGCAGGCTTCAGGGCACGGACTGCTTCGGGGGTGGCTCTGGTGTTCAACCGGATCTGGACACCGGCTTCCTCCAGCTCGCCGATCATGGTGTCGCGCAGACGGGTGATCAGGTGCTTTTTAGGAGGCTTATCCGCTAAGTTAAGAGCACCGCCCAATTGAGCTTCCTGCTCAAACAGCGTCACATGGTATCCCCGATGGGCCAACGTAACTGCGGCCTCCATACCGGCAGGGCCGCCGCCGACCACCACGGCGCACTCACCGCTGCGGTCACGGATGGGGGCGGGGAAGTATAGCTCCCGACCGGTTCGCGGATTGACTGCACACCCAATATGGCGCCCCATGGCCAGCTCGGAGAAGCACTGCATACATCCCACACAGCTGCGGATGGTCTCAGGAACCCCATTTTTTGCTTTGTTGGGCCAATCTGGATCAGCCAGGAGGCTGCGGCCGGCCCCAATGAAGTCACTGACACCTTCCTCCAGCAATGCTTCCGCCGTTTCTGGAGACTTAATGGTATTGACCGCAATGACAGGGACCGATACGGCGGCCCGGATCGTCTTGGCCAGGTGCTTTTTCCAGCCCTCCGGATAGGCATAGGGCTCCATAATGGTGACGCCGCTCTCATGCAGTCCATTGCTTACATTGATCACATCGGCGCCGGCCTCCACCATGGCCTGTGCAATCTTGACCCCGTCCTGAAGGCTATTTCCATCGGGCATAAATTCGTCGGCGCTGATGCGTACGCTCAGAGGGAAACCGGGACAGGCTTGTTTGATTCCCTGAATGATCTCCAGAGCAAAACGCAGCCGGTTTTCAAAGGAGCCTCCATATTCATCGGTCCGATGGTTGTGGCGGGGACTGAGGAATTGGTTGATAAGATAGCCGTGAGCTGCGTGGATTTCTACGCCGTCCGCACCGCCCAGGCGTGCAATCCTTGCGCCTGCAATAAACTTCTGAACGAGCTGATGGATTTCCTGTATGCTCAGCTCCCTGGGCATGGCTCCCTTGCTGTTGGGAATGGCACTGGGTGCCACCAGGGGACGGCCTGCATTCAGGGCAGCCATGCCTTCCTTGCCTGGGTGCTGCAGTTGAATAAAAAGTTTGGTGCCGTAGCTGTGGACCGTATCGGTAAGCTGCTGGAGCGGCCCGATGTGTTTAAGGTCGGTGACACCCAATTGATGGGGCATGCCTTTTCCGTCTACGTCGTCTACGCGGGTCACTTCGGTGATGATAAGACCTACGCCCCCTCTGGCCCGTGCTTCGTAGTATTTGATGATTTCTGGGGTGGCCTGACCATCGGCGCCGCCCAAGCAGACGCCCATGGCAGTCATAACAATGCGGTTTTTGATTGTCAGATTTGCAATTTTGCCAGGTTCAAATAGTTTGGAAACGTTCACAGCAAGTCCCTCCTTTGTTCTAAGCGTACCGGTTTCTTGGTGAAAAATAGTAATTTTACGCGCGTCAAAATTATACCATGGGTGTGGGAAAATGTCAACGAGCCCAGGGGAAGAATTGCCCAGGAGCGCCGGTTCTGTCCTTCCAAAGTCCTTTGTTTTTCCCAAAATTAAAAAAGAGGCACCTGCTTGCAGGTGCCTCTTATAAGGTAGTTGATATACGCGGTAAGGTTCAGAATTTGATGGAACATGTCTCCGCACAGTTTAATCCAGTGGCATTGTCAAACCTATGCCCAAAGGGGCGGAGAGTGCGGTGTCTGCCTCAAAATTTTTACACCATAGTGTTAGCGTTTTGGTAGAAATAGTTTGCAGCCTCTCTTTAAATTCATCATCTATACTGTATATCTGATAATTTGTACGCATTTAAAAAATTCCAAAATGGGCAGGCATCATTTTTCTTGATTCTTTTTTCTCGATCGAATAGATAGCCTCCATTGCAATCAACGGTATAGTTGCAGTGACAGAATTTTCGAATAGGACAGGAGTTCGCTTTTCTATCTTCTATAAAAAGCAAGAAATTCTCAAGAATATAAAATTGTATAAATTCTTGTGTAGTTCTTTCTTCCTGGCTTTGAGTGTTTGGGAAAGAAATATATTCCCCCTTTTTATTCATAACGAGAGGGATTCCAACGGTAGAAATGGTTTCTTTCATAAAATTATGAAGTTCTGGAGTGCTCATGTGAAACAGATCCGTAAAAATAAAACGATTCGATAATCGATCTTTCGCAAATTTACTTACTTCCGAAACCCATTCCACTATTTGAGGAAACTGACCATAACCAGTTTGAAGATCAGTTTTAAATTGCTCTAACCTTCTGTTGGTTTTATGCAATAGGCTTTCTGCAATACCGTCGGTCGTTTGAAAACCTGAGAGCAAAAGTAACTGATATAGTCCTTTGTGGTCTAAGCCATAGCTGGAGAAGAACGCTCGCATACTGTCGTTTTTAAGAAACTGCTGAAACATAAAACGAATTGGATTATCATTGTAGAGACAATATTCTGCGATGCACAGTCGAGTGGCAACTGGCAGGCGAGATAGTCCATACTTTTCAAAAAGGATATCTACAGATTCATATGGAAATTGTGAAACTGCAGAATTAGCGGGAAAATGTTTCCTTTCGATTTTGTGAGCAATGTACTCTAATAAATCTCTGGCGCCTATATTATAATTTTCTGACATGTTGTCTATTGGTATAGAATATTTATAAATTGTGGATTTTCGCTGTTTGCGAGTAAATGATTCATCAAATGCACAGAATTCTTCGGATGAAATAAGAGGCTCACCGATGTCGGCTACTTGATCTATAAACTTTCCATCTCCGATGGTGTATTGATATTGAAGTTTCAGAAGTTGCGAATCGCGATTCCACTCCTCGAAGGGACGTTTTAAATACCCTTTGCGACATGCAATTTCAGAAATATCATAAAACCAACGAATCTTACTTAAATTTAACCGAATATTATACGGTAAAATTAGGTCTTGGAGATAGTGAACGAATTCATGCGCAAACGTTGCGGGATTCGCTTCGATTGCAACATTGATCTTATCATTGGTTTCCAAAATGATACTAAAAAAAGATGGAATATACTGTCCATCAATGTTTCTTAATGGCATGCAGATCTCCTCACAAATTACATATTATTGGTGTCTGTACCACTTAGATGCCGCTGCCAAATCATCAAACGGCCCTTCTGAGCCGCGCCGCGAGTGCGGCGTAAATTCGGAGCGCAGCGAAGAATTGCGCAGGTTCGGCTTTGCCGACCCCGAGCATTTGAAACTCCGAAGGGAGGAGGCGGCCTTGAGCCGCCGGAATCCAAAAAAGAAACACCAGCCTACAGGCTGGTGTTTCTTTTTTGGAGGTGCCACCCAGATTTGAACTGGGGAGTGGAGCTTTTGCAGAGCTCTGCCTTACCACTTGGCTATGGCACCTTATTAAATACGGAGCAAAGAGGTCTTTGCTCCGTAATTGGAGCGAGTGACGAGGCTCGAACTCGCTACCTCCACCTTGGCAAGGTGGCGCTCTACCAGATGAGCTACACTCGCATTTTGTCTCCCCCGTAAGAGAGCTCACGGGGGATGGTGCCTCCGGTCGGAATCGAACCAACGACACGAGGATTTTCAGTCCTCTGCTCTACCAACTGAGCTACAGAGGCAAGTGGCGACTCGGAAGGGACTTGAACCCTCGACCTCCGGCGTGACAGGCCGGCGTTCTAACCAACTGAACTACCGAGCCAGGTAGTCATGGGGGAAGTGGTGGGAACAACAGGGCTCGAACCTGTGACCCCATGCTTGTAAGGCATGTGCTCTACCAGCTGAGCTATGCTCCCGAAGCGGCCGCCTCACTTGCGACGGCTTGATTATTATACAAGAGGAACCAGCACTTGTCAACAGGAAAATCACATTTTTCCACGAAAAATTTTTGAGGCTGGTTTTTGGTGGAAAAGGCTCTTTTTGCAGGTGTTTTTTGAAGGAAGCGGCTGTTCTTGACAAGGGCGGGGAATAATGACATAATGAAGCCACATGGCCCGGCCTGGAAAAATGAGGCGGACCCATGGCTGATGAGAGAATAAGGAGGGCTTCCCATTATGAGCGATCAGGTAAAGCGGATCGGAGTGCTGACCAGCGGAGGCGACGCGCCCGGAATGAACGCAGCGGTACGGGCCGTTGTGCGTACGGCGATAGGTCAGGGGATCGAGTGTATTGGAATCCGGCGGGGCTGGAGCGGCTTGATCTCCAATGACTTTGTGCGGCTGAACAGCTCCAGCGTCAGCCATATCATCAACAAGGGCGGCACCATCCTCTATACAGCCCGCAGCGAGGAGTTTATGGACCGTAAGGGCAGAGAAAAGGCCATCGGCACCTGCAAGCTCCTGGGGCTGGACGGTATTGTGGCCATCGGCGGCGATGGCACCTTCCGGGGAGCCCTGGCCCTGTCCCGCCAGATTGCGGAGAGCGGACAGAAGCTGAGTGTGGTAGGCATTCCTGCTACCATTGACAACGACATCGGCTGTTCCCACTATACCATTGGCTTTGACACCGCCTGCAATACGGCCATCGAGTGCATCGATAAGCTTCGGGACACTATGCAGTCCCACGAGCGCTGCTCGGTGGTAGAGGTCATGGGCCGCCACGCGGGGTATCTGGCCCTGTATGTGGGCATTGCTGTGGGCGCTACGGCGGTACTCATCCCGGAGCGGCCTCTGGACTTTGAAAATGACGTGGTGGAGAATATCCGCCGTGCTCGTCTGGCCGGTTCTACCCATTACATGGTGGTTACGGCTGAGGGTGCGGCCAGCGCCTTCGAGATTGCCAGCCGTATTAAGGAAGAGATCGGCATTGATCCCCGTGTGACTGTGCTGGGCCACATCCAGCGGGGCGGTTCTCCCTCGGCACGGGACCGGGAGACGGCCAGCCGCATGGGCTATGAGGCAGTACAGGTTCTGATGGCCGGAAAGGGCAACCGGATCGTGGCCACACGGGACGGACGGATCGTGGATTTGGACATGGAGGAGGCTCTGGCCATGACCAAGGCCTTTGAGATGGACCGGTATGATGTACTGGAAGCGCTGACCAACAACGATTCGTTTGGCTGCAACCGGTAAATGAAAACCGAGGGGAATGGTTCCCCTCGGTTTTTTTACATAGATTGAAGAATTTCTTCCAGCTCTTCCTTGGAGTAATGGTACACCTGATCACAGAACTGGCAGGTAAGCTCCGCCTTGCCCTGGTCCTGAATGAGCTCTCCCAAATCCTTTTTGCCCATGCTGATGAGGGCGCGGGTCACCCGGTCACGGGAGCAGTAGCACCGGTACTCCACCGGGTGTTTTTCCAGAATTTCCAGATCAAAATTCTTCAGCACAGCCCGCAAAAGCCCTTCACCGTCCAGACCGTCGGCCAAGGCGTGGCTCACGGAGCCCATGGCGTGGACCCCCGTTTCGATCTTGGTGATCATGTCCTCGCTGGCACCGGGGAGCAGCTGAATGAGATAGCCGCCTGCGGCGGTGACACTCTGGTCCAGCCCCACCAGGACCCCCAGAGCGCAGGCGGTGGGGATCTGCTCGCTTTCCACAAAATACATGGCCAGATCGTCGGCGATTTCCCCGGAGAACAGCCCGATGGACCCTACATAGGGCTCTTTCAGGCCAATGTCCTTGATCACAGTGAGGGTGCCGTCCTGGCCCACTGCCGCTCCCACATCCAGCTTGCCCTGGTACTTTTCCATCAGCTCCACATGAGGGTTCTGGACATAGCCCCGGACGTTGCCCTCACAGTCGGAAACGGCCAGAATAGTACCCAGAGGGCCGCCTCCTTTGATCTGGAGAGTAAGGGACCCCGCTTCCTCCTTGAGCATATCCCCCATCATGGAGGCGCCCAAGAGTGCCCGTCCCAAGGCTGCGGTGGCCATAGGCAGCAGGGTGTGGATATTCCGGGCCCGTTCCACCAAATCCCGGCCGGTGACGGCCGCTGCCTTGACCAGGCCGTCTCCGGTAATTGCTCTTACGATCTCGTCGTGCATACTTGATTAATCCTTTCTTGCCGCGAAAAATACACGTCCCTCCCCCTGAACGGGAGGACGCATTTTCAGCTCGCCATAGGTTTTGATGTCCCGGAAGCCCGCCTTTTCCAGCATGGCGGTAAGCTCCTCCAGGGAATAGGCCCGCTCCTGGTGGAGCTCCTCGCCCCGTTCCCACAGGCCCGTCTCCTCATCCAGACGGAAGATATCCATAAAATAGGAGCAAATTCCACTGCGGCGGGAAAATTCTCCCCGCCACACACAGTAGGTGTCCTCCGTCTCGTCCAAAAACACCTGGCCGTCCATAGCCTGGAGCTTCTGGGGGGTGTTCACATCAAAGAGAAAGAGACCTCCGGGCATAAGAAATAGGTGGACTCGCTCAAAAGCCTTTTGGAGCTGCTGGGGGCGGGTCACATAGTTGACACTGTCCAAGCAGCATACGCAGGCATCGATCGTCCCATACAGATCCAGCTTGTCCATGCTCTGACACAGGAAGATGGGCTCAATGGGGCCCACACCCCGGTTTTTTTCTGCCGCCTCGGCGAGCATCTCCGCTGAGAGGTCCACCCCGATCATTTCATACCCCCGCAGGGCCAGCTCATGGGTGAGAGAGCCGGTGCCGCAGGCCAGATCCAAAACGGTTTTTCCCGGCAGACCCCGGCGGGCAAAGTGCTTTTCGATGTAGTCGGCCCAGGCGGCGTAGTCCACATCATAGGTCAGCCGGTCGTAACAGCCGGCCAGAAAATCGTAGCTGCTCATTCTTCCTCTTGCTCTTGCTTGCGCAGCCGGGGGATCACGGCCCGGTAGCCATCCGCTCCGTAATGAAGACAGCGGTTTACCCGGCTGATGGTAGCGCTGGAGGCACCGGTGCGCTCGAGAATATCACTGTAAATAAGCCCTTCATCCAGCAGCATGGCCACATCCATCCGCTGTTCCATGGCCTTCAGCTCCGACACGGTGCACAGGTCCTGGAGGAAGCGGCGGCACTCCTCCTCGGTCTCCAGGGCGGCAAATGCCCGATACAGGGTATCACTGGCGGGTTTGTCCAGAAATTTTGACATGGTGTTGTCCTCCTTCATCTGCGATATGGCAAACCAAAAAGTGCCAATCTTCGAGCCGTATACATTTTAGCACTGTGCCATATAAAAGTAAACAACATTCTGTAAATTTTCTTTTGCGATTTACCGTAAAAGGGAAGCTTTTTTGACCACAGGCGCATAGGATGAGGAAAAGACGGAAGGGGGGCCCGTTATGAGCCGGGAAAATGGGGTCCAGGTGAGCTGGCAGGAGGTACATCGCATTCTGACCTTGGAAGGGGAACCGGTATTGGAGTATACCCTAAGCTGGCCTGAGGTATCCGGAGCCGGGCTGGGAGGCAGGTGGATCACGCGCTACTATGCCCGTCTGGCCCGGAGCTGGCGGGAACGGTGGGAGCGGGAGGTCTATTGGAAGGCCTGTTTGGAACTGGGGGAGCGAAGGGAGCGGGCGCGGCCCTTTACACCCTGGCAAGGGGAGCTGCGGGGCGAGGTCGCCCTGTTGGAGGGAGGACTGCTCAGTCTGCGCTTTACCGGATGGGAGACCAGGGGAGACGGGCGTCCTAACCGGGTGCGCTGGGGAGACGTGTGGAAGGTGCGCCAGGGAGCTCCCTGTCCCTTAAAGGCGCTTGTGGGGAAAAAGCGGGGATGGAAGAGACGGCTATGGGAGGAGCTGGTCCGCCAAGGAGAGGGCAGAAGGGCAGGGGGAGATCCGTTCCTGGACGGGGATTGGACCCAAAAAGCCCAGGCGGCCCGGCCTTTGGAGGGCTGGTGTCTGACCCAGGATGGGATCGAGGTCTCCTTGCCCCAAGCAGCAGCTGCTCCGGCAGCGGAGGGCTGCCCGGTGTTTACACTGACGCTGGAGCGGCAGGATAAGGCATAAAAAAGGCCGCCGATAGGCTGCCTTTTTTATGCAAATATGGATCAAAGGCGGGTCTCAAGGGGGGTTCCTACCACGAAGTGCTCCTCGGACAGCTGCCGCAGCAGAGTGGACAGGACCCGTGCTCCGTCTTCATTTCCGGACAAGGTGAGGTACGTGACCAGATTCCGGCCTTCCAGGCGGCCCATAATACGGCTGCAATAGGCGGACACACCGATGCTGGAGGAGGGCTCCAGCAGCAGAGTCTCATCCCAGCAGACCCAGCCGGCCTGTTCCAAGGCGTCCATCTGATCCTGGGGCACATAGGCCAGTGTGGTGCGGGTAAGGGTAAGCTGTTCCAGTGCACGCTGTCCCTGTTCCAGCAGCTGTGTGCTCTCCTCAACCGTCTCACCCATGGCCAGGATCCCCACGCTGTGACCGGTGCCCAGCATCCGGCGCACCAGGTCTCCCTGGGACTGAAGAAGTTCCGGGGTCAGGAAAAATGCCCCAAAGCGCCCGGCGGTGTCCAGAGTGTTGAGGATGGAAGGGATGCTCTCCCCGCTCTCGCAGCGGATGGCCAGATAGGTGGGAATGTTGGTGGGGGTGACCTCTTCCTCCTTACCGATCTCCTCACCCGGAACGGCGCTGGTCCCAGGTGTAGTGGTGGTCTCACCGGGGCTGAGGCTCTGGGTATAGGCCTGGAGACGGCGATCCAGCAGATAACCTGCTGCACCAATAAAGGCGGCGTCGTCCAAAACCACCTCGTCGGTCATGATCCGAATGAGATAACTCTGGGGGAAGTCGGGCAGGGTGTTATAGGACCAGCTCAGGCCGAAGAAGTTGCATACCATTTCCAAAGGGAGGTAGGGCTTTCCGTTTCGCATGATGGCCCGGTAGGGAAACACCTCCCCGGTCAGATCATCCCGGCAGGTGCCCGAGACCAGGTCGAAGGTGAGCATCTGCTGGCGCAGGTTATAGAGGGTGACCGAGGTTTTGGTACGGCTGTTGTAGCTGACGGTGATCCCCAGATCCGTCTGGGTGGAGTTGAGATTTTTATCAAAAAGAGTATAGGGCACATAGAGCGTTCCGCCGGACCAAAAGGGCATGGTGTCCGAAGTGAGAAACTCGATGCGTTCGTTAATGGCAGTGAAATAGAGGTCTGCGGCGGAGGCGGGCAGGGGCAGGAACAGCCCCAGGCACAAAACCAGGGTAAGCAGGGTGACGGCCGTGCGGCGCAGGGATTTCATGGGGCGGTTCCTCCTTTCCAGCGCAGTTGCGCAAACTATTATATCATAGTATAATCGGATGGGCAAGCTCCCCTAAGGCGGCGAAAGACCGGGTTTTAATGGGATTTTAATGTGAGATAAACGGGCTTTCAACCCATCTGTGGTATGGTTGGAGCAAACTAAGGGCGACAGCCGGGAAAGGAGGGTGGCAGACATGGAGATCACACTGGAGCAGGTGGAGCAGCTGCGGGAAAAGACCGGCGTTACCTACGCCCAGGCCAAGCAGGCCTTGGAATACAGCGGTGGAAACCTGCTGGATGCCATCATCTATTTGGAGGAGCGGGGAGCGATTCCTCGGGAGGAGGGGGCGTATTTCTCCACACGCAGCGAGATGCCGCCGCCCCCGCCGCCGGTTACGCAGACACTGTCTCCCCTGGGGGAAAAGAAGGGCCGGAAGGAAAAAGAAAAAAAGCCGGGAAGCGTTCGGGTGAAGGTGGTCTGGTCCAAAGGCAGCGGAAGGAACCTGTTTACCACCTTACGCCGCTGGCTCATTGACAATGAGCTGGAGATCTGGCGCAAAGACAAGCCTATCACCGCTCTGCCGGTGCTTATTTTGGTACTGCTGCTGTTTTTTGCCTATTGGCTGGTGATCCCAGTGCTCATTCTGGGGCTGTTTGTGGGCTTTCGTTACCGCTTTTCCGGTCCCGACCTGGAGCGGGAGGATTTAAACGGCGTGATGGGCAGTGTGGCGGACACGGCGTCGGAGTTGGGCCGCCAGGTGATGGACGAGCTGAAGCTTCAGCATGAGAAGCATGAGACCGACAAGAGCAAGGACGAAGAGAAGCCGTAAGGATATGAGGTGAGATCCATGGGAGAACGGATCCTCCTGGTGGAGGACGAAGAGAAATTAGCCCGGATGGTGGAGCTGGAACTGAAGTATGAGGGCTACACCGTGGAGAAGGCCTTTGATGGCCGGCAAGGCCTGGAGCGGGCGCTGAGCGGGGAGTTTGATTTGATCCTGCTGGATATTATGCTGCCCCAGCTTTCCGGGATGGAGGTGCTGCGCCGGCTGCGCAAGGAGAGCCGGGTCCCCGTCATCATGCTTACCGCACGGGACAGCGTGATGGACAAGGTGTCCGGTCTGGACTCCGGGGCGGACGACTATGTGACCAAGCCCTTTGCCATTGAGGAGCTGCTGGCCCGCATCCGGGCGGCCCTGCGCAATCAGACGGGGCCAGGGACGGGGACATGTCTTTCCGCCGGAGAGGTGTCCATGGATGTGGAGCGCCACCAGGTCACCGTGAGAGGAACCCCGGTGGAGCTGACGAAGAAGGAATTTGACCTTCTGCGCCATCTGCTGGAGAACAAAGGGCGGGTCCTCTCCCGAGAGGCCCTGCTGGATGCGGTGTGGGGCTTTGACTTTGTGGGCGAAACCAACTCCGTAGATGTGTACATCCGCTTTTTGCGGGGCAAGCTGGACGACGCCTTTGGCATCAAGCTCATCCACACCGTCCGGGGAGTGGGCTATGTCATTAAGGAAGACTAGGGAGGAACATGCTATGGTGATCGTATACCGTTCCAACACCGGCTTTACCAAGGAATATGCCGAAATGCTGGGCAAGGCGGAGAAGATGAAAGTCTATAGCCTTGCCCAGGCCGGCGGGCTGGACAAGGGTACTGAGGTCTTTTTTATGGGGCCGCTGATGGCCGGTCACATCACTGGCGTGGACCAGGCGGTGAAGCGCTTTCAGGTGAAAGGGGTGTGCGGCGTGGGCATGTCCCCCGCATCCCAACAGACGCTGGACACCTTGGCCAAGGCCAACTATGTGCCTGACGCGCCCATTTTTTACCTCCAGGGAGGCTGGGCCCCGAAAAAGGTGGGGTGGATCAAGCGGCGGATGGTGAACATGGTGACCCGTTCCATGCGCCAGTCCCTGCGGGACAAGGGCAGCCGCCGCACGCCGGAAGAGCAGCGGCAGCTGGATTTTTTGGAAAAAGGCGGCAGCTGTGTGTCCTTTGAACACCTGGAGGCCATCTGGGCCTGGATGAAGGATCAGAAGTAAACATCCTGCATGTCAGAGGAAAGGGGGGAGACCGCCATGGGCAGACAACACCATAAATTTCAGTCGCCGCCTCCGGCGGATCCCATCTCCGCGGCTCGGGATTCCTCTCTGGCTTTCCGGCTGAACATCGGATTTTTTTTGCGGCAGCTGGGAGTTTTTTTGGTAATGGACCTGCTGTTGCTGCTGATGATCACCCTGGGGATGGTCCTCTATGCGGAAAACCGCTGTGCCAGCGTGGCCGCCCTGGTAGCGGAGCGGGGGGTACCCACCCAGGAGGCACTGGCCTGGATGGAGGCCAGCGACTACACCATCACCCCTCTGGAGGAGGAGCCGGGCTTTTACGGCCAGGAGGAGGGCAGTGGAGCAGAGGGCCAGACCCTGATGGCCTTCCCCTTTTTGCCCCAGCACCCGGAGACGGCGGGCGGGGTACGCTCCTGGGATCTCGGGTCCTACTATACCATCGCGCTGTCCAATAACGGCCAGCCTTATGCTATTACCGTGGACCTGTCCGGCATTGCCCGCACCGTCTATTGGGCGGGGCTGGTGCTGCTGGTGTGTCAGGGCCTGTCCCTGCTGACGGGCCTTCTAAGCAGTAAGCGCTCCATTCGGAAGGTGCTTCGGCCCATCCAGGAGCTGGCAGCCACCGCCGCCCGGCTCAACTCCATGACCCACATGTCCCGGCGGGAGCTGGAAAACCTGACCGGGGAGTTGGAGAAAATCGACGCCAAGCACCTGGACAGCCGCATTGATCTGCCTGCCACCCAGAAGGAGCTGCGTTCCCTGGCCCAGGCCATCAATGGGATGATGGACCGGGTGAACCAGGCCTACGGAGCTCAGATGCGCTTTGTCTCCGATGCAAGCCACGAGCTTCGTACCCCCATCGCCGTCATCCAGGGCTACGCCGCTCTGCTGGACCGGTGGGGGAAGGAGGACCCGGAGGCCCTTCAGGAGTCCATTGACGCCATCCGGGGGGAGGCCGCCTCCATGGAGCGGCTGGTAGAGCAGCTTTTGTTTCTGGCTCGGGGAGACAACGACTCCCAGCCGGTGAAGCGGGAGCGGGTGGATCTCACCGCTCTGGCTGGAGAGGTGCTCCGGGAGGAGGAGATGATTCATCCCCAGCGGGTCTTCCTGCCCCGATGGGAGGAGGAGCCGGTGGCGGTGTATGCCGATCCGGGGCTTGTGAAGCAGGTACTGCGGATTCTGATGGACAACGCCTTGAAGTATAGCCCCCCAGAGGGGAAAATCTATCTCCGGGTGACCCAGAGTTCCGGTTATGCCCGCCTCACCGTCCAGGATGAGGGAATGGGAATTCCCCCACAGGACATCCCCCACATCTTCGAGCGGTTTTACCGCACAGATCGGTCCCGCGACCGGAAAACCGGGGGAACGGGGCTGGGCCTGGCCATTGCCCGGTGGATCGTGGAACGCCACGGGGGATGGTTTGAGGTGGTGTCACGGGTGGATGTGGGCACCCGCCTCACTGCAGTGCTGCCCTTGATGGAGGAAAAGGGGGAAAAGAGCCTATGAACCTGCGCATGGCCCGGCCGGAGGATGCCTGGGCACTGCTGGAGATTTACCGGCCCTACATTGCCACCACCGTGACCTTTGAGTATGTCTGTCCCAGTCTGGAGGAATTTCAGGGGCGTATCGTCCACACCCTGGAGCGGTATCCTTACCTGGTGCTGGAGGAGGAGAGCCGGATGTTGGGCTACGCCTATGCCCACCCCCTGGCCCAGCGGGCGGCCTACGGCTGGAGCGCGGAGCTGTCCATTTACCTGGAGAAACAGGTACGGGGGAGGGCGCTGGGAGCCAGGCTCTATGGGGCCTTGATGGAGCTGCTTTCCCTCCAGGGCGTGCGTACAGCCTGCGCCCTGGTGTCCAGTCCCAACCCACACAGCGAGGCCTTCCATGAGAAAATGGGCTTTGCCTGTACGGGGCTGCAGGAACGTGTGGGGTATAAAAACGGCCGCTGGCTGGGGCTGTCCTTTTACCAGAAGGCCATTGGTCCCTATGACCGGGAGCCCAGGCCGGTCCGGGTTCTGGGGGAGCTTTCGGAAGAAGAAATTACCCAGGTATTGGAACGATATTCCGTGGAAATATAAAATTCCCACAGGGAAAGCCCTGTGGGAATTTTTATTCTTGGTACAGCTTATACCTGGACACGCTCAATGCCCTCCACGGCGGCGGAGACCATGGACTCAATGTCCAGGGCCTGCTCGGCAGCCTCGATCTCCTCCAGAGTGGGGCGCAGCCGGGGGTGCCGGGGGGTAAAGACAGTGCAGCAGTCCTCGTAGGGGAGAATGGAGGTGTCAAAGGTGCCGATCTTCCGGGAGATCTGGACGATGTCCTCCTTGTCCATCCCGACCACCGGGCGAAGGATGGGCAGTTTGACCACCGCTCCAGTGACGGTCATGGCCTCCATGGTTTGGCTGGCCACCTGACCCAGGCACTCGCCGGTGACCAGGGCTTTGGCCCCGCACCGCTGGGCCACCCGCTCAGAAATGCGCATCATGAACCGGCGCATAATAAGGGTAAACAGCTCCGGCGGGCAGGAGCGGCGCAGTTCTTCCTGAATGGCGGTGAAGGGGACCACATGGACGGTGAGCCGGCCGCACCAGGGGGTGAGCAGCCGGGCCAGCTCAAGAACCTTCTCCTTGGCCTCGGGAGAGGTATAGGGGTAGGAGAAGAAGTGGACCATCTCCAGAGCCACGCCCCGCTTGGCAATCATCCAGGAGGATACGGGGGAGTCGATGCCCCCGGACAGCAGGGACACTGCCCGGCCGTTGATGCCCACGGGCAGGCCGCCCGCGCCGGGCTCAGGGTCGGCGTGGACAAAGGCGGCGTAATCCCGGATCTCCACATGGACGGTGAGCTCCGGGTGGTGTACGTCCACCTGGAGGTTGGGGTAGAGCTCGTCCAGCTCTCCGCCCACATACTGGCTGAGCTGGATGGAGGTCATGGGGAAGGTCTTATCCGCCCGCTTCGTCTCCACCTTAAAGGTTTTTGCGGTGGAGAGCTTGTCATCCAGATACTCCCGAGCAGCGGCCAGGATAGCGTCCTTGTCCTTCTCACAGGCGCGGGCACGGGAAAGGCCGACTACACCGAATACCTTCGTGAGGGCTTCCCAGGCTCCATCCATGTCGCACTGGTCGTTCATGGGCTCCACATAGGTGGTGGACTGGCGGGTATAGACCCGGAACTGGCCCAGGTTATTGAGCCTGCGGTAAATGTTGGCCTGAAGCTTGTCTTCAAAGCTGCGGCGGTTCAGTCCCTTGAGGACCAGCTCACCCAGCTTGAGTAGTATCATTTCGTTCATGTTTATGATCCTTTCTTCGTCTGCGGTAGCGCCGGCGGCCCTTGGAGCCGCCCCGGCAGGGATAGTGTGTTCCGGTTTTGGCCCGGCCATAGTCCTTCAGTACGGCCTGCGTCAGGTCGGGTATCCCCTGGTGGCCCGTCCAGTGTCCGTCCTCTCTCTGAGAGAGGGTCAGCCGGCAGAGAAAATGACCGTGGCTGGGGCAGAGAAGGTCGGTGTAATAGGTGCCAGGCTGGAAAAAGTTCCAGGACTGGATCCAGATGGGTTCTCCACACAGGGGACAGGCGCCCTTTCGGGCGGCGCGGCTGTTCAGCGCGGACCGAAGGGAGGGGTGTGGACCCACCGGGTGGCTGGGCTGGGGGGGATAGGGATGCATGAGATAGCGCAGGGTCCACCTGGGCCGGGCGGACAGCTCCAGCAGATCTTCCGGCACCCAGGCGGCGGTAAGGGCGGTGTACATAGCGTCGTGGAGGGCATTATGGTAGGAGAAGCACTCCGGAATCTGACAGTACTCCACCGCCCACCACAGGGCAATGTTCTGCAGGGTGCCCATGGTGAGGGAAAAGGCAGTCTGCAGGTCGTAGATGGCCTGGGGCTCCAGAGTGGGGAGCCTCCAATAGCGGGCGTTCTGATTTAATGTGTCAAAATCGTCGGCCCCCCAGGCAGCAAAGTCTGTCTCTCCGCCGCACCAGCTGAGAAAGCTATGGTAGGCGGTGGGAAAGTCCAGGGTGGAGGTGAGGGAGGCATCGATTTCCGGCAGGGCCTTGGCGGTGCGATTGAGGCGGCGGTGCACTTGGGGCTTGATGAATACGTTAAAGGTGTCTACAATCCGTGTGCCTGGACGGTCCAGGCGTACTGCGCCGATCTGCAATATTTCGTCCAGGGGCGTTTTGTCATACCCTCGGTTCCACTCCAGATCCAGAACGATCAAGCCCTCGCCTCCTTTTATGTATACTCTATAGGACGATAACACATCCTGGCCCTCCCGTCAATAAAAAGCAGCTCTGTTTGTTCCAAAGCACGGGAAAAAAGGGAAAAAGCCCCTTGCAAATTTTAAAAAACCGCGCTATACTCCCCTTGTCTCTGCCTATGGCGGGATAAATTTGCGCTGCATCCACAGATGTGGAGCGGCAGCAGGAGGAATTGAATATGAAACGCAAAACCAATGTACGCTATCTGTCGGAACTGGCACTGCTGACGGCCCTGGTGCTCATCATGGCCTATACCCCACTGGGTTATTTGAAGACCCCATGGGGTGTGGAGATCACCTTCATCGTCATCCCGGTGGCAGTGGGGTCCATTATACTGGGACCCATGGCGGGAGGATTTCTGGGATTGGTGTTTGGCTTGACCAGCTTCTTCCAGTGCTTTGGGGCCAGTCCTCTGGGGGCTATGCTGCTCCAGGTCAATGCCCTGGGCACCTTTTTCTGCTGTGTGGTCAACCGGGTGCTGGTGGGTGTGATTCCCGGACTTCTCTACAAGCTGCTGGGGCGCTTTGACCGCACCAGAGTGGCAGGAATTGCCCTGTGCTGCTTTCTCACTCCGGCGCTGAACACGGTATTGTACATTGTGGGCAACTGGTTTATTTTTGCAGACACCTGGCTGAATATCTCCGTCACCACCTATGGCTATTCCGGAGCGGGCGGTATCAGTTTACTGGCCTTTATGATGGGCTTGGTGGCGGTCAACGGCCTGGCGGAGGCGGCATCCTGTCTGGTGCTGGGTACTGCCGTGTGTAAGGCGCTGCAAAAGACAGTCAACCGGAGAGAGGTAGAGCTGGCATGAAGGAAATCGGTATCATGGAGGTAGGAGGCTTCCGGGTGGGCCATGCCCAGGATTCGGAAGCTGCCACCGGCTGCACGGTGATTCTCTGCGATCGGATGAGCCCTGCCGGACTGGATGTCCGGGGGGGAGGCCCCGCTTCCAGGGAGTCCCAAATCCTCAATCCCGTGGCTGCAGCGGAGGGGATCAACGCAGTGCTCCTGTCGGGGGGCAGCGCCTTTGGACTGGATGCGGCCGGAGGTGTGCAGCGGTATCTGGAGGAGCGGGATATTGGCTTTGACGTGGGGGTGACGAAGGTTCCCCTGGTGAGCCAGTCCTGCCTGTTTGATTTGACCGTGGGCCGTAAGGATGTGCGTCCTACCGCTCAAATGGCCTATGAGGCCTGTGAAAATGCGTCCTATGAGGCTCCGGCGCAGGGCAATGTGGGCGCGGGCACCGGCTGTTCCATTGGTAAGTACCGGGGAATGGAGCGGGCCATGAAGTCCGGCTTTGGTACCTGCGCTTTCCAGGCAGGGGCGTTAAAGGTGGGAGCCCTGGTGGCAGTGAATGCGCTGGGAGATGTGTACGGCCCCGACGGAAAGCCGGTTGCCGGTCTGTTGAATCCGGGAAAGACCGGCCTGTCCAGCACGTTGGAGGAGATGTTCTCGGATGTGACCTTGGCTGAGAATCTTTTTACCGGGAATACTACACTGGGTGTGGTGGTAACCAATGCAAAATTGCATAAGACCCAGCTTTGTAAGATCGCCGGTATGACCCACAACGGATATGCACGAGCCATCCGTCCGGTGCATACTACTGCCGATGGAGACAGCATTTATGTCCTGTCCTTGGGAGATGTGCAGGGAGACGTAAACGTAGTGGGGGCCCTGGCTGCTCAGGCCATGGAGCAGGCGATTCTCCGGGCTGTACAGTCGGCTCGGTCAGCGTATGGCCTTGTGGGCTGGGAGACCCTATACGGAAGATGAAAAAACGGCGGCGGGACACCTCCCGCCGCCGTATATTATGACTGTTCTGAATGAGCAGTGAAAAAATTTCACCTGGGGATTGTTTTCTGGGATAGACTCTGGTATACTTACTTGCAAGGTCAAAATTTGAGCGGTGGTTTAAATAGCTCGCTGGGTTTGGGAGCATATCCAGCCCATCCATGAGGACAAAACCGCAACCCCGCAACCCGCTGGGACACTACCAGAAGCGGGAACCAGTTCCGTAAAGCCATTGGTCAAAAAACGGCCAAGACCACATGAAAGACCACAGATAAAACAATTCCATAACCGGG
This sequence comes from Lawsonibacter sp. LCP25S3_E2, assembly GCF_052117285.1. Lineage (NCBI taxonomy): Bacteria > Bacillati > Bacillota > Clostridia > Eubacteriales > Oscillospiraceae > Lawsonibacter > Lawsonibacter sp. LCP25S3_E2. The sequence goes on from NZ_JBQKJL010000005.1 coordinate 174,098, forward strand.
TGTAGCGCAGTTGGTAGCGCGCTTGCTTTGGGAGAATCCGCCCAGGCCACCCCACAACTTCATATCCGGGTGTAGCGCAGTTGGTAGCGCGCCTGCTTTGGGAGCAGGATGCCGCAGGTTCGAATCCTGTCACTCGGACCACCTTCCTTAGAAAAACCGCCTAAAAAGGCGGTTTTTCTGCGTTTTAAGCTTGGTTTTTGCGATTTTGTTTTTTGCTGTTTCGTGGTGGTTCAAAAGTCAGAAAAGTGGCGGGCGCATGAGCGAGGATAGCCGCTGAAAACACCAAATCCCTAACCCATCCCTATCTCCGTGCAGCTCCTGTAGTACGGGCATTGTTAAAAGGCCCCCATAGTTGCACCTATCCAGACTGCAAATCAAAAATTCTAAACGGAAAAGGCTGGTCAAAAATAAGGCAGCATGCTATACTGGCAACATCTGAAATCGGCTCTCAGAGGTGAGCCACACAAAAAGAGAGGGAGTTAGAGATGATAGTTTTCATCGCAATTGTTGTTGCCATTGTGGCATTCAAGATTATGCGGAAGAAGCAGTACGAGAATCTTGAAGCCGAGGCATTACTTTCCTTGGGCTTTTCAAGCTGGAATATTATTTCCTATGTTGACGAGTATGTCACTGTAAAGAGCCGGCAAACCCTGGAGAAGTATGATGATATTAAGTTCTTCAAGGAGAACAAGGAGAAGCTACCCAGTGCAGAAGCGAGGATACAGCGCAAGAGAGAGATTTCTTCTCGCCTGACGCAGTTTCTCCAAAGCAACGAACTCCAGTCGCGTCCCCAGTACAAGAAACTGAAAAAGCAGGTTGAAGAGGTTCTGAATAATGCTGCCTCTTACCGCATCAGAGTCAGCTATATATCCTCCGCCGGCAACAACCTTGGTTCTAAGGATATCCATGTCGGGCAGTATCGAATCGACAGCTTCAAGAAAGACCCTTCTTTGCTAATGGGGAAAACCGAGTACAACAAATTCCTCAAGGAGCAGCAAAAAGAAGCTCTTGCCCAGAAGCAGCATGATTTTTACAACCAGGTCAATGCCATTATTGACTATGCCAACAACAACCGCGACTCTCTGATTATCAAAGGAAGCCAGGAACAGCTGGATAGCTTAATTGGACAGCTGTTCGATCGCACGGTAAACAGCATTAAGAAAATTAAATCCCTTGACAGCGAGGAATGGGGCCTTATTGAAGACTTCATAACTCGCCTCAAAGCGGATATCGAGAGGATTGTTGCTTCAAATCAGCGTATCCTTGATTATTATGCTTCCCCCGACTTCCAAAAGATTAAGGAGACTTGTGAAGTGCTTATGAGTTCTCAACGAGACTTCAATGAGTACATCAACGAGAAAGTTCAGTCTATTTCTGAGCTCTTTGGAACTCGGGTCGTCCGCAATGAGACGGTAAACGAGGATGAATACAACTACATCCGGCCATATAAGAAGACCATCACCCCCTTCACTGCGGAAGTGTCTGCCACTGTTTTTGCCAGTGCTGAGAACAATCCTCTTGACTATATCGTCAAGAACTTCTACCCCAACAAAAGTGCGTATCCTGACCAGATTCAGAAGCTCTATCATCTGGTTGAGGAGCTCCAGACTCTGCGAGAGGCAAAGCAGATTATTGAAAACTATAAGGCTGATTATCAGCAGTATCTTGGCGATGTCCCGGCGTATGTCATGGAAAATGATGAAGCCGGATTTTACTCCCGCTTGGGCTTTGCAAACATTGACGAGAGTGTCCTGACCGTTGAGTATAAGTTTGCCTATACTTCCGGCGGCGGAATGGCCCAGCGCTCCTTTACCGTTCCTATGACAGAAGAAACGATTGCTGAGCTGATTAAAACTCTTGAGAGCAAACTCACAGCAAGTGCCTTTGCTAAAGAGCAGCGCACCATGATGACCAAGAAACTGCGGGAAGCCATCAAGACCCGCGACGATTTCACCTGTTGCAACTGTGGCAATTCCACCCACAAAGAGCCCAACCTCCTGTTGGAGATTGACCATATCATCCCCGTCTCAAAGGGCGGCCGCACGGAAGAGGCAAATCTGCAGACTCTGTGCTGGAAGTGCAACCGTACAAAGAGCAATAAGATTCTTGCGTAAACGACAAAAGAGCGGGTGGCCACCCGCTCTTTCCTTTTATTCTGTGCGTAGAGTCTTATTTGTCATTAGTAATGCAAACGCCTCACTCTGTGAAACATTGCTTTTCTGCGCAACAAAACAGATGCCCAAGGGACGCGGCGCTGTCCCTTGGGCTTCAATTCTTTCACCCCACTCTCTCGAACGGTATCACCTTACACCGGTTCTCCTCCGGCGGGTCAGGCGGCTCCGGTTCCGGTTTGGCCGTCGCCGTTTCCATGAAGCCGCCGATCTTCTCCGCTGCACCTCTCTGCATATCGTTGGTGATGTGCGTATAAGTGTCCAGAGTGAACCCGGCGCTATAGTGGCCCAGCATACTGGACAGGGTCTTTACATCCACGCCGCTGGAGAGAGCCATAGTGGCAAAAGTGTGGCGCAGATCATGGAAGCGAACATGCTCCTCGATACCGGCCTTCGCCAGCAACTTCCGGTTGATCCTGGACACCGCATCTGGGCTCCAGTAGCCGCCGGTGCGGGGCGACGGGAACAGGATGGGGTTGTCCGGGTGCTGTTCATGCTCCTGCACCAGCAAGGCCACCGCCTGCTGGGACAGCGCCACCTTGCGGACAGAGTTCTTGGTTTTGGGCTCTGTCACCACCAGCTCCCCGTCGATGCGGGTGACCTGCTTGCTCACCGAGAGGATGCGGCCCTTCACATTCAGGTCATCCCACCGGAGCGCCAGCAGCTCCCCACGCCGCAGGCCGCTGGACAGTTCCAGGAAGAACATGGGCAGCACGCCGTACTTCTCCGCCTCACTGAGATATACCCCCAGCTTCTCTGGCGGAATGATGGTCATCTCCTTTTTCTCCTTGGGCGGGATGCGGCAGTTGTCACAAGGGTTGTAGGGAATGATCCGCTCATTAACCGCCTGCTTCAGCGCCGAGGACAGCACCATGTGGATGCGCCGCACCGTACTTCCAGACAGAGTCGTGTCGGTCTTTTTCTCGAACCGCTGCACCCGCCCTTTGGTCTTGGAATCGTTGTACATCTTCTGGATCTGGATGGCGGTAAGCCGTTTGAGTTTCACTCCTCCGATAGCCGGTACGATGTGGTTTTCGATCATGTTCTCATAGGTCTTTGCGGTGTTGGGGCGGATCACAGGCTTGCTGTAGGTTTCAAACCACAGCCTGCACCACTCCGCCACGGTGTAGTCCTCGTTGTGGTTCACCGGGATGCCCCGGTTGTCCCGGATGGCCTTTGCCAGTTTTTCTTTGCATTCGGCCTGCGTCCTGGCGGACACGCTTTTCTGAATGGCGCGGCCGGTGCTGGGGTCGATGCCCTGGGTGTATCGGCCCTCCCAACGGCCGTTGGGCTTCTTTCGGATGCTGCCCTCGCCGTTTGCTCGTTTCTTTGCCATCGTTTATCCCTCCTTGGCAACACAAACAAATACCACAGAATCTTTGAAATAGCCACTAAAATATTTCCGTCTTTTTGGCCGCCTGCTCGTCGATCCACGCCATGAACTTATCACGGGGGACGATGATCCGGCTGCCCAGAGTGATGGTGGGGAAATCCTGCCGGTGGGCCACCTCGTAGGCGTGGGCCAGTCCGATGCCCAGCACATCGGCCACATCCTGCACGGTCAGCATCAGAGGGAGTTCATTGAAAGAGTTGTACTTGGATCGTTTCATCGGATTCCTTTCTACCCTTCTGCCGGAAGGGATTTTATTCTTTGTTTTGCGGCTCATTTTCTGCGCCGCTTACATGGTCATCTCAGGCCACTGCTCCTCATGGTCATCCGGCTTGTGGCCCATAGCAATCTTCTTCTCCTGGATCTTCTGCCTGAGTTTTCGGTCCACCTGCTGGCCCGTTGGGACGGCAGGCGGCACAGAGTTGTCCTGGAATATCCGGCTCATGTGGTAGAGCATCTGAGTGACCGCCAGCATCACAGAGGGCGGGCGGAGATCGTTCCTCTGCGCCAAAAAGAACTGGGCATACTGATTTCCCTGGGCGACGGAGCGGCTGAACCACGCCATCGCCTGGGCCTGATTTTGGAGACAGCCCTGTCCCATTAGGTACAGCTTGCCCAGCATGTACTGGGCGTACTGGTTGCCCGCCTCCGCCGATTTGGTGAACCAATCCTCCGCTCTGGTGGTGTCCTTGTTGACGGTGTTTCCCTCCAGATACTCTTTGCCCAGACGGTAAGCGGCGAAGTGGCTTCCGTTTTCCACCGCCTGTTTCAGCCAGCGGATGCCCTCGTCCGGGTCCCGCACCTCCCAATCGTCGGAGAGAAGCAGCTTGGCAAGGGCATACTGTGCTTCCTGCAGGCCCTGTTTCGCTGCCTGAGTGAGCCAGTGTTTGGCCTTGCGGTTGTCAGGGATCAGCAAAGGGCCGTCCCGGTAGAGTTGTCCCATTCGGTATTGCGCATAGGCGTCGCCGCACTCCGCCACCTGTTCCAGCTTCTCCGCCGCCCGGTCACGGTAGTCCAGAGAAATGTCCTCGTTCCGAATGATTCGCCACAGCTCCCGGCAGGCATTAGACTCACCACGCGCCTGTTCTGGCTCGTCGTGCTCAGCCAAGTTATCATCCTCGAAGGAGATCTCACCCAGACGGATGTGCTCCGCCTCCTGGATGACAGCGTTTTTGATCTGCCGGAACTCTTTCTCCTGGGACAGCTTTTTCCGCTCTCTGGGTTTGTCGTGGTAGTAACTCTCCACCTCGCCCTGGAGCCTGCACCACCGGTCGTAGCACTCACGCACTACCGGCAGCTCTTCCAGCTTGTCCACTACCTCGTCCACGGTTTTCTTCACGGACTTGGGAAGGTAGCCGTAGGATTTTTTGCCCTTGACCGTTTCCAACTGTCCGGCCAGTTGCTCCATCTTCTGCTCAATCTCGGGAGCTGTACAGACGCTTCGTGTCATCTCCTGGGTGAGTTGCCGGATCACGCGGCGAGCCTCCCGCACCAGTTCATCCCTCGATTGTGACTTCTGTTCGTAGGTGTGGAGCATCTCCTGTTTGAATATCTGATTGGTGAGCGCAGATTTGATGTTGCGGATACCATCCCGCGTGAGATATGCTTCTCCCGGCTGTGTCGACCACGCCATCATGTGGACATGGGGATGCTTGCCCTCATCGTGGAAGGCGGCATACCAGCGGAAGTGATTTGGTTGGATGTTCATAGCGGCAGCGACTTCATTGCGATTGGCTCGGAGCAGGTTTCGCCACGCTTTGGCATTGTCATATCCAAGACGCGCAGCGTCCTCCCGCTTCAGGGAGAGAATATGCGTCCACACATTCCCGTTGTACTGATCCAGTTCCTGCATGGCCTGCTCCAAGTCCACAGCATCTTCATCACCAAAGAGCCCGTGGTCACCAAGCCGCTCCGCGCGAGGCCGGGTGGCAATGTACTTCATGTAGCCATCTGACTGCTGCACTTGAGACCAGTTTTCCTCCAGTGCTCTGGTGATAAAGACAGAGGCATTGGCCTTGGTGGGCTTGTCTTTGTAATCGGAATACTCGCCCAGCTCCCTGGCCTCCGGAAAATCCTTTGTCAGTTTGGTGATGAGCTGCTCCTGCTTTCGAGTGGGCGGACGGTCATCTGTGAGGATCTCCACCCGTTCCCGTGTACCGATGTACCGCAGATAGCCGCTGACCGAACTGCCGCCTCCGCACTTGAGATACGGGCTTTTCACGATCAATCCTGCCACTCATCGTCCTCCTCCCAAGCCCCACGCACCCGCTGCTCCAGCGAGATGCGGCCATTGGTTTTCCGCACATTTTGAACGCTCTCCGCCCGCCGCCGGCGCAGATCCTCGCCGCTGAACTGATACGCGTCGGCGAGGATACCGGCCACCATGTCCTGCTCCACCGCCTGCCGGAAGGCGATGGAGGACAGCCGCTCCTCCAGCTGTCCCATCCTTCCGTCCAGGTAGGACTTGATGGAGGTTGGGAGAAACAGTCCGGCGTTATTGGCGCTGAGGTAGTCCAGGTAAAAGTCCACCGCCCGTTCAATGAAGGCGGTGATGCTCCGGCTCCCGTCCTCCTGATACCGGCGCTCCAGGATGGCCTTTTTCTCCGGTGAGAGGTAGAGGGGGAATTTTTCTTTTTTGCTCATAATGTTCTCCTTTCCGGGGGTTGACCCCTGTTTTTTCCTTGTGACAGTAGGCTTTCGGGGATAGTGACCGCAGAGATGATATCACTGCCCGGATTTTGACCCCATTTCCAATCCCCGCAAAAGCCCCCGCAACTGCCCGCACTGCGGGCAGAGGTGCTTCTGACGGGGGCGCTTGCGACCCCGTCGTTTATCCTGCTTTTTCTTTCGTCCTCGAGATTTCCTCCGAAAGCGGGCCCAATTGGGCCTCCAACCCTGGATCGGCACTGGGACTCGCTTCCTCCCCGAAAGGCGTACACAGGGCGTTCTGGGGGCTTTCACGGGCCGATTCTGCCAGGCGTTCCGCCGCTCTTTGACGGGCGGCATCCTCCTCCAGTTGCTGGAACTGCCGCTCGTAGAACAATTCGATTGCCGCCTGGATCGGACGGATGGTGTAGAGCAGGTTCCCGTTGAGGGGCCTGCCGTCTTTGCTCCGCACAATCGTCGACTCGGTGCGGATGAGACCTTTCTCCTCCAGGCTGCGCACATACTTGCTCACGGTGTTCTCACTCATACCCAGCGCCTTGCCGATAGTCTTGTAGCTGGGGTAGCACTGGTAGGTTTCTCTGTCCTCGATGCTCAGCAGATAGCAGTAGACAGAGATCTCCGGGTAACTGAGACCGATGTGAAATACTTCATTGGGAACCTTGAAATAGTTTTTGTCAGGATCTCGTTTGGGCCACTGTTGAAACTTCATATAGCACCTCCCGTATACTCCTCCACCCACTGAATAAGTTTTTCTTTCGGCACCACCATACAGTGGCCCACACGCAGTACCAGGAAATCCGGTTCGTGCATGGGTTCATACCCGCTGGACGGTGATATGCCCGGCACCTTTGCCTCGTTGTGGTTTTTGTAGCCAGATTTTTTCATGTTGACCATCTCCTTCTCAAAACTCCCTCTACTTCTTTAGCCGCGAACATTTGCATGTGACATAGGTTTGACATAACCTTTGGATGGTGTCCGAGTTGTCTCTCTACTTGTATTGGGGAAAATATATCCCACTGACATACATTTGACAGAAAAATGGAGCGCCTGCTTTGTCGCAGACGCTCCGTTTGAGGTTGGATTATTTACTTTTGTGCTGGTTTCAGCAGCCGGCATGTTCCCTCCGCCTCGTCCCGCTCTTTCAGCAGAGAGGCCAGAGCAGAGAAGAATTTCTTTTGCTGATAGTCCACGCTGCCACGGTTCAGTTGATGGGCTTCCGCGTACTTGCGAATGGACAGGCCATCCACGAACCGCTCCCGGAAATAGCCCTGGTATGTAACCAGCACCGTTTTCAGGACATTGTCCAGAAACTGCAGGTCCTCTTTCAGCTTGGCGAAGTCACTTTTGGTGATGGCGGCAAATCTCTTTTCCTTCACGCAGAGGCGATATTTGTTCCGGTCGAAGTTGTAGTGCTCGCAGAGATCTTTTGCGTATGCGTAGTAGGTAAGAGATTGCTGATAATCTCGGGAGTCATAAGATTCATCCAGTTGCCAATTTTTTCGTTTACGAACCGGTCCCCGGAAACCTTCTTCCTCCAGCCGCTCTATGGCTTCTCCGGAGATCTTCATATTGAGCATTCGCTTATACTTAGCTTTCCGCTCGCCGTTCACTTCGATAAAAGCGCAGAAGGACTTTTTGCTGGAGGTGTAGTATCTGGGGACAGCCGCAAAGGGGTAGGTGGTCCAGATGACACTTTCCTCGCCGGTGTCGGCATCGGTGGCCAGAGAGATTACATAGACCACTTTCCTGTCGTACCGCTGGTAGTACCCGGCGCTGATCCGTCTGCCCGCCATCACCACACCTCCTCACCTTGCTGTTTTCAGTATAGCGGAGTACAAGGTTTCTGTAAATGACGGAGGCTCTTATTGCTTATTCTCACTCGCAGAGTCAACCCGTTTCTAAACTTTTTTAGACTTGATTCAGGGTTATTTGTTTTGATACAGATTATCATTATCCTATGGTTTCTATCCGAAAGCCTGTTTTCGAACAGTTATCAGCCTTGTGTTATCAGTAAAAAACTAAAAAGGCAGTTCCTCAAAATATTCTTGTGCCATGTGCTCTGTCTCACCCTGCTGAGAAGAATTGTCTTCTGCAAGAATAGAGATTAGGTCGATAATGCGCTGGTAAAGTTCATCAAATGTTAATACTGAAACATTGTTTAGACTATTGCGAAAATTTTCAAATGCAGCAACTTGATTAGCAGACATTGATGACATTTTCCCAATGATCACAACACATTTTGGTGACAGCACTTCAAATGACTCGTTTCCCTGATGGCACAGGGTGTAATAATCTTTTGTGATTTTATCTCTGTAGTTCAATACCTGGTTGACCGCTCCGCTCAACTCGTAACTGAAACTAAAGGTTCCTCGATATGCATTCCCAATAATATCTGTACAGGGAGTTTTTATTTCTATCAGCGCAACATTTTGAGATAATTTATTCTGATAAATGAAGTCACATAAATTTCCACCGCTATTATCAATGCCTTTACCACCGACATAAGCCTTATCTGCAAAAATAGTACATGGACATGCAAATATTTGTGCTAAGACCCATTGATTCTCTTTAAACACTATAGTTTGCCAAAATTCCTCGCTATCATTATCAAGATTACTCTCCATCAGCGATGCGACTCGTTGGAGTTTTTCAATGTTCAGAGAGGTTGTTAAATGCTGCAAGTTCTCGTCTTGTAACTCAGAAAGGCTTCTTTTCAGAGACTCGAGAGAACTCGTCTGAGTAATGAGGCGAAGCAAAATTTTGACAAGGTCATAGTTTTCCTCGTTTCCAATCATTCGGGCTGCTGAGGGGTCGTTTTGAATAATTGAGAGAAATTGCCGGAAACTACTGTCTACTCTTGTATAGGTAGCTGCGCCGTATGGGATTTCACCCATTGCATCAAACAAGTCATAAAGCCGCTTTAATCCGACATATAACTCATAAGTTTCGCTGGTATCAAACTGAAACTCCATCCAATTTTCAACCTTAACCGAACCTCGCGAGACTTTTTCATCAGAAGTGTTACCATCGCTCGGAAAAGCATCTTCATATTTGTGCTTCTTTTCGTACATCAGTTTTCCCGACACAGATTTATGGGGTTCATTTTCGTTTTTCACTAAGGTTGGCAAAAACCTAAGCCTACACATATCTGTTTGGTTTAAAACGATTGGAGAAGCATCCGCAGTGACAGAAGATGTAGAGACAAGATCAACCGTATCAGCAGTCATATCGTGGACTTCTGGCATACGCAGTTTAAGTTTCAAGGTTTCCCCTCCCCTCGTGCAATATTATTATATCCATATTTATGGTTCTAAACTAAGTTCTCCGCCTACAAAAGCAGATGGATACGACAATCTCATAATAGTCTTCTGGAACACAATAACATACGCATAAACTGTACCCTCACCAAACCGATCATGCAGTAGACTTTTACCATCAGGGCAGAAACTTACCTCATCGGGTAACGATCTCAGATATGGCAATTCAACCGTTTTGGCAGGACATTCAGGAAAATTGGCCTCAAGCGCAACAACTTGTCCCTCTCCAAATGCTACATGGCGCACAATGGCTCCAGCCGGAACAAGAGGTACTTCGGAGCCGCTGTGGGCAACAATTCCGTTGGTGATTTCAAGCGACTTTTCGGCAACAGTGGAGTCAATATACTGCTTCCAAGCTGGAGCCTCCAAAATATCTCTCCGGGATTCACATTTTATAATCAAATCTCTAAGTTTCTCTGGGGCTGCCTTGTCCGCTTCAAACATGGACACAAAGTATTTCTGGAACTGTGCCAAGGTCAAAGGTACAATATCAAGCCGCTGCTTTACATCGCCCTTTGCATACCAGACGCCGTGCCTGAATGTCTCTGCAGTGTTGGTATCTATCCGAACAGCAATAAACATACCGTATACAGGCTTGTCGTATTTTAGAACAGCATCAGAAACATGCCTTCTGACAGGCTCACCCTCCATTGCCTCTTGACGGGAGGATGTGGACATAGTAACCTCTGTCAAAATGGTAAAATCGTTAAATTCGCAATACAGATCACCTTTACCGCCACCAGCAGCCGAAACAGGCATAAAGTCAGAATCCAACTTGAATCCACGCACTTCATACGGCTTATTAACCATGTGATCAATCGCCAAGGCCGCACGCCAGAGTGTCCATTCGAGGTAGGCGGGGGTTTCATCCTTGGGAACCTCTATGGCATTATCTTCGTCATAGACTAACTTTCCACCGCCCTTTATCAGCAGAGTCATATAATCTCTGATTTCTTCCCACTGATTGCACTGATCGCTGGCATACTGAATTTCGTCCGTCTGGGCGAGGATATTTTCCAGTCTTTGCCGTGCGATATTGATTTCTGCGGGAGTATTCAAAGGCAGATCGGAGATATCAAAGAGGATATGGCGCTCTTTCATCTGTTTGATGAGATCATCCAACAGGGATTTGGCGACATCTACACTATCCGTGGGCAGAGGCGCACCAGCGCAGAGTAATTTATACTGTTCCATAATAGGTTCTGCGCTTGCGGTGGATTTTGCAAGTTTTTCTGCCAAGACATGCTTTGTGGGTACGATTATTAGACCTCTGCCTTTGCGTTGAAGCACACCAGAAATGCGGAGGTATCTCATATTCATGTCGCTGTAATCCAAGAAATTATCTGGCTTTTTGTCGTAATTTTCGCCCCGTTTGGCAATCTCCTTTTTGTCAAACGGGCGCTTCGCTGGAGCCGCAGCTCTACGCTTTCGCAAATTAAGAATGTTATCAACCACTTCTTCCAAACTATAGCTGGGATTTGTGGTATGACCCCAAAGAGCAAATTCGATTCGGCTAAGCTCAGAGGAACCAGTACGCTTTTCAAGTTCCAGCATAATTGCCAAGAGCCATCTCAGCGGAGAGAAGTAATGCCTGCCATCCGGCATAGGAAATTGCTCCACGCTCATAGCCCGGAGATAACATTCCTGTACTGCAGGATATGTATCTGCTTTTAAGAATGACCTGCCAAAAGGCGTAATATCGTCAAGTGGACCCAAATCTTCTTGACGGCCATCTTTTTTCTGAACCTGAGGATAAATTAGACCGTTTTTCGCAAACATCAACCGCCATTTACGAGCGTGACTGCCGGAACTGTCCTTACCCTCCTCGTTTTGAATAATACCCTTTTCATCGAGCAGATTCATAAAACCGAGTTCGTTATCACGGCCATGAAGATGCCCAACAAATGCAGAACTGGCAAATACAGAAAAACCTTCTTGAATTCGATTTGGATTACGCAGGCCAGTGTTGCCCACCAGCCATATTTTGATTTGTTCGCTCATACGAAAGCCCCCTATCAATATCCAACAAAAAGGTATTCCTGTACTGTATTCCTATGGGTTTTTGCCTCGTTCTGATTGCCAAAGGAATATTTGTAGTCAACGGGTATAACCTCTACATGGGATTTATATTTAGCCATAATCGCTACCATTTCATCCTGTGTAGGCAGGCTGTTTGAGGAATAGGACACGATGAGAATGCTACTGGCAAACTTCTTAAACAGGCGATCAAACGCATCCGCTGCGCCCTTTCTGGTAGAGAATGGCGTAGGATAAGACTTGAATTTTTTCGTCTGCGTATGTTCCTGAATCTCTACGCCTTTCCAATCACGGGCAAGCCCTTCTACAAAGTGGTATCTACGGACATACTCATTATCAGAAAGTGGTGAATAATATGGTGGGTCAATATATACCAAATCTGCCTGTTCTACTCTCAAATCCATTGCATCGCCATGCTTAGAGCGATTGATTTTTCCATTGTCAAAGACGGCCTTGTTGACAGCTTCGACAGCCTCTAAAAACTGCTGTGCAAGCGTTTTTTGCAAGTCCTTACGACCATCATTATATCTCTGGCCGGTGTATGTAAAAATACCACGAGGTCGCTTTTTGATACAAGCACGAATCAGCGCAGTCATTGCAATGGCATGCTTGTATTGATCACGAATTGCAGCAATATTTGTACGCAAGGTATCGATCAAATCATTTTCTTCATCCGTATAATAAAGGCCTTTGAAAGTTGAAGCTACAAAATGATCGGATTCCTTATGCGCAACAAGTAATTCTTTGGCCTCATCCATTGGCAGTGTGACCGTGTTGTTCTCAATCATTGCCTTTGTAAATGTGGCAGACATCGCCATATAGTCATTGCTGATTACTGACTTGCCCTGCGCTTTGAACATATACCCAACAATGCCGGAGCCAGAGAAAAGGTCGACAACGGTGTTTACATCAAACTGTGATGTCACAGACCATATTTCAGAGAGCAGTTTGCTCTTAGACCCCATAAAGCGAGTAGGAGGATATGCTGCAACCTGTTTGGGTAACGGTTGTGGAAGAAACTTAATTAAAGTGCGTTGCTTCGGAGGAATAGTAACAATGACATCTTCACCTTTTCGAGTGCTGCCATTGCAGGAAATATGGCGTTTTGTCTGAATAACATCAATCGTAAATGGTGCGTACAGTTCATGTACCAGCGGGTGGTTTGAGTTTGTCAAGATGATATGGCAACCCCTTTCGTGTAAGGTCATAACCATCTTGGCAAGCTCAATATGATCTTCTTCGTAAAACTGTTCTTTTGTGTACCGCTTGAAATCGGCATACTCAGAGATTGGCAGATAGGGGGGATCGAGGAAGATAAAATCTCCGGTCTGAGCATAATGTTCCAGAACCAAAAGATAATCGCCGCAAATGATGTCGGCCTTATGCAAGGCTTTTGAGGCTGCTCTCAAACCATGTTCATCACAAATTTTAGGATTTTTATATTTTCCGTAAGGAACATTAAACTGGCCTCGCTTATTGACACGATACAAGCCGTTAAAGCAAGTTTTATTCAAATAAATTGTTCTGGCCGCAGCTTCAACTTCTGATAATTTCGTCCAATCCAGCTCTCGAACAGCGTAGAACATTTCCGAGGTGTTTTCATAAGTTTTCAAATAGTGAATAACATCTTCAACATGATTGGCAATTTGCCGATACATGTTAATAAGTTCAGGATTGCTGTCCGCAATAATTGCATTCTTCGGCTGCAATGCGAAAAACATTGCACCGCCACCAAAGAATGGTTCAATATACCGCCCATAAGAGGCTGGTACTTTGGGCAAAAGATCGCCTAACATCTGTGTCTTTCCACCAGCCCATTTCAAAACAGGCTTAGCTTGAGCAGATGCCAATTTTCTAACAACTTGTTCTGCCAAAGTACTCACCTCCTTTTACTTAGAATTTTCGGGAGTCAATTCCATAATATCACCAATATCGCATTGCAGTGCAGTACAGATTTTCACCAGCACATCAGTTGTAACATTCTCGTTTTTTCCGAGTTTTGCCATAGATGCATGACTGATACCGGCAGCGGCACACAAATCTTTTTTCTTCATATCTTTGTCAATCAACAGTTTCCACAGTTTCTTATAACTAACAGCCATCTCTTCCACTCCGTTAGCAAATCTCATACATCGGACTTGCTGAATATAATTCTGCATTCGCTGAATTTAAGGATAGTATAGCACACCAAAATTCATGGCTCAATAGTGAAATTGTAAATGACTGTTCCTCTCAATAAGACTACCGGCCGCAGAATTTCTCCCACAGGTGGCGGATGTAATTTCATTTCTCTTTTGTTTTCAAATTCTTGATGTGTTTTTTCTCCGGCTCCCCGACCATTTTAGGATGTCCCCCTTATTTGAAGCAGTCAACTTAAAGTCGAACTGTCTCTTTTTATTTCAAAGGTCATGTAGCCCAGTTCATTATCGTTAATCGGTTTGTATTGCTGGGGGTACTATACAGCATACTTATGGCAATTCGTTTTTCATTCCTGTCCTTCCTCCGACGCGAAACGAGCGCCCGTTCTCCTGGTCCGGCAGGAGAATGAGCGCTCGTTTTCGTCATTTTGCAGTTCTATTGAGAGCCTCCACGCCAGTTCAAAGCCGGCAGTAAAACTGTCGAGGGAGGTTTGTTCTATGATCAAGTTCTGGGCATCAATGATTCGTAGCACCAGCTTGCGTTCCGGCTTTGCCAGCGCCTCGATCAATGCTTTGTGGCACTCCTCCACCTCGTTCTCCTGTTCATCAAGCTCCGGGCGGACATAAAAGTAATCATACAGTTCTTTGAGCAGTTTGTTTTCCATCGTCATCATCTCCTTGTGACCCAAACATATACCACACCTTCCGCAGAATATCCATCAGAATTTCAGAAGATTATCCAGAATATTTGCCGCTTCCCTAAGATCTTCCGTGGATGATTCATTGGGCTTGCTTTCGCTTTTTGCGGCAGTATGGGTCAGGTATGGTGCATAGTTCTGCCGCGTCATTGCGATCCTGAAGTGGCCCAGCATCCGAGAAACCTCTTTCGTGTCCACTCCATTTTGCAGAGACAGGACGGCGCAGGTGTGCCGGAGGTCTGCGAACCGGATGTGATCCAGCCCGGCCTCTTGGATGATCTCATTGTGCAGCCGGCGCACCATCTGGGGCGAGTAGGGCCTCTGGGTGGCCGGGTGCATGAACATGAGCGGACTTCTTGGGTGTTTAGCGTGTTCCAGGCGCAGGAGTTCAACCGCTTCCGGGGTCAGACTGATGATCCTTGTGCTGCCTTCGTACTCCACCAGCTCCCGCCGTTCCACCGAGCGTTTCTCAGTGATGGTCAGCGTCCGCTCCTTCGTGTCCAGGTCGCTCCACTTCAGGGCAATCAGCTCTCCTTGCCGAAGTCCTGCTGTCAGCGCCAGCAGGAACATGGGGAGGTAACCCAGCCGCTCTGCCGCGTCCAGATAGTCCTCCACTTCTGATGCCGTCAGCACATTGGCGCTGACCTTCTTGGGCTTTGGATAGTGAAACTTACGGGCGGGGTTGTCTGCTATCAGCCCATCTCGGATCGCCTGATCCAGACATTGCTGGAGCAGCCGGTGGATATGCCGCATGGTATGCTCGCCCAGCCCTGGGTACTCGGGGCTTTCCGGGCGGTGACCGCCAAAGCGCCTACGCTCCTCCAGGAAATCTCCGACCTGCTCCACGGTCAATTCAGAGAGCGGGATCTCCCCCAGTCCGGGGAGAATGTGGTTCTTGAAGATATAGCCATGAGCTGCATATGTGGTCGGACGGCTCTGGTTCTTGTCGTAGACCTCCTGCCAGCGGAGAATATAGTCTTTCAGCGTCATATCCCCACCTCCATGCACTGACGCTGCAGGTTCCGGAAGGCCACCCACGGCAGGCCCGCCTGTTTCAGAATCCGCTTGTGGAAGTAGTAGAACTCGTGGAGCTGATACGGCACTCCGGTCTTGGGGTTGAGGAACACATAGCGGCCGGTTTCCGGTATCTGCTCCAGGAGATGCTCCGCCTTGCTGTTGAGGGTCAGCAGGCGCTGCCCCTTGAGGATGTACCGGCAGCGGATATGAAAATCGACCCACGACAAGGTGATAAGTTCACATTGCCGCAGGCCGCTGGAGAGTCCTGTGTAGATGAGAGGGAGTGAGCCCAACTGTTCCGCCGCGTTCAGGTACCGCTGGAGCTGTCCCAAGCGCAAGGGAGTTGTTTGAGACGCTTCTGCCTGTGGCTCCTGACAGAGCCGCACCGGGTTGCAGGGGATGCACTGGTCACGGGCCGCTTCGTCCATGCAGCGCCGCAGGAGCAGATGGACGCACCAGACGCTTCTGGTGCTCAGTCCCTGGCTCCGCAGGCTATCATAGAAACTGGTGACGGTGCCTTCTGATAGCTCCGCCAGCCGGATATCCCCGATTCCGGGGAGGATGTGGCGGTAGATCAGGTTGCGGTATCCGCTCACGGTGCTGCCGCTCCATCTGCCCTGGTTCTCGCAGAACCAGCGGTCGCACCACCGGCCTACCGTGAGGTTAGTTTCTTTCTGCATATCGTCGCCTCCTTTCGGCAAACGAACAATACCACAGAAAGAGAGAAATAGCCACTACTTTATCACCCCGTGTATGCCTTTGTTGTCTTTTTTGCGGCGGCATGGTAAAATGAGTTAACTTTCCATGCTAATTGTAAAGAGCGCCTTATTCTTTGTTTATGCGGCGCAGTTTCTGCGTCTCTGCTTTGAGGTGATTGGCCTATCATCGCCCTTAAAACCGGACGGAACATCTTTTAATACACAGAATCCCATCCCACACAAATCCCAAAAGACGAAAGGTTTTCTTGAAACAAGCAGGGCGAAAGAGTGTTAAAGAGGAACTGCCCAAGCAGCGGAAAGCGTCAAAGAGGACGGAAAAGTGTCGGCTGAAGGCTCCGACACACATTTGGGAGCAAGATGCCGGGAGTTCGAGTCTCCCCACTCGGACCAACTGAAGCAGGGTTGTTTTTCGAACTGCAAAGTCGAAAAACAACCCTCTTCTTTTTCTCTAACCACTGATATATCTTATGTTTTTAAGTTTGCCGAAAAGAAATGCTCCATGAAAAAGGGATAAAATTCACCCCAAAATATACGTAATGGTTCCGGATTTAGACACAGGATTTTCATATATCCTGTGTCTTTTTCTTTCCATAAAGCTCCTCAAAACGGGTAGGAGTTTTATATGCCAGGGTCTGATGAGGCCTTACTTCATTATAAAAGCGCATGTACTCATCCACGCTCTTTTGAAAATCAGCCAGAGAGGAATACTCCCGGCGGTACGCTTCTTCTTTCTTGAACGTTGCAAAAAAGGTTTCGGCCACAGCGTTATCTCGAGGAGTGCCCGGTTTTGAAAAAGACTGCTTACTCTGTCGCGTATACCATGCACGGTAAGCCGGCGCTGCTCAAGGCCACCATGAGCGAAATCCGCATCTGCGACGAGAACAACAGGCTCCTTTGCACGCACGTCAGGTCTTACAAGGACTTTCCCCGGTATATTACGGACGATGCACACATGCCGCCTGAGCACCGGTACTATAAGGAACTGAATGCGCACGACGGGGCCTATTATCGTCGCTGGGCAACAGTGTATGGCGATGCCATGGTGACGCTTATTGACCGCATTCTACGCGGCGTAAAGCACGAGGAACAGGCTTACAACAGCTGCAAGGGTATCCTG
>NZ_JBQKJL010000006.1:0-187589 GCF_052117285.1 Lawsonibacter sp. LCP25S3_E2
CGCTTACATCGGAATGGGCGCTCCGTTCACTTCGGAACGACCACGCCGTTTATGTTGGAATGGGCACTCCGCTCATTTCGGAATGGCTACGCCGTTCGGCCGGAATTTGCAGAAACGGGCGGGTACTTGTCGTTCTCCACCCTCCAAAAGCTAAAAACTCATTGAATTTTTAGCTTTTGGAGGTAATACCGATGAAGATTACATACTTAGCAAATATGGAGCAGACTGACGGCAGCATGAGGTTGGAGCAGGTCTCTCAAGATCAGTGGAGGCAGATTGTCCAGAAAAACCCTGCGCTTTCCCCGGAAAAGCGCAGATACTTTATCACGGATTGTTTTCGAGATGTGGGAGTTTTGGACTGCATGGTAATCGAAACATCGCAGGAGGAGTACCGGCAATGGAACCGAGAAAGAATGGTAGCCAAGCGAAACCGCGAGTGCGGCAAGAAAGTCCAGATATTTCCCCTGGATGCCTATTTGAGGGATCAGCAGAGCGATCTTTCCTTCCAGGATGTCATGCTGACCGAGGGTAACGAAGAAGAAAAAATTCTGAATCGTCTCCATATAGAAGAACTTCAGAAAGCGTTGGCGGACTGGAGAATATGGGGGCCGTACCTTTTAGAGCTGTATTTAATGGGGGAAAAGAGAGACTGTGTTCCGGCACTTGTGTGGAAATACAAGGTTTCTCCCCAGACGGCGCGGAAATATAAGAGGCAGTTTGAAAATTTTTTAAAAAATTTTTTTGAAGGTGTTTCGTTTTAAGGCCATTTTGTGCAGTAGAGGAGTGGAAGGCGATTAAGCCTGTCTGCTCCTTGATAAATACCATCACAAGATGGTTATATCCGGCCAGCGAGAATACATTAGATGACAGGCCCCAAAAGGGAAAGCAGTGTCGGAGATGCGCCAGGACCCGCCTGTGGAGCAAAACTCCATAAAGAGACGGCCCAAGAAGGCGGCGAGCGCACATACATCTCCGGCGGGCAGCTTTGGCAAGCTGCTGTGCCATGACCCTGTCAGACCAACAATGATACTTCCGTCCAGTCCCAGCCCCTTTATGGGATCACGCAAGGAGGGCGGCCGACAGAGATCCTGCCGGGGGTAAAAGACCCATGAAGCGGTGCCAACCGCTGTTCCCGCTGCCGCCCGTGTCCGGGGAAGTAGTGTCGAGTACGGACAAGCATGAGACAGCTTTATGTCTTGATATCAGAATCCATGGGGGCCGTTCCAAGCGGCAAGATTTCCTGAAATCACATGAGCCCAACGGACGGCCCCTATGCTTGTGATATTAAGACACAAATTGAGTTCAAATCTACAACCAGTCAGCGATTTTATATGCGGGGGTGATGGAAATGCAGTAGCTATTTTTGCCACAGCGTGGTATGCTGTGTACTTACCAAAGCAGAAAGGAGATGAACCGCGATGAAACAGAACCCTACAAGAAAATGTGAAACAGGTGTCCAGTTTAGGCCCGCTTCCATTGAGGAGGCGGGCCTTTTCTATTCCCAGGTGGAAGAGGAACGAGACCTTCAGGCTGGCACGGTGGGCCATGTGCGGATGGACTTCGGGCATGGTGGCAGGGAATTCTGGCATACCTGGTGGCCTCATAACGAGGATCGGTTCAATACGCCGGAATTCAAGGCAGAGCTGCAGGAGATCGTGGATGCACTTCGTGCGGAAGGCCCGCTGAAAAACCTCTCCTCCATGAGCTCCTACTGCTATAAAAACGGAGGGATCATTACCGCGGATGGCCGAAATTATGGGTATATTGCAGAAACAGAACATTATTGCTACTGCCTGCGCTGCAATCCCACCCTGGGGGACTATCAAGGGTACCTCTACTGCTATGACAAGCGACAGCAGGAAATGGCCCAAGAGAACAAGATAGTAGGGCGGGTGACCTATGCGGATGGGACGAAGCAGGAATTTACAGACACTCAGGAGTATCTCCAGGCCATAAAAGAGGAACTTTCCTTCCGCAATACGACCGGATTCAGGTACGAGACCCTGACAGATGATCCGCAGGTCCGGAAGGCGGTGGATGACATCATCTTGAATTATGCGGGAGAAGAGAATCCCAAAAGAGTATGTAACTATGGGCTTACCGAGAAAGGAATGCAAGCCCTCCGAGATGTGGCGGACCCGTCCCTCCCCCATTCCTATGCGTGGTTTGTAATGACTGATTGTAACACCCCGCAGGAGCAGCTCCACCGTAATCTGACCCTGGACGAAGCGGTCGAGCTCTATCAGAACAGCGACTATCCCGAGAAACGTCTTGGTGTCACCAAGGATGACTTCGCAACAGTCGACTTTGTCCGAATGGTGGACGGAGAGCAGACATTTTTCGAGGACTATCAGAAGCTGGAGAGCTTCAAGAACGATCCAATGATTTTCGAGGCAGTAGAACAACTCCATCAGGAGTTGGAGGATATGTCCCAAGACCAGGGCATGACCATGTAGGAGGTGCAACATGCAAGTACAAAAAGAATGGCTGGACTTTCTCCGGGAGCAATATCCCAAGGGGTCTCGCATTCGATTGACGGAAATGAAAGACGATCCCTACGCACTGTCCCCTGGCAGTATGGGGACTCTGGAACATATCGATGACGCAGGCCAATTCCATGTGAAGTGGGATAACGGGAGCGGCCTCGCCCTCATCATCGGCGAGGACCGGTTTCAGGTCCAGCTTCCAGAACCTCAGACGCTGAAGTTCTATATGCCTCTCACCGCTCAACTTTACGGTCGTGACAGCTGGGGAGATCTGGAGGAGTACGGCAACGATTTGAATGGCCGTGATCTGCGAGACTATCAGTCGTGTATTCACGAGGCGCTTCTAGAAAACCAGGTGCCGGAAGAAAAAAGCCGCGGCCTTATGCGCTGGTATGACAAACAGGATGGGGTGAATGAAAAAGTTCAGTCCATCGTGTTTGACGCAGAAAGCCGCAATGGGCAGCTGTGGTGCGTAGCGGAGTGCAAGGTAGTGGGTGAACTTCTGCCGGAGGAAAAAGAGGCCCTGGCTGATTTCATTTCAGGTCAAGCGTCGGACGGTTGGGGCGAGGGATTTGAGCAGCGGGCCATCGACTTGGAAGAGGGGGAACTTTATGTGAGTCTCTGGAACTCCAGCAACTGGACAATCCAGACAGAGGAAGAAAAGTTCTCCCCCGATTCTCTCACCCACCTGCCGGATCTATGCTGGTCTGTGCTTCCCGGAGAAGGAACCCTTATCTGCATCAAAAAAGGTGAGAGCGGCTACTACCCCAGCGACTGGAGTACCGGAGACAGGAACCAGAACCGCTACCTGGCGGACTATAACAACCAGCGTCGGGGCATTACACCGGCTCAGGAACAGGCGATGCTCACTGGCAGCATGTGCGGTTGGGATGTGCCTGGTGCGGATCCCAGGTGGTATGAAGAACATCAGAACCAGGAGATGGGAGGAATGACGCTTGAATAAAGGATTCACCGCATATGTAAGTCCTTTGGAAATGGACAGTGCAGCTCACCGGTTGGTAGAACTGCCTATGGAACAGGAAAAACTGGATGCACTTCAACTGGAACTGAACACCGGCGCCTCCCTCTATACCGAAGTATCGGACTTCTGTGGGCGGGAATACTCGCAGTCCCGTTGTGGGCCGCAGATGGAGGTGATGAGTTCATGAAACACCGCCTTGCCCCTTTTCTGGAGGGGATGAAGATGGGCAAATCGGAACATGATTGGCTGGAACAACGGTTGGAAAGCATGACAGCAAAGGAAGAACTGCTTTTCCGAGGTGCCATGCAGATTGAATCACCAAGGGATATTCAGACGACCATCCAAATTCTTCAGGGATTGGATCACTACCAACTCCTCTATGGAGCAGAGGACGATGTGCTACTGGGACGATTCGTCATGGAACATATTCACACCCCCACGCATGCGGCACGGGGCTACCTTGACCCGGAAATAGTTGGGGCAGCCTATCGGGAGAAAGGTTTGGGTAGTTTTGTAGAGAACCACTATGTAGAGCGGCTGAACCCTGATCGTCCCTTGCCGGAGGTAAATCCCAATGTGCCGCTGCCCATCACTGGGGAGTATGCAATTCGGGTCAAACTGGTAAGCAGGAACAATATGGAGGGTGTCTGGATCGGATTCCCCGACACAGGCGAATACATGGATACCGCCCACCCGGATGAGCTGCTTCTGGGGCTGGATGCCTTGCAAGCAGAAACACTGGATCAGTGTAT
Source organism: Lawsonibacter sp. LCP25S3_E2 (assembly GCF_052117285.1). Classification (NCBI taxonomy): domain Bacteria; kingdom Bacillati; phylum Bacillota; class Clostridia; order Eubacteriales; family Oscillospiraceae; genus Lawsonibacter; species Lawsonibacter sp. LCP25S3_E2. The sequence continues at coordinate 4,221 of NZ_JBQKJL010000006.1, forward strand.
GGCGGTGGATGTGGATTGCGCGCTACCTCAGATCACCGACATTCTCAATCAATATGACTCCGCAGGAGAATTGGTTCGACACGCCATAGACTTCGGTTATGTTTGGGCGGAACAGGGCCAGGGGGAACCCCACTGGTTGGAAAAATGGCAGTGTGTCATGGAATTGGAAGACTGTCACCATCTGGATTTGGCATTGGATCTTGCTCAAAATCTCCATTGCTATGAATTCATCCCACGGGGGGTTGATCTTGCACAGTATGGCATGGACCTGGCCCGAAAGGAGGGTGTACTTGGCCAGGATCCACTGCTCAACCGGTGCTTTGATTCGGTGGCCTACGCCCAGCATCACATGGCAAAATATGGCCTGTCCACAACAGACCATGGCTATGCAGCCAGGAATGAGCAAAAGATCATTTACGAATACAGCCAGCCTGAGCAGGAACCGGAGATGACAATGTAATCATTTATGATGAGAAGAAGGGGCCGTTTTTCCGAAAGGGACAAAACGACCCCTTCTTTTTTATGCCCTTTTTCGGGAAATGTCCCGGGAAAGGAGGCGTTTTATGCAGCAAAAACGAGAAGACCCGTTATGGACCGATCTGCACACACGCTGCCGAGGGAAAGCCAGCCGGGCCGATGGGAGGTGATCAATATTGCTAGACCGTTTATCCCCTGGGTAGGAGGAAAGGAAAAGCTGATTCCATATATTGTTCAGCTTTTTCCGCCAGAGATCAAAACCTACGTAGAGCTGTTTGGCGGCGGCGGCTCCATGCTGCTGGGTATGCAGCCCAAAGCCAGCCGCCTGGACATCTACAACGACTTGGACAGTGATCTTTCCAATCTGTTTCTCTGCGTGCGAGACCGTCTTGTCGAGCTGATGGCGGAGCTGAAATTTTTGCCCATCCACTCCCGCACGGTATTTGAGCTGTTTCAGCATTTCCTGGCCCATGAAGAAATTCAGTGGGAGCTTTATCATCGGCATCTCCAGTTGGAGCAGGAGTTGCTGGAAAATCCAGAGTATTTTACCGAAGAGCAGGCGGAAGAACTGCGTCCCATTCTTAACAAGCGAGCCGAGATGTTTGATGTTCAAAGAGCGGCCATGTTTTACAAATGCATTCGGGGGAGCTTCAGCGGCACGGTAACCTCCTTTGGCCAGCGCAGCCTGCCCATCGTGCGGTTTCTGTATCTCATGGAGCAGGCAAGCAAACGTCTTCAGAAGGTGGTCATCGAGAACAAAAGTGCGACCCAACTCATGACCGAAAAGAACGATGAGAGCACTCTTTTTTACGGAGACCCCCCGTACTTCAAAGCGGAAAAACTGTACCGTATGCGGTTCCGGCGCAAGCTCCACGTGCGGCTGTGGCAGAAAGCCTGTGCCTGCCGTGGGTATGTGGTGCTCTCCTATAATGACTGCCCGTTTATCCGGAAGCTCTACCGGGATTTTTACATTCTGGCATTCAAACGCAGCAATTCTCTCGCCCATAAAAAGGGCGCAAAGTACGGAGAACTGATCATCACCAACTATGATCCAAGGCCCTACCTGCATAAACAACTCGGCCTGTTTGACTCGGAACCGACACAGATGGGCGGTCTGATTCTGATCAACATACCACAAAAAATTAGGAGGTAACGGAACATGAAATTTATTTTGTATCGAGATCCCAGCAATAAAAGTCAGAAAATTCCCTATGCGGCGATGCAGACCGCGGGGCTGGCCAGTGCCGAGAAGCTGGTGCTTTATACGCCTGGTGGGTGCATCCTGCTGTGCCGGGACAAAGTGTCCCCGCGAAAGGCGATGGAGACCATCGCACATCTCAACGAGGCAGCGGATTTTCTTATGGAGCAGATGGTGGATGCCAGCAAGGAGGCAGCCAGCACGCTGGAGGAAACTCACGATTGTTTGGATGAACTGGATGAGGTTGTTCTGAATGATTTGCTGGCCAATGGCGCAGACCCGGACGGACTGCGGCTGCTGCTGTTGCAAGAGGATGAAGAACAAGAAGGCATGCCCCAGACGGCATTCAGATGTTAGAAAGGAGAGAAGCTATGAACGTGACCTATTATACCGTGGATGATCTTCGACTGGGATATGATCCCAAGGGTGTGACCGGATGGCGCTTGTCTCATTTCCTGTCTTTGGATGACGCACTGACCCATTACATGAGTCTGCCGGCCACGCAGGAGAAATCCATGGGAATGACGGATGGTGTTCATGAGCTGGAGATTGCCCGGTGTGTTTCGCTCTTCGAATATGACAGAGAAGGGGAAGATATCCTGGCCTCGGACTATAAGCAATTTCCGCTTTGGGCTGATGTAGATGAGGCAAAAGCCGCAGCGCAGACCTGTACCACTGCTCTGCGGCTCAGGTATATGCTTCGGCCTGACGCGATTGTGCCGATTCCTAAGTCGGACAACCTGTCGTCCCGGTTAAAGGATAAATACCTCTGGCTGGATATGAGTCGGGAGATCGATTCCGCAATCAGGCTGGTTTACAACGCCGGTACCGGGTGGATTCCTCTGAAAGAATGGAGATGCCGCGCTTCGAAGCATCCGCTGATTCTCAAGATAAAGGCGGATGGGCTGACGGAGGGCGGCGCTTTTGTTTCTCTGGAAGTGGAGCCCTGGGAATATGACCTGTTGGTTCGCCGCACGCTGGAACGGCTTAACCAAAATACATCAAAATCAGGAGGAGAAACGAAATGAAGAGAAAACGAGTATTGACCCTTTGTGTGTTGGCACTGACACTGACAATGGTGCTGTGCCCTGCGGCACTGGCCGCAGATCTGGGAAGTGCGGCTGCTGCGGCCCAGGTATGTTACCCCACTTCTATCAGCCGCAGCGAGGACGGCACAGAGCTGACAAAGATCTACGACCTGGGGCAGGAGGATGACCCGGCGGGGATCCCCCGCTCTGATTTTGAGCAGGATGGATTCCACTATACCCTGACCGACCTGCTCAAGCAGGAGATCCCCGAGAACGAGAGCCGGCAGCATACCGAAACGGTCTCCTTACCCAGCAAAAATAAGGATATGGAGTCTGTGCTGGCTCTGCTGCCGGCGGAAAAGGAATTTGTCACGGATGACGGCCTGACCGGAATCCTGAGTCTGGACCTGTCTACTGTCCGGGTTGAAGTGGCCGGTTACGGCAGTTCCACCAAGGAGGTGTCTGCCACCAGGTCCTATCCCAATCTGGCAGGCCAGGATACCCAGTACATCCCCAAGACCATCGAAGAGGATGGCCGAACCCTGACGCTTCAAACGGTTAATTGGCAGATAGACAATACCGCAAACATGGATGGATATGCTGTAGGCGACCGTTTTACCGCGGTTGCCACCTATACCGGCACGGCAACCAGCAGCTATGTGAAAGGATATACGGTGACTGCGAACTATACCGGAACCGTCAGCCGCATTGCGCTCAACAAGGTGCGCTATGTGGCGATTTTCGAAGGAACACCTCTGGAGCCGGTTTTGTCGGTGGTGGATGAAGATACTGCTCCCGCTCAGTTTAATTGGCTGGCCATCGCTATTCCCGTTGGGTTTGTGGCCCTGGTGGGAGCAGGAACCGGTGTGGCACTGTTTATGAAGCGACGCCATGAAAATTCAGAGGAGGAGAGCAAATGAAAAGAGTCATTACCACCTGTCTGACACTGTGCTTGTCCATGGCGCTGGCACTGCCCGCCAGCGCATTAGAGTACAGGATTGAAGCCCCCGGAGACCCCGACTACGGCACGCCCACCTCCATCGAGGTGGTTCACACGGCAGATGGCGGAGCCATGAAGAATGAGGATGTGAGCAAAAATGCTGTCCTCATCCCGCCTTCCTTTGGCAGTCCCAGCGCAGATACCCTGGGGACTGGTACCTATCTCACCCCAAATTTGGCCCCCGGCAGCATGGCAGTTGGCACCATCTCCGGCGGTAATATGCCCATCGTATTCCCGCCCGCGTCTAGTGAAAACACAGGCAATACCAGCTCCGGAAGTTCTGGAGGATCCAGTACCTCCGGCGGTTATACCTATGTAACCGATGACCTCTACTACTCCGGCGGATATCTGGGAACACTGAAGATTCCTGCCATCGGCCTGAGCGTGAAGATTTATCAGGGCACGGGGAGTGGCCCCCTGTCCAAGGGGGCTGGCCATTTCACGGACACCAGCATTTGGGATGGCATTGTTGCCCTGGCTGGCCACAACCGGGGCGTCAACAACCATTTCGGAAAAATTCATACGCTGGAGATCGGGGATCAGATCACCCTGACCACCAAGCTGGGTACCCGCACCTATGAAGTCACCTCGGTCAGTAAAGTCAGCGAAACGGACCGCAGCGCCATGACGCCTACTGGTGAGAATCGGATCGTACTGTATACCTGTGTGATAAATCAGAGTGCCTACCGCTGGTGTGTTCAGGCGGTTGCCGCGTAACATAAATTGTTCCTAATGCCATGGCGGTCTCCCAACGGAGGCTGCCTGATTTTTTGGAGGTGCTTATGAAAAAACGAATGTTATCCATGTTTCTGGCCCTGCTGACGATCTGCGGACTGATTCCAACCACCGCTTTCGCGGCCCCTACCCTGGATGAAGCCATGGCCGAGGTAGACATCTACTCCAAGGATAAGGACATCGTCTACCTGACCTCCAACGGCAAGGTCCAGAACCAGAAATACATCTACTACAATTACACCAGCGTCATCACAGGAGAAGCCAAGGAGATCCCGGCCTACTGTGTGGACCCCCGGCTCTATGGCGTACCGGAGACGGTATCTGAGGGAACGCCCATCAAGTATAGCTCCAACGAGACGGTGAGCGACCCGAAGGTATGCGGGATCATCGCCAACGGCTATCCCCACTGGTCTCTGGCACAGCTGGGACTTCAAAGTGTAGAGGAGGCCTACTACGCCACCAAGACCGCTCTCTGGTGCTACATCCTCAGCGGCAGCTGGTCCATCAACCGCCTGGGGATCAACCCCGCCCTCTCTGGGGCGGATCGGGAGGCTGCAGAGCGGGTGCTGGAGGCAACAAAGCAGATCTACACCCGGGGCATGGCCTGGGATAAGCTGGTCTCACCCAAGCTGATCGCCACGGCGGACAGATCCACCGCCTATCCGGCCACCATTGGCGGAGAGGACTATCTCCAGCAGATCTTTACCATTACCTCGGAGACCTGGCCCTATGAGACGGTAAAACTCTCCCTATCCGGAGAAGTACCCAGCGGGACAAAGATCGTTGACATGAATAACCGGGAGATCGACCGGGTGACGGTGGACACCGGAGGCCCTGACGGCTATCAGGAGAAAATCAAGATTTTATATCCGGCCAGCTCTGTGGAGGGTCAGAGCGGCAATGTGAAGCTGGACATGGAGACGGTGGTGTCCAACTATGCCATCTATTACGCCGTCTCCCTGGAAAAGGACAAGTACGGCAACATTCAGGACTATATGCTGGATACCGATCCCCAGATCGCCATGGAGGGCTCCGCCATCAGCAGCTTCTCTTCTGACCCAACCGCTCCCGGCGATCCCGAGGAGCCTGAGTCTGGGAAGACGGTTCTGAAGATCGTGAAGCTGGAAGCAGGAACGGAAACTCCCCTGGAGGGCGCCGCTTTCAAGGTGACCAACCCGGACGGCTCCACGCTGGGACACTTCTCCACCGGAGCTGACGGGACCGTGTCCATCCCGGTCACCCTTACCGGCCATTATACCGTCGAGGAGACGGTGCCGCCGGAATGGCACCTTCTGGACGAGGAATCCACCAAGCATGTTCAGGTGGTACATGGGAAAACCAGTATCGTGACCTTTGCCAACGAACCCTACGGGAATCTGCGGGTGGAAAAGTACAGTAATACCGGTGAGCCTCTGGAGGGGGTTACCATTCAGATCAAGCATATCCAGTCTGGCGCTACCCAGTCCGGTCAGACCAGTCAGGCTGGCGTGGTTGAGTTTACCGACCTCAAGCCCGGTGGCTACGAAGTCCGGGAGACTGCCGGTATCCCCGGCTGGATCGCGGAGACGGACACCGTTCAGACCGTATCTGTGACCACCGGGGAAACTTCCACGGTGACCTTTACCAACAAGGAATTGCCAGGCCTGCGCATTGTGAAGTATGACCGCACCACTTTGAAGGCAATGCCCGATGTGAGCTTTGAGATCTGGAAGGATGGAGAACTGCTGGGTACCTATCAGACTGACGCTCTGGGTGAGATCGTTCTGGTAGATCAGCAGCCCGGCACCTATCTGGTGAAGGAAGTTGCCAGTGATGACGAGCACATCGTGGATACCACGCCCCAGCAGGTGGAGCTCCACGCTGGGGACGGGATCAAGCAGCTGGTTTTCTTCAACGACCGAAAACCGGGTATTCATCTCATCAAAGTGGACTCTGCCGACCTGAGCAAACCCATTGCCAACGCCAAGTTTGAAATCAAGGCAGTGGACGGAAGCTTTGGCCCTGAAGAATTTATTACGGATGAGAACGGGGAAATCGACCTCTCCAAGCTGCCTGTGGGTGCTTATGTAGTGACGGAACTGGAATGCCCCGGTTATATCATCGATCAGAGTCAGCGGATTATTCAGCTTGACCCGAATGAGGATGCCCAGTTTGTCTTTACCAATACCATCAAACCGTCCATCCAGATTGTAAAACTGAGTTCAGACGGCTCTCGATTGTCCGGGGTTACCTTCCGAATTGCAAAGATTGAGGATGGCAGTCACTATCTGGACCGCACCACCAACGCCCAGGGCGAGATTCTCATTTCCGATTTGGAGCCTGGGGTCTATTCGGTAAAGGAAACCGCCACGACCGCGGATCACATTCTGGATCTTAGAGAGTACCATGTGGAGCTGTTTCCCGGCAAGACCAGTACCCTGGTCATGGAAAACCAGAAGCGGCCCAATCTGATCGTCTACAAGCATGATGCAGACACGGGCGAACCTGTGCCCAATACTGTTTTTCTGGTGGAGGCAGCGGACGGACACAGTGTGGATGAGATCAAGACCGACTCCAGCGGTAAGGCGGAGCTGAAGAATCTGTTGCCCGGCGTCTATGAGATTACTGAGAAATCGGTCCCCGCCCCTTACCTCAAGGACGCCCCCAGCCAGCTGGTGACTCTCTATCCCAACCGTGACCATACCGTCTACTTTGAGAATCACAAGAAGCCCAACCTGACGGTCCATAAGGTGGACAGCGTTACGGGTGAGCGCATCGAGGGGGCAAAGTTCCAGGTGTGGTACGCCTCAAACAGTACCGCTTCGGGGGAGCTCAACGACCTGGGGTTCTTCTACTCGGACGAGAACGGCCAGTTTACCATTGACGCCATCCGGGACGGCTGGTACAAGGTGACGGAGCTGGAACCCGCGGCGGGCTACGCCATCAAAGATCCGGATACCCAGGAGGTCTACATTAAAGGCGGCGAGTCCAAGGTGCTGACCTTTGAAAATACGCCCCTCAGCGCCCTGGTGGTGTGGAAGTATGATTCCGTCACCGGCGAGACGGTGGAGGGCGCTGTGTTCCAGGTGAAGTATCTGGGCGGTACCTCCGGCAGCGGCGGAACGGTCATCGGGACTTATCAAACCGGTGTAAACGGCTGTTTCACCGTCACCGGCCTGGAGGCGGGCACCTACATCGTGGAGGAGCTGGCCAGCGACAGCGGCCATGTGATCGACACAGCACCGCAGACCGCCTATATTTCCGGCAAGGAGCAGGATGTGGTCCAGCTCTACTTTGGCAACAGCCCTAAGGGAGCACTTCTGGTGAAAAAGGTAGACGCTGCCAACGGTAAGCCCATCGGCGATGTGGAGTTTATGGTGACCACCAGCGACGGCACGGTGGTAGGCGACGCTAATGGCAAATTTGTCACGGACAGTACCGGTACATTCCTGGTGGAAGGTATGGAACCAGGCACGACCTTGGTTGTCAAGGAAACGAGGGCTAAGGACGGCTACCTGCTGGATGATACGCCGCAGACCGCCAAAATCAAGGCCGGACAGACGGTCACCCTGGAGTTCCGGAATCAACCGAAGGGTAACCTTATCATCAATAAGCTGGATTCTGTCACCAAGGCTCCCCTGGAGGGCGTGGAGTTTGAGCTGACCTACTCGGACGGCTCCTATGTGGACGCTGAGGGCGGTACCATGTCCAGCAAGGGCCTTTATACCACTGACGCCAACGGCCAGATCATCCTGTCCGGGTTGACCGGCACCATCGTAGTGACGGAAACCAGGACCATCGAAGGCTACACCATCCACGAGGAGACCCGTACCCAGACGGTGGTGATCAACCCCAACGACACCCAGGAGTTGACATTCTACAACGACCCCGTGGGCGGCGTGGAGATCATCAAGGTGGACGAGGCGGACAAAAGGGAGCGGCTGGCCAACGCCACTTTTGAGATCCGCAAAATAGATGACGCACTGGTGGATACTGTGACCACCGACCGGAATGGCCGGGTGTTCTTGCCTCTGGAGGATGGGGCTTACTACGCCGTGGAAATTGAGGCCCCGGAGGGCTATAAGCTGGACGATACCCCCTATTACTTCCAGGTAAAGGACGGCAAGACCAGCAAGCTGACCATCACCAATCAGGCACGCTCCGGCATCCTGATTCATAAGACGGACAGCACCACCGGGGAAGGGATCTACGGGGTTACCTTCCTTCTCTATGACAGCGGCAACACCCCCATCGGCCAGTACACCAGTGATGACCGGGGCTATGTCTACATGGAAGATCTGGAGGCGGGCCGCTACTACCTGCGGGAGCTGGAGAATGAGGGGTACATCCCGGACACCCAGAAGAAAACGGCCTATGTGAAGCCCAGCGAGACTACCGAGGTGGAGTGGGAGAATATCCCCATCACCGGACAGATCCAGATCACAAAGACCTCGGCGGACTATAACTCCATAAACGGCTGGCCCGCCGGTACGCCCATTCCCAATACCGTCTTTGAGATCTACCACTATCGGACCGGCAAGCTGGTGGATACCATCAAGACGGACAAAAATGGTGTGGCGGTGTCCAAGCCTCTGCCTCTGGGCCGGTACAAGATCGTGGAATCCCAGGCGGCGGAGTTCTACGGTCTGGACAAGACCCCCATCGAGGTGGAGATTGAATTCGCCGGCCAGATCGTCAAGACGGCCATGACCAACAAGAGCCTCTATACCAATGTCAGCATTAAGAAAACAGGATATGTGGAGGTCATGCCTGGACAGCAGATTCGCTATGATTTTTCTGGCATCGGCAACAACTCCACCACCAGCCTGACCTCCTTCTACTGGCGGGACACCCTGCCTACCCAGGCGGTGCGGCTGGATCAGATCATCACCGGAACCTACAATGTGGCCGGAAATTATAAGGTTGTCTACCAGACGAACCTGAGTGGTGGGACCTGGCGCACTATGTATGATAACCTGAGCACCATGCAGAGCTACACCCTGGATGCCTCGCCCACCGCGCTTGGTTTGGCATCCAATGAGTATGTCACCCAGTTCATGGTGTCCTTCGGTGTGGTACCCGCTAACTTCCGGCAGGTGGAAGCGCCAAGGGTCTACTGCAATGTGGTACCCTGGCTCACTGGAGGAGCCCAGTTTGTCAACCAGGCAGACATTGGCGGCATCGTCGAGACAAGCTTCGTATCTCTCGCCCCGTCACTTGCGACGGGGCTTGATCACTCCGCTGCCTCTCCTCTCCCAAACCAGACGGGATCGTCTGGTTTGGGTTCCCAGAATGGCCAGTGGATCATGGCCACCAGCCGGTGGGTCACCAGGGTCTATAAGCCCTCTGAACCCCTTCCCAAAACCGGATATTAAATACGACACGGGGCCGTCCAACAAGGACGGCCCCAGCTTTATGGAGGTGTAATCGATGAAACAGGTAAAACGGTATCTGCGGCCTATGGTTATGCTCCTTCTGCTGATCTTGATTTGCGCGGTCCCCGCGTTTGCGGCGGACGGCGATGTGGCGGGAGCGGTGGAACAGACCTGGGAAGACGCCGCCGGACAGATCAAGACCGTAGTAGACAATGTGGTCTTTCCCGCCCTGAGCATGATTGTGGGAGTCGCCTTCTTCGTCAAGCTTACCTTGACCTATTTTGAATATCGCAAGCACGGACAGTTTGAGTGGACAGGGCCTGCCATCCTGTTTGTCTGCCTCATCTTCGTCCTCCTGGCGCCCAATTACATTTGGAGCATTGTGGGCATTTAAATGCAGAAAGCAAACCGTGAAATGAGGTGGTGATGGGCAATGTTTATTTGGGACTTTGTGGCCAATCCCATTATGGATGCCCTGTTGGACTGGTTTTATAGCCAGATCGTGGGCTTCCTGGGGGCCTTTTTTGCCCAGATGGGAAACATGGGGGTGGAGCTGTTTGAGCTGGAGTGGCTACAGATGGTGGTGTTGTTTTTCTCGCGCCTGGGCTGGGCCCTATATGGAGTGAGCCTGGTGGTGTCGGGATTTGAATGCGGTATTGAGTACGCCTCCGGACGGGGCGGAAACATTCCGCAGGCGGCAATGGACGCACTCAAAGGCTTTTTGGCGGTCAACCTGTTTACTACGGTTCCGCTGCGGCTGTATACGCTGGCGGTGAGCCTCCAGGGCACCTTTTCCGCTGGGATTACCGGGGCGGGGTCCGGGATTGGAGATCTTGGCGCGGCGATTCTGGAGAACATGGAATCCACTTCCTTGACAGAAATTGCCGCTTCAGGCCGTTGGGGGATCGGGACCAATCCCCTTATGCTGCTCTTTTGTATCATTCTGATGGCCTACGCTGTCATTAAGGTATTCTTCGCCAATCTCAAGCGTGGGGGAATCCTGCTTATTCAGATCTCCGTGGGCAGCCTCTATATGTTTTCCATTCCCAGAGGATATACAGATGGATTTGTCCAGTGGATGAAGCAGGTCATCGGTCTGTGCCTGACCGCCTTTCTCCAGGCCACCATTCTGGTGGCGGGGCTGATGGTGTTTCGTGAAAACGCGCTTCTTGGCCTGGGCCTTATGCTCTCGGCGGGAGAAGTACCCCGAATCGCCGGAACCTTTGGCCTGGATACCACCACCAGAGCCAACATCATGTCCGCGGTGTATACGGCCCAGGCAGCGGTGAACACCACCCGGACCATTGTAACGGCGGTAATCCGATAGCTTGTGGGTTCTGCTTGTCTTTGCGCCTTCTTTTTGTTGCCTTTTGTGAATGGCTTTTCCTTCTGCGTTCGGGTATGTTTGCTTTGCAATTACATAGACCAGCAGGAGGTGGAGCTATGAACGACTATATGAAAGCCCTGCACCAGCGGTTCTGCCGGGAGCCGGATTTCAGAGAAATGGAGGGAGACATTGAGAACACCCGCCAGAAGGTGCGGGACTGCCTGGACCGGAAACAGCGGCGGACCTTGATGCATCTGGTGGATACCCAAAATCTGCTGCGAGAAGAAACCTCTGTGGCCAGCTTTATGGCCGGGTTCAAGCTGGCCTGGGGAATTGCGCGAGAACTGGAAACAGATGGCCTATACTCCTTCGAGCAGGAGGAGGCGCAGCGTAGCGGCCGTCAGGATGAACTGGGAGAGGAGGCATAGGCATATGGAAGAACGGATGAAACATCTCTGCGCGCCCATCCCCGCATCACTCCATGCCAGGGTGCGGGAGGGGCAGGAGAGCTCCGGTAGGACTCTGGGCCAGTACATGACCTGGCTGCTGACACAATTCTATGAAAATGAGAGAGGAGTGAGCATGAGTATGACAGACAAACGGACGGTAGCCTTCCAGGTACCCACGGAGCTGTTCGAGCAGTTTAAGGCTTATCTGGAGAAACACAACATCAAGCAAAACGCCTTCTTCCTGGACTGTATCTAGCGGGCGCTGGCAGATGACACCCAGTCAGACGCCCACCAGTGAAGGAAAAAGCCCCCGCTGCGGTACAGCGGGGGCATACGCTTTGGATTATGACAAAGTTTCGGCGGGTTCTGTTTGGGGGACTTCTTTCAGGTGCACCAGCGCGCTTTCCACCTGGTGGCCGCGGATAGAGGTCACATGGATGGCAAGGCCGCAGGTTTCCACCTCCACCGTGTCGCCGTCCAGGGGGATGACGGCCAGGGCGCCGAACACCAGGCCGTTGAAGGTGTCAAATTTGTCGCAGGGCAGGGAGATTCCCAGAGCCTGGGCCACTTCGTCCAAGGGCGCTTCCCCCCGGATTTTCCAGGTGGAGGCGTCCAGCGCCTCTATGAGGGGGAGGGGCTGGCTGCACAGTCCCTCATCGCCCAGGTCGCCCACCAGTTGCTCCACCAAGTCGTTGATGGTGACGATGCCAGTCATGCCGCCGTATTCGTCCAGCACCACGGCCAGGAGATGGCGGCCGCCCTTCATGTTGCGAAACAGCACGTCGGCCTTCACGCTTTCCGGGACAAAGTAGACCGGCTCTACGGCCCGCTCCATGATCGAGGCCCGGCTTTGATCTTCCAGCCGGAAGTAGTCCTCCGCGTTGAGAATGCCCACCACATCGTCAGCGGATTTTCCGCACACCGGGTAGCGGGTGTGGCGGCTGTTATGAATGGTATTAGCCCACTCCTCCATGCTCTCTTCCAGCCACAAGATGGTGAGATCCGTGCGGTGAGTGGCAATCTCCCCCGCAGTCAGATCGTCAAACTCAAAGACATTCTGGATAAACTGCTTTTCCTCGTGGTCAATGGTGCCCTTTTGGGTTCCCACATCTACCATCATACGGATTTCTTCCTCGCTGACGGTCTCCTCCTCGGCGTTGGGGTCAATGCCCAGCAGGCGGAGGACGGCGTTGGTGGAAATGGTCAAAAACCATACGATGGGGGCAAAGAGCGTGGCGATGGTGGAAATGAGGCCGGAGATGCCCAGGGCCAGGGATTCCGCCTTGCGCATGGCCACCCGCTTGGGCACCAGCTCGCCGAAGATCAGGGTAAAGTAAGACAAAATCAGGGTAATGATGACTACCGCGATGGCGTCCAGGGTGGCGGCGGGGACCCCTACGCCCAGGCTGACCAGCCAGCTCACCAGGCCGTCGGAAAAGTTCTCCGCCGCAAAGGCGCTGCCCAAAAAGCCGGACAGGGTAATGGCAACCTGGATGGTGGCAAGAAACCGGGCCGGCTGGCTGGTCAAGCGGGCCAGGCGCAGGGCGCGCTTATCTCCTTCCGCGGCCAGCTGGGCCAGCTTGGCGTCGTTGATGGAAATGACCGCAATTTCCGCGCTGGCAAAGACGGCGTTCAGGGCAATCAAAAATACCTGCAATAAAATCATAAACCAAATAGACTGTTCCAATGTAAGCTCCTCCTTATGGATTCAAAACTGCAAAAAGACGCAAAAAGACACAGCCTGTCACGCTACTCACGCAGACGCAGGCTATGTCCACTCCAATGTTGTTTCTGTTTGCTGCGGCATAAGGGGGGCTGGGCGGGGGTGTTACTGTCACCGTCGTCCATACTAGCGATCACCTTCTCCTTTCTCCTCATATTGGCTCATATCTTACCAAAGGGAAGGAAAACCGTCAACCGAAAAGGCGCAAATTCGTATATAGATTGTGTTCAGATTTGGAATTCCGGTTGCGATTTTGCATGTTTGTAAACAGAACACAAGACTTGTTTCAGGAGGCGATGGAATGTTTATCTACCCGGAAAACTTAAAAGCAAAGCCCATGCTCTGGCTGTGGCAGCTGCGGGACATCGGGATCATCGGCGTGGCTTTTATTCTCTCTGTTCTGGCGCTGGTTCAGGGCCTGGGTATGGCCCCGCTGGTGATCACGGTGCTCTATGCATTCCTGGTCATCCAGATGGACGGCTCCAGTATATTGGATTTTCTGCTGCGCATGGCGAACTTCTTGTTCCTGCGGCAGCAATTTTACAAATGGGGGTTGGAGGAATGAATCGAAAACAGAAACAGATGTTAAAGCAGCGACAGACCACCCGTCAGCTCATGGGAATCCGGCGATTGACGCCCCACGGCGTGACGGTGGGCGGTGAGGAACTGGTTTTCTTTCTCATCGCGCCGGAAAACCTCTCTGTCCTATCCCTGGAGGCCATTGGCCAGCGGGTGCGGGCGTTCACCGCTCTGCTCAAGGCGAACCCGGACACGGAGCTGCTGGCCCTGGACTCCCAGGAGACCTTTCAGCAGAATCGGGAGTTTTACCGTATGCGGCTGGAGGAAGAAACCAATCCGGCCCTGCGGGAGCTGCTGCGGCAGGATTTAAGCCATCTGGACTCCGTTCAGTCCTCCGCTGCTACGGCGCGGGAATTTGTTCTTATTGAGCGGCTGGATGAAAAATCCGCGGCGGATGAAAGCGGCCTGCGGCAGAGGGAAAAAAGCCTCGCCGGCTTCGGAATCTCTCTGCGCCTGGCGGAGGAACCGGATGTGAAGCGGCTGCTGTCTGTCTACTACCGCCAGGAGATGTTGTCGGAAGAGGCTGAGAATGTGGATGGAGAAAGGGCGGTGACCCGGCATGGATAAGAAAAAGAAACCCAAAAAGAAAATTGAGGTTCCGGGCAGACCCAAGGAGTTCCTGGACCTGATCGCGCCGGCTGCGGTGAAGTTCAATACAGACCATTACATTTTGGGCGGAACCTACCGCACGGTCATGGCTCTGCGGACCTATCCGCCTGCCACGGAGGAGCTGGCCCTCCTGCGGCGGCTGGGGGAAATGGAGGGGGTTACCCTGCACCTGACGGCACGAACCGTCACAGCGGCAGAGGAGAATGCCATCCTCCACGCGGCTACCAACAAGAGCCGGATGGAGCAGAGCAATGTGAGCAACATGAAGCAGAGCGTCACCGCCGGAGCGAAGCTCCAGGATGTGGTCACCCTCATCCATAACCAGCGCCGGGAGCAGGAGCCCCTGGTCCATTGCTCCGTGTTCCTGGAGCTGACGGCGGGCAGCCTGGATCAGCTGCGCTCCATGCGCAGCGCCGTCAATGCCGTCCTCATTCGGGAGAAGCTGGCGGCCGACCCACTGCTCCTGCGCCAGCGGGAAGGCTTCCTGTCTGTCAATCCGGCGGGCCGAAACGCCTTCGGTTCCTTTGCCGAGCGTGTGCTTCCTGCCTCCAGCGCGGCTAATCTCTATCCCATCAGCTACTCCGGCAAAACGGACCCAAAAGGCTTTTTCATCGGCAGAGACAAGTACGGCACCAACATCATCCTGGACCTGGACCGGAGAGCGCCGGACAAGACCAACGGCAACGCCATCATCCTGGGAAACTCCGGGCAGGGCAAGAGCTACCTGCTGAAACTCCTGCTATGCAATGTGGCCCTGTCGGGGAAGTCGGTCCTCTCTCTGGACTCGGAGCATGAGATGGAGGAGCTGTGCGGAAAACTGGGCGGCTGCTTTTTGGATTTTCTCAGCGGCCAGTACCGCATTAACCTTTTGGAGCCCAGGCGCTGGGACGATGGAAGTGCTCCCAATGACCCGGAGGCGCCCGCAGCGTTTCACGGGACACTCCTGGCCCAGCACATCTCCTTCCTGCGGGATCTATTCCGTGTGTACAAGGATTTTGACACACCCCAAATTGATACGCTGGAACTGATGGTGGAGCGGCTCTACCACAAGTGGGGGATCAGCGAACAGACGGACTTCTCCAACCTTCGCCCAGCGGACTATCCTGTCCTGTCCGATCTCTACGACATTATAGAGGAGGCGTACCAAAATTATGAGCGCGAGGAGGATTTGAAACTCTATCCGCCGGAGATGCTGCGGGACCTTCTGCTGGGGCTTCATTCCATGTGCAAAGGCACCGACGCCCGGTTCTTCAACGGCCCCACAAATATCTCCTCCGGGCGCTTTCTGGTGTTCTGTATGAAGGGGCTTGATAATGTTGCCAAGAACCTGCGGGACACGCTGCTCTTTACTATCCTGTCCTATCTGTCCGATCAGCTGCTGACTGCCGGAAATACCGTGGCGGCTATCGACGAGCTGTACCTGTGGCTCAGCAATCCAACGGCGGTAACCTACATACGCAACTGCCTGAAGCGGGTGCGGAAGAAGGAGTCCTCGCTGATCCTGGCCTCTCAGAATCTGGAGGATTTCGACCAACCGGGAGTCCGGGAGCTGACACGCCCCCTGTTTGCCATTCCCACCCATCAGTTTCTGTTCAACCCAGGGTCTGTGGACGGGCGGTTCTATATGGATAACCTGCAGCTGGAACCCTTTGAGTACGAGCTGGTGTGCCAGGTCCGGCAGGGAAACTGCCTCTACAAATGCGGCAAGGAGCGTTACCTGCTCCGGGTCATCGCGCCCAGGCACAAGGCGGAACTGTTCGGAACGGCAGGTGGTCGCTGATGACGATCCCCGCTGCCGCGATCGCAAAAGCCGCCTCCGCCATCCTGTCCGACGAAAGGACGCGCAGGACTGCGGGATGGGTGCTGGCGGTCATCCTGTCTCCCGTCATTCTGCTGGCTGCTGTGCTCTGTTCCATTTTGGGTGGCTCAGCTGACCACAATAGCAGCATTCTGGAGCTGTGCTTCTATGGAGGTACACTACCGTCCGATTTGCCGGAGGAGTACAGGGTGTACATTGCTGATATGCAGGCAAGCTTTGGGCTGCTGGACGAGTACATCACAGAAATCAATTCCATGACAGAAGAGGGAGACAGCCTTGATTCCATAAGAGTCAAGGCGATTTTTTATGCTCTGTACTTCGGCACCGACTCGCCAAGCGGCAGGGCGCACCAACAGTTTGCGGACTGCTTTGTGACCTATGAGGAGCACACCCGGACCATAACCCAAACGGATGGCAGCGGCAATGAAGTGGAACGGGAAGAGATTTATACCGTGGCGATTCCCATCGCGGACATGAAAACGGTGTGGTCGAACATCCAAACCACCTTAGGTGTGACGGTCACGGAAGAACAGCGGAGCAACGCCGATAGCATCTATAATCTGATCCGCTACGGAGCGTTCACTGGTACAGACGGATGGATCCCCGGTGCGGAGGTGCCGTTCATTGGCGCGGACGGGTTCTGCTCACCGGTAGGTTCCGGCTGGGAGAGTCGAGTCACCTCTGAGTTTGGTTACCGCAGTGACCCATTTACCGGTCAATCCAGCGGGCACACCGGAATTGATATTGCTGTGCCTACGGGCACGCCGGTCCGTGCGGCACTGCCTGGAGTGGTTACCACTGCAACCTATAACGCCGGCGGCTATGGCTACTATGTGAAGATCGATCACGGCAACGGGATGGTGACCTTGTACGCCCACAATTCCAAGCTCTTGGTCAAGGCGGGCGATACCGTGGAGGCGGGGGACATGGTATCCCTGTCCGGTTCCACCGGCAGGTCTACCGGTCCCCATCTGCACTTTGAGGTGCGTGTCAACGGCCAGCGCGTCAACCCAAGATCCTATTTGCCCACAAACTGACAAGGAGGAATACACTATGAAAGAAAACGAGATGACGGTATTAAAAGTGGAGCCAGGCAAGCCCCCGGAGGAGGTTACCATCCCAAACACGCTGAAAGCCATGCAGGAGATGGTAGGGGGATACATTGAGGTGGTCTACCTGGATGACATCTGCCTGGTCTGCAATGAGGAGGGCAAGCTCATGGGGCTGGAGGGGAACCGCCGGGTCGGCGGGGACATCATTGCCGGTACATTTTTCCTGGCCGGCGACAACCGAGAAGGCGATTTCTGCTCCCTCACACAGGAGCAGCTGGAACGTTTCGGTCAGATGTTTGCTCAGCCGGAGTCGATTCAGCCTGGCGAGGTGGAGAAAACGATGTGTATTGAGTTCTTCTCGATGTAACAGGAGGACAGCATGGACAAGATCGAACTGAAGGTAACGATGGAGCCGGAACGCCTGGATGCGCTCCGGTATTTTTTATCGGAACAGGAAAAGAGCACCCCGGAAAAAGAACTCCAGCGTGGGCTGGATGAGCTGTATGAAAAATATGTGCCGGCGGACACCCGCGCCTATCTGGATCACAAGTGTAAGCCGTCTGCGGCGCGGCCGAAGCCCCGGCGTCCTGTTAAAAGCAGTGCGCCGACTGCGGCCGGACATGGACCGATGGAGGAAGCGCAAGCGCAGGATGAGCCGGCCCTGTGAGCGCCGGTCTCCCCTGAGTGCGCCCCTGTGCAGCCCTGTGTGCCCGGTTTCAGGGCGTGGACGGGTCACAGCCCCAAGGAGGCTTCGAGGGCTTGTTTGGGCCGCTTTTGCCGGAAATGCGGGGGCGGCGCTTGCGACGACGAGGCGCAGGGCCGGGGAGGAAAAAAAGCAGGCAGAAAGACCCGACGCTTTCTTGCGTCGGGTCTCTCACTTCTGCCCGCAGTGCGGGCAGTTTCAGGAAGTTTTGTTTGACGCTTTTTGAGCTGCCGCAGGGTGGGAATGATGCTTTTTCTTGAAAAAACAGGAGTTTCCCTTAGAGCCGCAGGCGATCAAAAAAACGCTGTTTCCAGATTGGAGGGATTTGAATATGAAAACGGAGCGAGATCGGCACACCGTTTGGGTGAACCCAGCTGCCTGGGATATGGTGCGGTATCACTACAAGCGGGACAACTGTTCTACCCAGAATGAGTTCATCGAAAAGGCTATCCGGTTCTACTGCGGCTACCTGGAATCGGAACACGATGGTGACTATCTGCCCCACACGCTGTCCGCTGTGATGGAAGGATCCTTCACCGCACTGGGAGACCGGATGGGACGACTGCTGTTCAAGCTGTCCGTGGAGGTGTCCATGCTCATGCACATCATCGCCTATGATACGGACATCGACCTGCCCACGCTGGAAAAGCTGCGGGCCCGGTGTGTCCAGGATGTAATGCGTACCCACGGTCAGATCAGCTTCAAGGATATCCTGAAATTCCAGAAGGAGCTGTAAGCCATGCCCAGGCTGGTCCAGAAGTGCGGCTACATCCGCTCCGGCGGCGCTGGAGGCTACGCCAGATATATCGCCACCCGAGAGGGGGTGGAAAAGCTCCACGGCAGAGGTCCCGCTACCACCAGGCAGAAGGAACTCATATGTGATGTGCTCCGGGACTACCCGGACAGCCGGGAGCTATTCGAGTATGAGGACTACCGTGCCAATCCCACCTTCTCCAACGCCTCAGCCTTCCTCACTATGGCGCTGGATGCCAATGTCCACACCATGGAGGAGGGCAGCGTCTATCTTCAATACATCGCCACCCGTCCCAGAGTGGAACGGCGTGGTGACCACGGTCTGTTCAGCGACCGGGAGGATGTATCTCTGCCGGATACCATGGCGGAGGTGGAACAGCACCAGGGACCGGTCTGGACGGTCATCTGCTCTCTGCGCAGGGAGGACGCCGCCGCGCTCGGTTATGACAACGCGGAGCGGTGGCGCACCCTCCTGCGGCAGCACCAGACAAAGCTGGCCCAGGCCATGAAGATCCCGGCGGATCAGTTTCGCTGGTGCGCCGCGTTCCACGATGAGGGACACCATCCCCACATCCACATGATGGTCTGGTCCGCGGACCCAAAGAAGGGCTTCCTCACCAAAGATGGCATCTACGCCGTGCGCTCCGTTCTCACCAACACCATATTTCAGGATGAGATGCATGAGCTCTATGAGAAAAAGGATCTAGCCTACCGACAGCTGGTGACGAAGGCGCGCACCGCTATGGCGGAATACATTGACCGCATGGAAAACGCGGACACAGCGGACCCCGTGCTGACCCACAAACTGGAAGAGCTCGCTCACGCGCTGGGCTCCGTCACCGGAAAAAAGCAGTACGGCTATCTGCCAAAGCAAGTGAAAGAAATGGTGGACAGTGTGGTGAACGAGCTGGCAAAGCAGCCGGATGTGGAAAGGTGCTACGGGGTCTGGAACGGATTGCGGGATGAACTGGAGCGGTACTACAAGGACAGGCCGAGAGAACGCCGCCCCCTCTCAGAGCAGAAGGAGTTTCGCACCATCAAAAATGTCATCGTGCAGGAGGCGGAGCGGCTGCGGCAGGAGCTGGAGCAGGCCCCGCAGCAAACAAGCGAACCGGAACCCCAGGAAGAAGTGGAAATGGAAGAGGCAACGGAGAGTGATTCATTCCAGGAAAGCGTCAAGACAAGGAGCACCTCAGACGTCCGTCGTGTCCCTAACCCGGCAGTGGCCGGGGCGGTACTCAATCTGCTCCACCACATGGGGCAGGTGTTCCGGGACAATTCCCCGGCCCCAGCTAATCCCATGGGGGTCCGGGTGGAGAGCAAGCGCCGCAAAAAGCTGCAAACCAAGCGGCTGGCCATGGGACACAAGATGGATGACCACGAAAATCCGGAGATCCAACAGACGATGTAAGAAGGAGGAATGTTGAGATGGGAACCTATATTCCATTGACGGCGGAAGAAAAAGAACGGGCCGCCTCGGTAGATTTAGCGGAATTTCTCCGGCAGCGGGGGGAGAATCTCCTCCCGTCCGGCAGGGAAAAGCGATTGGCCAGCGACCGCAGCATCACCATCCGGGGCAGCGAGTGGTATGACCACGAGGAGCACGAGGGGGGCAATGCCATCAGCTTTGTCCGGAAGCACTATGGCCTCAGCTACCCGGAGGCGGTGGAGGAGCTGCTGGGGCACAGGAGCGGACAAACCTATCCCGTCGCCCAGAGCACCAAAACGCCGCCCAAGCCATTTGAACTGCCGCAGGCCAACCGGGATATGCGCCGGGTGTTCGCCTACCTGGTGAAGCACCGGCACATCGACCGCAGCGTCGTTACGCACTTTGCACGGGCGCGGCTTCTCTACGAGGACGCCAAATATCACAACTGCGTGTTTGTGGGGCGGGACGAGCAGGGAATCCCACGCCATGCCCACAAGCGAAGCTGCAACAGCTTTGGCAAGGCCTTCCGACAGAATGTGGAGGGCAGTGACCCCAAATACAGCTTCCACCATATGGGGATAGATGGACGGCTCTTTGTATTTGAGGCCCCCATTGATCTGCTCTCCTACCTCACCCTGTACCCGGAAGATTGGCAGGCCCACAGCTATGTGGCCTGCTGTGGAACCTCTGCCATTCCGGTGCTATCCATGCTGGAGCGGATGTCCGCACCCGAGGAAGTATATCTCTGTCTGGACAACGACCAGGCCGGAGAGACGGGCAGCCTGCGCATGGCGGAGCAGATCGCGGAGCAATTTAACATCGCCTCAGACCGGCTCCTTCCGGAGCACAAGGACTGGAACGATGACCTGTGCGCTGGAAATCAAGAGCAAGAGACAATGACTATGGGGGGACCGGGATGAAAACGGAGCAACTGGTTTTTCTGCTGGCGGTCGGTGGACTGCTGCTCCTGATGGCAGCCCTGACCTCCTCCAACCGGTATTCCCTTGACCGGATCAAGGCCAAGACCGTGGGGGACGGGCAGCACGGTACTGCCCGCTGGGCTACTCCCAAAGAGATCCGGGAGACCTTCGCCCATGTGCCGTTCCAGGTAGAGGCCTGGCGCGGCGGGAAAAACCGCCCCAGGATCCAGGGACTGGTCCTGGGCAGCACCGTGAGAAAAAAGCAGGTTATTGCCCTGGTGGACAGCGACGACATCCACTGCCTGATGATTGGCGCATCCGGCGTGGGCAAGACGGCTTTCTTCCTGTACCCCAATCTGGAATACGCCTGTGCCAGCGGGATGAGCTTCTTTGCCAGCGATACCAAAGGGGACCTGGCCCGGAACTATGGGACTATCGCGGAAAAGTACTACGGCTACAAGGTGTCGGTCATCGACCTGAGAAACCCCAGCCGGTCAGACGGGTACAATCTGCTCACCGTCATCAACCACTGGATGGACCAGGCCCGGAAGGATCCGACGGATCTGGGAGCCAGAGCCAAGGCGGAGAAGTACGCCAAGCTCCTGGCAAAAACCATTGTCAATCCGGAGGGGGACAGCGGCAGCCGCGGCCAGAACGCCTACTTCTATGAGGCGGCGGAGGGAGTGCTGGCCTCGGTGGTCCTTCTGCTGTCGGAATTTCTGCCGCCTACACCTCAAGACCCCACCGACCGGCGGCACATTGTCTCGGTGTTCAAGCTGGTGCAGGATCTGATGGAGCCCTCCGCCGTAAAGGGAAAAGCCCAGTTCCACCTTCTCATGAGCAAGCTGCCCGAGGACCATATGGCCCGGTGGCTGTCTGACGCCGCCCTGAAAACCTCGGAGCAGGCCATGAACTCAGTCATGTCCACGCTGTTTTCCCGGCTCAACGCTTTCCTGGACAGCGACTTGGAACAGGTCATCTGCTTTGACAGCTCCATTGACGCCAGGACATTTGCTGAGGAGAAATGCGCCATCTTTCTGGTACTGCCGGAGGAAGATCCGACCAAGAATTTTATGGCGGGGCTTATGATCCAGAATCTGAGCCGGGAGCTCTTCACCTTGGCGGACGCCTACGGAGGCAAGCTCCCAAACCGGGTGGTATTTTTCTGTGACGAGCTGGGGACCATGCCGCCCTTTGACATCCTGCCTCTGTTTTCAGCCGGGCGATCCCGGCGGCTGATCCTGGTGCCTATTATCCAGTCTCTGGCCCAACTGGAGAAGAACTACGGCAAGGAGGGCAGCGAGATCATCCGGGACAACACCCAGGACACCATATTCGGCGGCTTCGCTCCTGGGAGCCAGACGGCGGAGGTGCTGTCCAAGGCCCTGGGCAGCCGCACCATTCAAACGGGCTACATTAACCGCAGCAAAAACGACCTGGGGCAATCCCTCCAGATGGCGGGAAAGCCGCTGCTGACGCCGGACGAGCTGAAAGCCCTCCCTAAGGGGGAGTTCATCGTGATGAAGACTGGCTGCCACCCCATGCGCACCCGCCTGCGGCTCTTTCTGGAGTGGGGGATCACCTTTGAGGAGCCGTATGCCGTGCCGCCCAGGGAGAACGGCGAGGTCCGGTACGCGGACAAGAAAGCGCTGATCAGCAGCATCCTGGAGCGCTATGGCAAGGTCCGGTGCATACCCGGGGAGAAGATGTTTGAAGAGGAGGGCACAGCCGGAGATCATAAGGGGATGAAGTTATAAGGAAGGTGAGCGCCAATGAGTTATTTTCAGAGCATCTATGCCGAGGAGCGCCTGCCCCACCGGTGCAAAACCGTCTACATCTACCTAAAAGACCGCTCCGCTGTCTCCGGCTCCTGCTGGCCGGGCGTCAAGACCATTGCCAGGGACTTGGGATTGTCCCGCTCCACCGTCCGGCGGGCGTTAAAGGAGCTGGAGCGCAGCGGCTGGGTTCAGAGACAGGCCAGGTACCGGGAGAATGGCAGCCGCACCTCCAACCTATACATCCTTCTGAAGTAGTAGTTACGGATCCGGCAAATAGCAAACAGGCGCACCCTTCCGCCAAGGGGAGAGTGCGCCGGTTTGCTGGACCCAGGGGCGGTTCATGGTGAGAGCCCCAGAACAGCTCACTCTAGAAGAGAACAAAGTACAGAGAACAAAAACCAGGCCAATTACAAATACAAAATAGAGGAATAGTTTGCCTCACACAGAGGAAACTATTGGAGAGGAGATGACAGCCCAGTGCGCATGGAAGTAAAGGAGCAGAGCAAAGTGGTGGAGCTCTGGCTCACCCGGGATGAAAAGAATGATAAGCAATTCCTGGAATCCCTGAAGCCCCTCTACCGGCAGTATAAGGCGCAAAATTACATGGTAGCGGTATTTTATTCCGGGGAGGAAGACCTGTACCAGCAGACTAGGGACCTGCTCCTCTACAACCGCCGGAGGGCGGCGGAGAAGCAAGTGCAGGAGCAAGGACAGCAGGCCATGGTCCTGTAAGAAACGGGGGAGGCAGAAAAGCTGCCTCCCCCGTCAATTTTTTCTGGTTGCTTTTTGAACAAAACAGGAGTACAATGTTATCTGCAAAAAGAAAAAAGATACAAACTACATTGTTTTGGGAGGAAAGCTATGACCGAGACCTTTGACATTGCGGGCTACACCCGAATCTCGGTGGACGACGAGCTGGACCGGGACAACGTGTCCATTGAAAACCAGAAGGCTATCATCCAGGACTTCGTGAAGCACAAATTCCCCGGCAGCACCCTCACCTTCTACGAGGACCGGGACCGCTCGGGCTATACCTTCGAGCAACGGGAGGGCTACCAGGCCATGCGCCGGGGGCTTATGAGCCACCAATATGACATCCTCATCGTCAAGGACTTCTCCCGATTCTCCCGGCGCAATAGCCGGGGCCTGGTGGAGCTGGAGGATTTGCGGGACGCGGGGGTGCGGATCATCTCCATCGGGGACAACATCGACTTTCCCAACGACGACGAGTGGCTGAAAATCCAGTTCCAGTTCCTCATCAACGAGATGCCGGTGACCGACACCAGCAAGAAGGTGAAAAACGTCATCAAGCGCCGCCAGGCGGACGGCAAGTGGATCTGCGCCGCCCCCTACGGGTACCTTATTAACAAGCGCCAGGAGTTTGAGATCGTCCCCACCGAGGCGGACATTGTCCGCACCATCTTCCGGCTCTACAACGAGGAGGGGTGGGGCTACAAGAAGATTGCCAACTACCTCACCGACCAGGGCATTCCCACCCCCCGCATGGCGGAGCGGGACCGGAAGGAGGCGGCGGGGGAGGAATATAAGCGCCCGGTGAAGAACGTGTGGGCCATCGTCACCGTCCAGGGGATTCTGGACAACGACTTCTACATCGGCACCCTCCGCCAGGGCAAGTACACCCGGAAGAAAATTAACGGCAAGGATGTGCGCCAGGAGGAAGAGGAACAGATCGTCATTGAGAACCACCACCAGGCCATCATCGACTACCGCACCTTCGCCACCACCCGGGCGCTCAGGGAAAAGCGCTCCACCTCCAACTACCGGGGGGTCAAAAAGTACGACAATGTGTATTCCGGCTTTCTCCAGTGCGGGGACTGCGGCGCCCCCATGTTTGCCATGAGCCGCCGGGAGCTGCGCCCCGCCTATCTCTGCGGCACCTACCACCGCCGGGGGCGGGCGGGGTGCTCCTCCCACCACATCCGCACGGACAAGCTGGACGAGCTGCTGAAAAGCTACGTCCGCCTGGTGATGGAGCACTCCCGGGCGCTGCTGGACCGCCTCAACGAGGACCTGGCCCACGAGCAGGAGGATGTGGAGGAGACGGAACAGAGCGCCGACCGCCTGGCGGAGGTACTGGCCGACCTTCAGGAGGAGCTGAAGGTGACCAAGCGCCAGCGCATCCGGGACCTGATGAAGCACCCGGAGCAGGAGGCGCTGCTGGCCGAAACCTATGACGAGCTGGAGGCGGACCTCCAAAAGAAGATCGAGGGTCTCAACCACCAGATCGACATGCTGGCCAACAAGCGCAACACCATCATTGAAGTGAATCGCTCCGCCCGGACCGCCCTGGAGGTCTTTGCCGACATTCTCCAAAAGGAGCACCTGGAGCGAGCCGACCTGGAGCTGATGATCCGCAACATCCGGGTCTTTGAGGACCACCTGGAGCTTGAGCTTCAGTCGGACATCGACGCCATCCTCCACGCGGCCCCCAGGGAGGACGCCGTAAATTTTAAGGGGGGCATGGAGCATAGCGCAAACGTGACCGTCATCCAGTCCGCCGCCAAGCGGCCGGACAAGGTGTTCCATGCCAACGTTATCAGTGACGGTGACCCCTTGGAGATTTTCACCGATAAAGACGGGGGCGTCATTTTTAAAAAGTATTCCCTGATGGGGGGAGTGGTGGACTTCGCCGGGCAGCTGTGCGAGACCCTGAACCGGACCACCGGAAAGCTCACCGTCATCACCGACCGGGACAGCTGTGTGGCTGTGGCCGGGGTCCCGCGCCGGGAACTGACGGACAAGCCCATTTCCCACCAATTGGAGCGGCTGATGGAGGGACGACAGATTTATCAGTACAAGTCTGGGGAGGCACCCATTCCCCTGTGTGCCGACAGCGACAAGTTTGCCATCAGCATTGCAGCGCCCATTTTGTCCGAAGGGGACGTGCTGGGCTGTGTCCTCTTTGCCGGGGGACCTGACCAGCTGGGCGGCGGCGAAGTGGAGTATAAGCTGGCCCAGTCCATTGCCGCCTTTTTGGGCCGGCATATGGAGAGCTAAAAAACGCACCCGTTCTCACAAGGAGCGGGTGCGTTTTTTGTTACAGGTAGTGATATTTGTTCCGCTTGCCGATGAGGAAGGCAATGGCCACCAGGGCCCCCAGTCCATCAGCGGCCACAACTGCAAGCCAGATGCCGTCCAGATCCAGCACCAGGGGCATGAGCAGAACCAGTCCGCCCCGGAACAGGAAGGAGCGCAGGAAGGACAACAGGGCAGAGATGGCCCCGTTGCACAGTGCGGTGAAGAAGGCGGAGCCGTAAATGCCAAAGCCGCAGAACAGATAGCTCAAGGCGAACAGCCGAAAGCCGTGGACCGTCATCTCCAGAAGCTCCGGACTATAGCCCACGAAGGCCATGGCCAGGGGACGGCTTAAGAGTTCAGAGGCTGTCACCATGACCAGAGAGGAAATGGAGATGACCACCATGCTCTTTCGGAACACATTTTGAAGCTCTGGGTGGTTGGCAGCTCCATAGTGGTAGCTGACGATGGGGCCGCTGCCCATGGAGAAGCCCAGGAAGGCGGCTACAAAGGCAAAGTCCACATACATCATCACCGAGTAGGCGGCAACACCGGATTCGCCGATCATGCGCATGAGCTGAAGGTTATAAAGTACGCTGACGATGGAGGAGGACAGGTTGCTCATAAGCTCGGAGGAGCCGTTGAGACAGGCGTTTTTCAGTTCCCGCCCATAGAAGCGGGTATTTGTGAGGTGAAGAGTACCCTTGGTGGGACGGAAGAAGTAGAGCAGGGGGAGAAGGCCGCCCACCGCGTAGCCCATCACGGTGGCCCAGGCGGCCCCGGCCACTCCCATTTGGAGCGGGCCGATGAGCACATAGTCCAGCACCATGTTGGTAAGGCCGGAACACAGGGAGAAAAATAACCCCTTCTGAGGCTGTTCAGCCACCACGAAAAAGACCTGGAAGGAGACCTGGAGCATAAACACCACGCTGCCTCCCAGTAAAATCCGGCCATAGGCGATGCAGTCCTCCATCAGAAGGTCGCTGGCCCCCGCCAGATGGGCGATGGGTTCAATAAACACCACGGAGAAAATGGAAAACACCAGGCCCAGGCCCAGGACACAGTAGATGATCATGGAGAAGTAGCGGTTGGCCAGCTCCTGCTTTCCCTCACCCATGGTCCGGGCCACAATGGCCCCGCCTCCGGTGCCCAGCATAAAGCCGAAGGAGGCCAGGATCATGGAGATTGGAAACATGATGTTTACGGCGGAAAGGGCCAGTTCTCCAATCAGATTGGAGACGAACAGCCCATCCACCACACTGTAGATGGAAGAGACTACCATCATCACGATGGAGGGAAGGGTGAAGCGCAGCAATTTGCTGTAAGTGAAATGGTCCGAAAGTTTAATCTGCATTGGAAACAGGATCCTCCTGAGAATTTTGTTGCAAAAGGGGGCGGGCCGCCTGGCGCAGCAGCTCCAGATACCGGCCGTTGAGGCGGAGCAGGGTTTGCCGCTCTTCGGGACTGAGCCCCTGATAAGCCAGCTCCTCCATACGGAAGACGGGGTGGATGGTGCGCTGGATCAATTCCATGCCCAGAGGGGTCAGGGTCAAATGCTTTCCCCGCTGCTTTCCGTGAGAGGTCTCCAAACGGATGTAGCCGGAGTCGGACAAGCCCTTTAGGGCGGAGTTGATCGTCTGCTTGCTGAGACATGATATTGCGCACAGCTCAGCCTGGGTAACTGCCTGGTCAGACTCCTCCAGGATATATAAAATCCAAAAGGCCGTGTCCGACAGTCCAAAGCTCTTGGCCAGGGCGTGGTACAGGCTGTTGTCCTCCTTAATAAGGGAGTTATACGCGGTAATAAACTGGGAAAAGGTCATGTCTTCCATGGGAACCTCCTAATGTCCGAAATCGGACTCGATCCACAGTGTAGTCCGATTTCGGACTTTTGTCAAGAGAAAGAAACGCGCCCCTCGGCAGCGGCCGAAGGGCGCGAACATGGAGATTACAGAAGTTCCAGTGCCCGGTCAATGATCCGTCCGGCGGCCTCCTCCTTGGACATGAGGGGCAGCTCGGTGATGTCGTCCTGCGTGATAAGGGTAATGACATTGGTGTCGGTGCCGAACCCCGCTCCCGTTACCTTCAGGTTGTTGGCACAGATCATGTCCACGTGTTTTTTGGCGAGCTTGGCGCGGCTGTTTTCCAGCATGTCCCTTGTCTCCATGGAGAAGCCGCAGATCACCTGGCCCTCCCGGCGGTGGGCCCCCAGGTGCTGGAGAATGTCCTGGGTACGCTTTAAAGGGATGGACATGTCCCCGTCTTTCTTTTTGATCTTGTCGTCGCAGTAGTCAGCGGGAGTATAATCGGCTACAGCAGCGGCCTTGAAGATGAGGTCGGACTGCTCCTGCCGGGCGGTGACCGCCTCAAACATGTCCTGGGCGGAAACGATGTCAACTACCTCCACAAAGGGGGGCTTTTCTAAAGCGGTGGGGCCGGAAATGAGGGTGACCTGAGCGCCACGGAGCATGGCCATTTTGGCGATGGCATAGCCCATCTTGCCCGTGGAGTGGTTGGTGAGGTAACGCACCGGGTCCAGGGATTCCTGGGTGGGGCCGGCAGTGACCAGTACCCGCTTGCCTGCAAGGTCGTGGGGCAGGGCGATGGAGCGGAGAATGTGCTCCACCAGCTCCTGGGGCTCGGGCATGCGTCCGGGGCCCACCGCGCCGCAGGCCAGGTGGCCCGAGCCGGGGGCGATGACCTCCCAGCCGTACCGGCGCAGGATGTCCAGGTTGTCCTGGGTGACCTGGTTTTTGAACATGTGGGTGTTCATGGCCGGGGCAATGAGCTTTGGACAGGTGCAGGCCAGCACAGTGGTGGTAAGCATGTCGTCGGCAAGGCCATGGGCCAGCTTGGCGCATACGTTGGCGGTGGCCGGAGCGATGATCACCAGGTCCGTTCGGTCGGCCAGAGCGATGTGCTCCACCTGGTGGCTGAAATTCCGGTCAAAGGTGTCCACCATGCACCGCCGTCCGGTAAGCTGCTCAAAGGTCAGCGGAGCAATGAAGCGGGTGGCGTGCTCGGTCATCACAACCTCCACGTTGGCATGGAGCTTCACCAGCGCCGAGGCCAGGTAGGCGGACTTATAAGCGGCGATTCCCCCGGTGACCCCCAGCAGGATTGTTTTTCCCTTCAGCATGATCCTTCCTTCTTTCCAAATACAAAGGTGACATTCTTCCTTGATTATACCGGCTTTCCCTCAAAGTGTAAAGCCTTGCAAAAATATTGGCCAATGTTGATTTTTTCTTGCATTGGTGAGCGGAAACCTGTATAATACCACCCGCGAGAGAATGAAGCACATTCTCAAAAATTGCGCTGCATCCCAACTAAGGGAGCGGCAGCAGGAGGTAAATTGAATATGCAAACACAGAAAAAGGACACCCGTTGGCTGGCCATGATGGCCCTGCTCATCGCTATCCAGCTCTTCCTGAACATTACGGGGATCGGATTGATTCCCCTGCCTCTGATCAAGGCCACCACCCTGCACATCCCCGTCATCATCGGGGCGGTCCTGCTGGGGCCCATGGCCGGAGGAATTTTGGGGGGCGTATTTGGCCTTTGTTCCATCTGGAACAATACCATGACCCCGGCGCTGCTGTCCTTTGCCTTTTCCCCGGTCATTGCCGCGGCCAATACGGGGGCGGTGGGGGCGCTTAAGTCCCTGTGGATCGTGCTGGGCTGCCGGATTCTCATTGGTGTGGTGTCCGGGTGGCTGTGGATTCTGCTGAAAAAGCGCCGCTTCCCCGACCTTTTGGCCCTGCCTATTGTGGGGGCTGCAGGGGCCCTGACCAATACGATCACGGTCATGGGCAGCATTGCTCTGCTGCTGGCCCCGGAGTACGCCGCGGCCCAGAATATCGCCATGGATGCGGTGATGTGGACCATCCTGGGGGTCATCGGTACCTCTGGTGTGGCAGAGGCCATCGGAGCGGTCATCCTGGTCACCGCCATTGGAAAGGCTCTTTTACGGATGAATCAAATCGTCCTGCGCAGGGCGTGAATTTGCAGAAAGAAATCAGGTGTCAGTTATGCTGTTAGCTATTGATATCGGCAATACCAACATCGTCATCGGCGGAATTCAGGATGACAAAATCCTTTTTGAAGGGCGCATTGCCACCGACCACATTAAGACCTCGGACCAGTACGGAGTGGAGATCAAAAATATCCTCTCCCTTTTTGAGGTCAAGCCCAAAGACGTGGACGACTGTATTATCTCCTCGGTGGTGCCTCCGGTTTTTAACTCCGTGCGCACCGGTATTGTGAAGCTCACAGGCCGGGAACCCATGGTGGTGGGACCGGGCATCAAGACGGGGCTCAACATCCAGATGGACACCCCCTCCCAGGTGGGCAGTGACCGAATCGTGATCGCGGTGGCCGCTCTGGCGGAGTTTCAGCCCCCCCTGACCCTGCTGGATCTGGGTACGGCCACCACCATTGAGGTAGTGGGCAAGGGCAACGCCTATCTGGGCGGATGCATCATTCCCGGCGTGCGGGTGTCTCTGGAGGCCCTCACCTCCCGTACCGCCCAGCTGCCCGGTATCCGCCTGGACAAGCCCAAGAAGGTCATCGGAAAAAACACCATCGACTGTATGCGCAGC
Source organism: Lawsonibacter sp. LCP25S3_E2 (assembly GCF_052117285.1). Lineage (NCBI taxonomy): Bacteria > Bacillati > Bacillota > Clostridia > Eubacteriales > Oscillospiraceae > Lawsonibacter > Lawsonibacter sp. LCP25S3_E2. Next base: position 34,788 of record NZ_JBQKJL010000006.1, read on the forward strand.
GGCATCATGTATGGCACCGCCGCCATGATCGACGGTATGCTGGACCGGGTGGAGGAAGAGCTGGGCTACTCCACCACTGTGGTAGCTACGGGGGGCATGGCCCAGTTTGTGGTACCCCTGTGCCGCCGGAAGATCCAGGTGGACCGGGACCTGCTGCTGAAAGGCCTGAATATCATTTATAAGAAGAACGCTGCCGAGCATAAGCGCTGCGAACCATGACCCATATGGCACAAGCCGGTCCCGAGCCTCGGGACCGGCCTTTTTTTAAAAACCGCTTTTCCGGTCTGTGGACGGGAAAATCCCCGATTCTTTCTGGGAACGGGGGGCAGTCTCTTGACAGAAACGGGGAAACTGGATATAATACCACCACGACAAATGCGCAGAAGGGGAGGAGTATCCCCGTTTTCCACACACAGAGAGCGGCCGGGTGGTGCAAGGACGCGGTGGGAGCGGGAAGAAGTGGCCCCGGAGCTGTGTTTCTGAAGGGATAGTAAGAGACAACGGGTCCTCCCGTTACAGAGGGTATGAGCGTCCCTATGGGGAAATTCAGGTGGTACCGCGGATTTTGATTCGCCCTGAGCCGAAAACCGGCCCAGGGCGTTTTTTTACGCGGAACAAGGAAAGGACGGAAAGCATGGAACCTGCCATGAAAGCAAGAACCGATTATGACTTTGCCCATTTGGTGGACCTTCAGCGGGTGGAGGCCCAGACAAAAAACAAGAGATGGCTCCTGTTTCGCAGAGGGATTCTCTTGGTGGCCGCGGTGGGAAGTGCCTTTTTGGGTGTGACCATTTTAACCAGTACGGATGAGAATCCGGGCTTGGCGATGGTTTATTTCGTGCTGGCCGTTATTCTGGCCGGGATGTTTTGCTTTTTCTCCCACTACTCCGCCTGGCGGATCAAACGGAAAATCGGGAAGCAGAAGGTCGTTGACGAGTTTGTTTTTGGAGACTACGGTGTGGATATCACCCGTGGCCCCCAGTCCGTCCGCTACCCCTACTCCGACTGCGACACCCTGATGGAAACCGAGCTTGCCTTTTACCTCTTCCACCACCGGGGCAAGGGCATGGCGATCAGCAAGAGCCAGATCCAGGGCGGCAGCCCGGATGATCTGCGGAGCCTGCTGGAGGAGAAGTGCCAGATCAAGACCCGCTGGGTGGGCCGCAGCGCCAAGGCTTAACGTATGCAATCAATAATTCTGAATAGGATGTGACGAAGATGAATACAGAACTTCCAAAGGTCTATGAGCCTCAGGAGGCTGAGGCCAGAATTTATAAAAAGTGGGAGGAGTCGGGCTGCTTCAAAGGCCACCGCGACCCCAAAAAGAAGCCCTTTACCATTGTTATGCCCCCGCCCAACGTAACGGGCCAGCTCCACATGGGCCACGCTATGGATTCCACCCTCCAGGATATTCTTACCCGCTTTAAGCGCATGCAGGGCTATGCCGCCCTGTGGGTGCCCGGCACCGACCACGCGGGCATCGCCACCCAGATCAAGGTGGAAGAGGAGCTGCGCACTAAGGAGGGGCTCACCCGCTATGACCTGGGCCGGGAGAAGTTCCTGGAGCGGGTTTGGGACTGGAAGCACAAGTACGGAAACCGCATTGTAGAGCAGCAGAAGAAGCTGGGTGCCTCCTGCGATTGGGACCGGGCCCGGTTCACCATGGACGAGGGGTGCTCCAAGGCCGTGCGGGAGACCTTCTGCTCCCTGTATGAGAAGGGCCTTATCTATAAAGGCAGCCGGATCATCAACTGGTGTCCCCACTGTGTCACTGCCCTCAGCGACGCTGAGGTGGAGTATCAGGACAAGCCCGGATACTTCTGGCACATCCGCTACCCCATCCAGGGGGAGAAGGACCGGTATGTGATCGTGGCCACCACCCGTCCGGAGACTATGCTGGGTGACACCGGCGTGGCCGTCCATCCCGACGATGAGCGGTACAAGGACATTGTGGGCAAGAAGTGCATTTTGCCCCTGGTGGGCCGTGAGATGCCCATCGTGGCCGACGAGTATGTGGACATGGAGTTTGGTACCGGCTGCGTGAAGATGACGCCTGCCCACGACCCCAACGACTTTGAGGTGGGCCTGCGCCAGAATCTGGAGACCATCCGCGTCCTGGACGACAACGGCAAGGTGGTAGAGGGCTACGGCCGCTACTCCGGCATGGACCGGTACGAGGCCCGGAAGGCCATTGTGGCCGACCTGGAGGAGCAGGGCTACCTGGTGAAGGTGGAGCCCCACCAGCACAACGTGGGCACCTGCTACCGCTGCCACAACGACGTGGAGCCCATCATCTCCGCCCAGTGGTTTGTGAAGATGGCCCCTCTGGCCAAGGAAGCCCTGCGGGTAGTCAATGAGGGAGAAGTCAAGTTTGTGCCCGACCGCTTCTCCAAGACCTACACCAACTGGATGGAGAACGTCCACGACTGGTGTATTTCCCGCCAGCTGTGGTGGGGCCACCAGATCCCGGTGTGGTACTGCGCCGATTGCGGCAAGATGACCGTCAGCCGCACGGATGCCACCGAGTGTGAGCACTGCCATTCCAAGAACATTGAGCGGGACCCGGACGTGCTGGATACCTGGTTCTCCTCCGCCCTGTGGCCCTTCTCCACCCTGGGCTGGCCGGAGAAGACTGAGGATCTTAATTACTTCTATCCCACCGACGTACTGGTCACTGGCTATGACATCATCTTCTTCTGGGTAGCCCGGATGATCTTCTCTGCCTGCGAGCAGACCAAGAAGCCCCCCTTCCACACTGTGTTCATCCACGGCCTGGTCCGGGACGACAAGGGCCGGAAGATGTCAAAGTCCCTGGGCAACGGCATCGACCCCCTGGAGATCGCCGACAAGTACGGCGCCGACGCGCTGCGCTTTAACCTGGTTACCGGCAACAGCCCCGGCAATGACATGCGCTTCTACACCGAGCGGTGCGAGGCTATGCGCAACTTTGCCAACAAGATCTGGAATGCCAGCCGCTTCCTGAAGATGAACCTGACCATCGACAAGTGTGAGCTGCCCCAGAAGCTGGAGCTGGAGGACAAGTGGATCCTCTCCAAGCTCAACCGGGTCATCCCCGAAATTACCGAGAATATGGACCGGTATGAGCTGGGTGTGGCTGCCCAGAAGATCTATGACTTCATCTGGGATGACTACTGTGACTGGTATATCGAGCTGACCAAGACCCGCCTCCAGGGCGATGATGAGGACAGCAAGGTCCGGGCCCAGCAGGTGCTGTGCTATGTGCTTACCAATATGCTCAAGCTTCTGCACCCCTTCATGCCCTTCATCACGGAGGAGATCTGGCAGGCTCTGCCCCACGAGGACGGGGTGGAGGAGGGAAGCTTCCTTATGCTCCAGTCCTGGCCCGTGGCCAACGAGGCTATGAATTTCCCCCAGGAGGAGAAGGCCATGGAGCTCATCATGGACGCCATCCGCGCCGTGCGTACCCGCCGCAGCGAGATGAACGTGCCCCCCTCCAAGAAGGCGCAGCTCACTCTGGCCACCGATGAGGGTGAGGTGTTCCGCCTGGGCGAGGCTTTCCTCAAGAAGCTGGCCTATGCCAGCGAGGTCAACATCGTCTCCGCCTCTGAGGCCCCTGCCGCGGCCGGACAGGTCACCGTGGTCACCCATGCTGCCCAGATCTTCATTCCTCTGGCCGAGCTGGTAGACCTGGAGAAGGAAAAGGCCCGGATGGAGAAGGAACTGAAGAAGAACACCGACGAGCTTCAGAAGCTGAACACCAAACTCAATAACCCCGGCTTTGTGAACAAGGCCCCTGCCCATGTGGTGGAGGCTGAGCGGGAGCGGGCGGTCAAGCTCACGGAGCTTGTGGCCAAGCTCCAGGAACAGCTGAGCGGGATGTAACCAATTGAAAAGGCTGGGCGGTACGGTGTGCCGCCCAGCCTTTGTTTTCCTTGACAGACTGGCCGGGTGTGGGGTTTAATAAAGACAGAATATGCAACAAGAAGGGAGCGATACCCATGACCCAGATCCAATTGGGAAGTACCGGGATCGTCATTGAAAAAAACGGAATGGGCTGTCTGCCCATCCAGCGCGTCTCGCGAGACGCTGCCGCCTATTTGCTGCACAAGGCCATGGACGGAGGCATCAACTTCTTTGACACTGCGCGGGCCTATACCGACAGCGAGGAAAAAATGGGCTATGCATTTCGGGGCTGCCGGGACAAGGTGATCATTGCCTCCAAAAGCGGGGCGCTCACCGGGGAAGGGATGAAACGGGACCTGGAGACCAGTCTGCGGAATTTGGGTACCGATTACATTGATGTCTACCAGTTCCACAATCCGCCGTTCTGCCCCAAGCCTGGGGGAGAGGACGGGCTCTATGACGCCGCCCTGGAGGCCAAGGCCCAGGGAAAGATCCGCCACATCTCCATTACCAACCACCGCCTGACCGTGGCTCACGAGGCCATTGATTCCGGCCTTTATGCCACCTTGCAGTTCCCTTACAGCTATCTGTGCGGGGAAAAGGATCAGGAGCTGGTGGACAAGTGCCGGGAGAAGGGCATGGGCTTTATCGCCATGAAGGGCATGGCCGGAGGTCTGCTCCGGAATGGAACAGTGGCCGCTGCCTGGATGGCCCGGCAGGAGGGTGTCGTGCCCATCTGGGGGGTTCAGCATGAGTGGGAACTGGATCAGTTCCTCGCTTGTGTCAAAGAGACCCCCGCCTGGACCCAGGAGTATCAGGACATGGTGGACCATGACCGCTCCGAACTGACTGGGAACTTCTGCCGCTCCTGCGGATACTGCATGCCCTGCCCCGTTGGGATCCAGATCAACCAGTGTGCCCGCATGGGGCTTTTGCTCCGGCGCATGCCTCGGGAGGAATATCTCACCCAGCAATGGCAGGATGAGATGAAGAAAATTGAGCTGTGCCTGCACTGCAACCAGTGCAGCAAAAAATGCCCCTACGGCCTGGATACCCCCCGTCTGCTCCAGGAAAACTACCAGGAGTACTGGACTTATTTTGAGAAATAACGGATATCCCCGCCGAGAACGGCAAATTTGAACCCAAAGAGAAAAGAGGCCCATCATGAGCTTTGACCGCGATTTATTTCTGCCCGTTTCCAAAGAAGACATGGAGCGCCGGGGTTGGGATTCTTACGACTTCCTCCTCATTACCGGAGATGCCTATGTGGATCACCCTTCCTTCGGCCCTACCATTATCGGCCGGGTGCTGGAGTCCCAGGGCTACCGGGTGGCCATTCTGGCCCAGCCCGACTGGCACAGTGCTGAAAGCTTCAAAGCCCTGGGTCGTCCAAAACTGGGTGTGATGATCTCCGCGGGGAACATCGACTCCATGGTAGCCCATTATACGGCCGCCCGGAAACGCCGCCACGACGATGCCTATTCTCCGGGCCGGAAGGCGGGGCTGCGCCCCGACCACGCCACCGTGGTCTATTCCAACCGGGTGCGGGAGGCCTTTGGGGACATCCCCATTATCATCGGGGGGCTGGAGGCCAGCCTGCGCCGCTTCGCCCACTACGACTACTGGGAAGATAAGGTGCGCCGGAGCATTCTCTTTGACGCCCAGGCGGACATTCTCACCTACGGCATGGGGGAGAAGGCCTCCATGGAGATTGCCGCGCGCCTTTCAAGCGGCACCCCCGTGGAGGAGATCACCGATGTGCGGGGCACCTGTGTGGCGGTCAAATATCCTGATGTGTGTGCTTATCCCAAGGTGGAAGTCCCCTCCTTTGAGGAGGTTTCCCAGAGCAAGGAGGCCTACGCGCGGGCCAACATGACCGAGTATCTGGAGCACGACGCGGTGTCGGGCAAAGCCATCCTTCAAAAGCATGGCCGGGAGTTTCTCATGGTCAACCCTCCGGCCTATCCCCTTACCACCCAGGAGATGGATTGGGTGGCAGAGCTGCCCTATGTCCGGGAGCCCCACCCCATGTACGATGCCATGGGAGGCGTGCCTGCCATTGAGGAGGTGCGCTTCTCGGTGACCCACAACCGGGGCTGCTTTGGGGCCTGTAACTTCTGTTCCCTGGCCTTCCACCAGGGGCGGACCATCTCCTGCCGCAGCCATGAGAGCGTCATTCGCGAGGTAAAGGCCCTTACAGAGCATCCGGGCTTCAAGGGATACATCCATGATGTGGGCGGTCCTTCCGCTACCTTCCGTCGGCCTTCCTGCCAGAAGCAGCTAAAGCACGGCATGTGCAAAAACCGCGCCTGTCTGGCTCCCGAGCCCTGTCCCAACCTGGACGCGGACCACACGGATTATATGATGCTCCTTCGGAAGCTCCGGGAGATCCCCAAAGTGAAGAAGGTCTTTATCCGCTCAGGCATCCGTTTTGATTATCTGATGAAGGACCCCAGCGGAGAGTTCTTTACCGACCTGGTCCAGCACCACATCTCCGGGCAGCTCAAAGTGGCCCCGGAGCACTGTGTGAACCACACCCTGGACTACATGGGAAAACCTCACATCGAGGTCTATGAGAAGTTCCGGGAGAAATACTTTAAGCTCAACCGCCGCTATGGCAAGGACCAGTATCTGGTGCCCTACCTCATCTCCTCCCATCCGGGCTGTACCCTGGAGGATGCGGTGCAGCTGGCCGAGTGGCTCAATAAACAGGGCCATATGCCTGAGCAGGTCCAGGACTTCTATCCCACTCCCGGCACTCTGGCCACCTGCATGTGGTATACAGGGTTGGACCCCCGGACCATGAAGCCCGTATTTGTACCCAAAACGCCCCATGATAAGGCGCTTCAGCGGGCCCTCATGCAGTGGCGCAAGCCCCAGAACCGCTCCCTGGTGCTGGAGGCCCTCCGCAAGACCGGCCGGGAGGACCTGATCGGCTACGGAAAGCACTGCCTCATCCGCCCAGGGAAGGGACAAAGTTCCGCTGCCCAGGGAGAGAAGGACCGCCGCAGTGCCCCTTCCAAAGAAAAGAAAGCCGCTGCCCCCGCACGGGGGAAGCGCCAGCCTGGTAAGTCTGGAAAGGGCTTTGATGGCCGTCACTCCGTGGAGCGAAAGAGTGCTGCTCAAAAGCCTGTGCGCAAGGCAGGCTGGGCAAAGCCGAAAAAGAAAAAATAAAGAAAGCGAGGCGGGATATCCCGCCTCGCTTTTGGCTTTGTGCGATTAATAGGTTTTGCTCTGCCCGGTCATATCTTTACCCAGGTCGTTCATGGCGTTGCCCACGCCGCTGCCGATGTCCTGTGCAGCGTCGCCAACCCCACGACCCACGTCGCCTACGGCATTGCCAACCCCACGGCCTACGTCGCCTACAGCGTCGCCGGCGCCTCGGACCATGTCACGGGCTCCCTGAGTCAGATCCCGTGTGATGGGATTTCCGTCATTGCCGTAGACCTTCCCGTTGGACCCTGCGGTGTAACGGGCATCGTCCAGATAGTCCCAGGCCTTGCCGGTTCGGTTGGGCTCAGAACTGCGGTTTACTTTCCCGATGATGGGATTGCCGGTCATGGGATCGACGCCCTTCACCGTGTCTGTTCTGCCGCAGGCCGTCAGCGTGCCGGTAAGGGTCAGCGCCAGAGCCAGGGCCAATGCAAGCTTTTTCATCCTGTATCCTCCCGCTGAAAAAAGATGTGGAGGTTCCATCCGAAGAGTAGTATGTCCCGTATTTTTTGCAGTAGGGCCGGAAATGGGCGGAGAAGCTGGAAAAAATTCTTTTTTCGGGAGAAATGGCGACGAAACGTCCATCTTTTGGAAAAAAGTTCCCCTGCCCTCTTGCATTTGAAGAGATGGTATGGTATAGTATATCCAGAATGAAGGTAGTATTGGTAAGAGTGGGGTTGAGGCTCCGCTCTTTTTGATTGAAAAAAACCAAAAAAGTGCCCAAATCGGAAGGAGGTTTTGTCCATGGCAAAGGTAACGGAAACGGTAGCCGCCCTGGCCGCGCCCATTGTGGAGGGGGCGGGGTGCTCCCTGTGGGACGTGGAATATGTAAAAGAAGCGGGGGAGTGGTTCCTCCGGGTGTATATCGACAAGGAGGGCGGCGTGTCCATTGACGACTGCGAGGCCGTCTCCCGGCCCCTGTCCGACCTTTTGGATGAGGCGGACCCCATTGAGGGCAGCTACACCTTTGAGGTGTCCTCCGCCGGGGCTGACCGGGTACTGAAAAAGCCTGAGCATTTTGAGCAGTTTATGGGTGCCGAGGTAGAAGTGAAGCTCTACCGCCCCCGTGAGGGCCGGAAGGAGTTTGTAGGTCTGCTGCGGGGCTATGAGGACGGCGGGGTAACCCTGGAAGTGGGAAATGAACCCCAGTCCTTTACCAAACAGGAAATTGCCCTGGTGCGGCTCTATCCCAGATTTTAATAGAATGTGGACTCCCCCCTGGGGAAGCTTTAGGAGGAAACAACTGTGGCTAAGAGAGTGACAAAGAAAAAAGTCAACAGCAATGAGATGGACGGCAAGGAGTTTTTCGAGGCCATCCACCAGATCGAGCAGGAAAAGGGCATTAAGCCCGGCTACATGATGGAAAAGGTGACCCAGGCCCTGCTGTCCGCCTACCGGCGGGACCACGAGGGCGTGGGGGAGAACCTGGTGATGGAGGCCGATGAAGAAAAGGGCACCGTCCGTCTGTTTTTGAAGAAGGAGATCGTAGAGGTGGTGGACAATCCCGCCACCGAGATCAGCCTGGAAGAGGCCCGGTCCGTTCTGCCCCAGGCCGAGCTGGGGGACGTAGTGCGTATGGAGGTCAAGGCCAAGAGCTTTGGCCGCATTGCCGCCCAGACCGCCCGCCAGGTGATCATCCAGGGCATTCGGGAGGCCGAGCAGGGAATGGTCTATGACGAGTTCTCCGGCAAGGAGCACGAGCTGCTCACCGGTGTCATCACCCGCATTGACCCCCGCAACGGAGCGGTGGCTCTGCGCATCCACTCCGGTTCCGAGTTTACCGACGCCTATCTGGGGGTCAACGAGCAGATTCGCGGAGAGACCTATACCGAAGGCCAGCGCCTGAAGGTCTATGTGGTGGAGGTCCGTAAGGCCACCAAGGGTCCCCAGGTGCTCATCTCCCGGTCCCATCCGGGGCTGGTGAAGCGGCTGTTTGAGCTGGAAGTGCCTGAAATTTACGATGGCACCGTGGAAATCAAGTCTGTGGCCCGTGAGGCCGGGTCCCGTACCAAGCTGGCCGTCTGGTCCGCCGATCCCAATGTGGATGCCCTGGGTGCCTGCATTGGCCCCCGGCACCAGCGCATTGACAATGTGCTTTCTGAGCTGAAGGGGGAAAAGGTGGATCTCATCCAGTACTCCGAGGACCCTGTGAAGTATATTGCCGCTGCCCTGTCTCCCGCTGACGTGCTCAGTGTGGAGGAGCTGCCTGACGCCAAGAGCTGCCGGGTGGTGGTCCCTGACGACCAGCTGTCCCTGGCCATCGGCAAGGAGGGCCAGAACGCCCGCCTGGCCGCCAAGCTCACCGGCTATAAGATCGATATCAAGCCCGCTTCCGCCCCTCTGGAGCCCATCGAGGCCATGGAGAGCGTCGTTGAGGAGGCCCCGCAGAGCGAGAAGCCCGCTTCCGAGGAAGAGGCCTGATTCTTGAATAGGGAGCGAGAAGGCGGGAGCCGTTTCGTCCGATACAGTTTGCTCCCAATTTCTAATTTGTAATTGACCGAAGGGTGGTGCGAATCGTGCCCAAGAAAATACCCATGCGCCAATGCCTTGGCTGCCGGGAAATGAAACCGAAACAGGCGCTTATTCGGGTGGTCCGCTCACCCGAGGGGGCCGTATCCCTGGACTTTAAGGGCAAGCTGCCCGGCCGGGGGGCCTATGTGTGCCCTGACCCGGCCTGCCTTGCCAAGGCCCGAAAGAGCCGGGCCCTGGAGCGGGCCTTTTCCGCCCAGATGCCCGACGAGGTTTGGGCCGGTCTGGAGATGCAGATGAAGGAGGTGCCCCAGGATGGCCAATGATCCCATTCTTCATTTGCTGGGCCTGGCCAAAAAGGCCGGGCGGCTGGAGATCGGTGAAGAGCCGGTGGGCGCCGTATGCCGTGCCCGCCAGGCGCGGCTGGTCCTCCTGGCTGCCGACGCCGCCTCCAACACTTACCGCCGGGCTGCCCACTTTGGTGAGGCGGGCAACGTGCTGTGGCTGGAGCTGCCCTTTACCAAAGAGGAGCTGGGCTTTCAGCTGGGGCGCAGCTCCTGCGCCATGCTGGCTCTGACGGATGCGGGGTTTGCCGCGGCGGTGAGCGAAAAGCTCCGTGCCCGCGACCCGGAGAAGTATGAGGCTGCTGCCTCCCAGCTTCGCCAGAAGGCCGACAAGGTGCTGCGGCGGCAGAAGGAGCAGCGCCAGCATGAAAAGAACCTGCGGGAGGGAAAGGGGAAAAAGCACCCCTGGGCCCCGCCTCCCGTGAAGAAAGAGGGGGAGGAATCCACCTCCCATTCCAAAGGGGCCAAGGGCCGCACCGCCCCGCCCAAAGGGGCAAAGTCCCAGGCCCGGCGCCCTAAGGCTGCCCAGGCAGAAAACCCGAGGGAACATACCCCCGGACCCGGCCGCAGGCGGCTCACCGGAACATTCCGGAAACCCTAAGAAACGAGGTGGCTTCCCTATATGATGATCAAATATCCTATCCACAAGGTGGCCAAGGATTTTAAGAAGGGCGGCAAAGAGCTGCCCTCCAAAGAGGTCATGGACATCCTGACCCAGTATGGCCACACCCCCAAGAACCATATGCAGCCTCTCACCGATGAGGAGCTGTCCATTGTCTTTGAGTACCTGACCCAGCACAATGAGATCGACTCCATCGAGTCGGTCTATGCCGATACCTACCACGAGCCCAAGGCTGAGGAGAAATCCGTGCCCAAGCCCGTGGAGAAGAAGCCCGAGGCCCAGGAGAAGAAGGCCGCTCCCGCTGCCACTCAGAAAGAGGAGAAGGCTGCTCCCGCCCCCGCCGAACAAAAGCCCCAGACTGAGAGCGTCCAGCGCCCCAGCAGTGTGCGGGAGAAAAAGGTCGTGGATACCCGCGGCGGTCCGGCGGTGAACCTGGACAAGTACGATGAGCGTCTGGAATCCTTCACCTCTGAGCGCCAGGCCCAGGGCGGCGGCAAGCAGAAATTCCAGGGCCGCAACGCCCAGCGCCAGCGGGGCGGCAAGCAGGCCGGCAATTTCGGCAACAAGCGCAAGCAGGAGGAGCAGGACCGTATGCGCCGGCTCCAGCTGGAGATTGCCAAGAAGGCCCCTGTTAAGGTCCTCATCCCCGATGAGATCTCCGTGGGTGAGCTGGCCAGCCGTATGAAGAAGACCGGCGCTGAGGTGGTCAAGTGCCTGATGAAGAACGGCGTCATGGCTTCCCTCAGCGAGATCATCGACTTCGACACCGCCGCCATCATTGCCGAGGAGATGGGCTGCAAGGTGGAGAAGGAAGTCATCGTCACCATCGAGGAGAAGCTCATCGACACTGCCGAGGACCGGGAGGAGGATCTCCAGCCCCGTGCCCCCGTGGTGGTGGTCATGGGCCACGTGGACCACGGCAAGACCTCTCTGCTGGACTATATCCGCCATGCCAATGTGGTTTCCGGCGAGGCCGGCGGCATCACCCAGCACATCGGCGCCTATCAGGTGGATGTGGGCGGCAAGCCCGTCACCTTCCTGGACACCCCCGGCCATGAGGCCTTCACTGCCATGCGTGCCCGCGGCGCCATGATCACCGACGTGGCCATCCTGGTGGTGGCCGCTGACGACGGCATCATGCCTCAGACCGTGGAGTCCATCAACCACGCTAAGGCCGCCGAGATTCCCATTATTGTGGCCATCAACAAGATGGATAAACCCACCGCCAACCCCGACCGGATCATGCAGCAGCTCACCGAGTATGAGCTGGTGCCCGAGGAGTGGGGCGGCGATACCATCATCTGCCCCATCTCCGCCAAGACCGGCATGGGCATCGACAACCTGCTGGACATGGTGGTGCTCACCGCTGAGATGCGCGAGCTGAAGGCCAACCCCAACCGTTCCGCCCACGGCGCCGTCATTGAGGCCCGTCTGGACAAGGGCCGCGGCCCTGTGGCTACCCTGTTGGTGCAAAACGGCACCTTGAAGCAGGGCGACGTGATCATTGCCGGCACCGCCGTGGGCCGTGTCCGCGCCATGACCAACGCCCAGGGCAAGAAAGTCACTACCGCCGGTCCCTCCGTCCCTGTGGAGATCATCGGCATGAGCGAGGTGCCCGGCGCGGGCGATGACTTCCACGCCGTGGCCGACGAGCGTATGGCCCGCGAGCTGGTGGAGCAGCGCAAGCACGAGCAGAAGAGTGCCCTCAACAGCAGCGTGGGCAAGGTCACCCTGGACGATCTGTTCAGCCAGATCCAGGCCGGGGAGATGAAGAACCTGAATATCATCGTCAAGGCCGACGTTCAGGGCTCCGCCGAGGCGGTGAAGGCCTCGTTGGAGAAGCTCTCCAACGAGGAGGTCCGGGTGCGGGTCATCCACTGCGCTGTGGGTGCCATCAGCGAGAGCGACGTCATGCTGGCCGCTACTTCCGGGGCTATCATCGTGGGCTTCAACGTGCGGCCTGACGCCAACGCCAAGGAGTCTGCCCCCCGCAGCGGCGTAGATATGCGCATGTACCGGGTCATTTACGACGCCATCAACGAGATTGAGGCGGCCATGAAGGGCATGCTGGCACCCAAGTTCAAGGAAGTGGATCTGGGGCGGGCCGAGGTGCGCAATGTCTTCCGTATTACCGGCGTGGGCATGGTGGCCGGCTGCTACGTGCTGGACGGCAAGATGCAGCGGGGCGCCCAGATGCGGCTGCTGCGGGACAACATCGTCATTTACGACGGTGCCATCGCCTCCCTCCAGCGCTTTAAGGACAGCGTGAAGGAGGTCGCCTCCGGCTACGAGTGCGGCATTACCTTCGAGAAGTTCCAGGACATCAAAGAGGGCGACATCATCGAGGCCTATATCATGGAGCAGATCCAGGTGTAATGCCGCGCGAGTACCCCGCGCAGCGGGGCGCGCCTTTTGGCGCGTAAAATCGAAGCCGCAGGCTGAGATTTGCGCAGGGTGAATTCACTTCGCCCGAGCATTTGAAATCAAGGGGTCCACGCGGGATGAAACATCCCGTGGGGAAGTGCGGTATTACCTTCGAGAAGTTCCAGGACATCAAAGAGGGCGACATCATCGAGGCCTATATCATGGAGCAGATTGAGGTTTAACAAAAATCTGAATCAAACCCTAAAGCACAGGGCGGGCGTTTTCGCCCGCCCTGTTTCGCGTATCATTGGGAGGATGCTATGAGCTGTGTGATCCTTTTAGCGGCGGACCATCCCATGCCCCTGTTTGATCCGGAGCTGCGCCGGACATACAAGCTTTCGGTGGAGGGCGAAGAGGCAGTCATGGAGACTCCGGGCTTTTCGGTTGAGGAGCATGTATACTATCGGGAAGCGGTGGATAGCCTGAGCCTGGAGATGAAGCCTTGGCAGTATGAGCTGAATCTGGAAGCCAGAGAGGACGAGGCGGATCTGCTCCGGGACTATTTGAAGCGCCACTGCACAGCCTGCGAGCAGGTGGAGCTGTGGAACCTATGGGTGGGAGATGACAGGGAAGAGAAGATCCCCTGCTATCACGGCAGGTTGAGTGAGCTGGATCAAGACGTTCTGGATCAGCTCTGTAATCCCCCCACAAAAAACGGCTGTCCAGGCCAGTGCCGGATAGTCGTCACGATCTGAGACGGAGACCTGTGGGCACATTCTGCCCGGAAAGGAGTACAACAATCATGGCAAGCAACCGAATTGGCCGCATTAACGAGGAGATCCAGCGAGAGCTGGCATCCCTTATCCCGTCGGTGAAGGACCCCCGCGTGACCGGCATGATTTCTGTGACAGCAGTGGATACCACGCCCGACCTGAAATATGCCAAAATTTATATCAGTGTGCTGGACAAGAGCGACTGTGAGCAGGTACTCAAGGGGCTAAAATCCGCTTCCGGATGGCTGCGCCGGGAGCTGGGACGTACCCTCAATCTGCGCAACACGCCTGAGCTCACTTTTGTTCGGGACGACTCCATCGACCAGGGGGCCCATATTCTGGAGATGCTCCGCAACCCTGAGGTGGTCAAGCCCGCCAACCCGGCCAACGCGCACATCATTTTGGATGAGGAGTAATCCTAACTCTGTGACAGGAGGAACAACCATGACACCATTGGAAGCTGCTGAACTGTTAAAGAAGCATGACCACTATCTGATCCTGACCCATGTGCGCCCGGATGGGGATACCATCGGCTGCGCTGCCGGGCTGTGCCGCAGTCTGCGCCAGGCGGGGAAGGAGGCTTTTGTCCTCCATAACCCCGAGGCCACCTCCCTGTTTACGCCCTACCTGGAGGGGCTTGTGGCCCCTGAGGGGTATGAGCCGGAGACGGTAGTGGCGGTGGATATGGCCGCACGGGGCCTGTTCCCGGACAACGCAAAGCGGTATTTAGAGCGGGTGGAGCTGACCATTGACCACCATCCCTCTCAGGAATTTTACGCCAAACACACCTGCCTGGACGCCAAGCGGGCGGCCTGTGGGGAGCTGATGTACGAAATCGTGCAGCATTTGGGGCCCATTACCCCGGAAATGGGCGAGGCCTTGTATGTGGCCGTGTCCACGGACTGCGGCTGCTTTGTCTACAGCAATACCACCCCCGCCACCCACCGGGTGGCTGCCGCTCTCATGGAGACGGGCTTTGACCCCTACCCGGTGAACCGCCGCCATTTCCGGACCAAATCCTTTAAGCGTCTGAAAATTGAAGGCATGCTGGCTTCCGGAATGGAGCTGCGGGACGGGGGAGAGACCGCTCTGGTGTTCCTTACCCTGGATATGCTTCAGCAGGTGGGAGCCGACGAGCGGGACATCGACGATATCTCTGCCTTTGTGGGACAGGTGGAGGGCGTGAAAAACGGAATTACCCTCCGGGAACTTAAGCCTGGGGTTTGCAAGCTGTCCCTGCGTACCGATCCCGGAGACTTGAATGCCAGCGCCGTGTGCGCCATTCTGGGCGGCGGAGGCCATGCCGCCGCCGCCGGAGCCACGGTGGAGGGCACCATGGAAGAGGTCCGAAAGGCCGTGCTGGCCGCCATCGAGACTGTCCGCAAGGGCTAAGGGAGGACCTATGCCAAACGGGATCATCGTAATTGATAAACAATCCGATTGGACTTCCATGGATGTGTGCGCCAAGCTCCGGGGCATTTTTCGGGAAAAACGCATTGGACATGCCGGTACCCTGGACCCCATGGCCACTGGGGTACTTCCCGTATTTGTGGGAAGGGCCACCCGAGCGGTGGAATTTGCCGGCGAGGGAGAGAAGGAGTATGTGGCCGGGCTTCGGCTGGGGCTTGTCACTAACACCCAGGACACCAGCGGAGAAGTGCTGGAGGAGCACCCCGTCTCGGTGACGGAAGAGGCGCTTGAACAGGCTCTGGAGCAGTTTCGGGGGGAAATCCAGCAGGTTCCTCCCATGTACTCCGCCATCAAGATCAATGGAAAAAAGCTCTATGAGCTGGCCCGGAAGGGCAGGGAGGTAGAGCGTCCTGCCCGAACGGTCACCATCCATTCTCTCACGCTGGAGAGCCGGGAGGGAGAGGCGGATTTCACTCTCCGGGTGCGCTGTTCCAAAGGCACCTATGTACGTACCCTCTGTCACGACATCGGGCAGGCCCTGGGCTGTGGAGGATGCATGAGCAGTCTGCGGCGTACTATGGCTGCGGGCTTTATCCTGGAGGACGCGGTGACCCTGGAAGAGGTCCAGAAGGCGGAGGACCCGGCGGCACTGCTGCTTCCAGTGGATGCCTATTTTGCCGGACGTCCTATGCTGATCCTTCCGGCCGACCTGGAGAAAAAGGTGCGAAACGGCATGACCGTCATTCTTCCGCAGTCTCCAGGATTTTCCGGGGAGTGCCGGGTGTATGGAGAAAACAAAGAATTTTTGGCTCTGAGCCGTGTGAACGGAAAAAAACTGGAAACCATTAAGAGCTTTTTCAGCGTGTGAGAAGGAGAGAAACTATGCCCAACAAACCCAAACGTGTGATCGCCCTGGGCTTTTTTGACGGAGTGCACCTGGGCCACGGAGCCCTTCTGCGGGCGGTGACCGCTGCCGCAGACCGGCTGGAGGCTGTCCCCTGCGCCTTCACGTTTGACCGTCACCCTGGCGGAGCCATTACCGGGGAGAAAGTGCCCCTGCTCAGCTCGGTGGAGGACCGGATCTGGCTCATGCGCCGGTGGTACAATATTCAGGAGGTCATTGTGGCTTCCTTTGATGCTATGCAGCGCATGAACTGGGAGGATTTCATCGTGCACTATCTGGTGGAGGAGCTGGGTGCGGTCCACGTGGTGGCCGGCCATGACTTCCACTTTGGCTACCTGGGCAAGGGAAATCCAAAGCGGCTTCAGGAAAAGTGCCAGGAGCTGGGCATCGGCTGCGAGATCATCGGAAAGGTGGAGCAGGATGGTATTACCATTTCTTCCACTTACATCCGTACCCTCATTGCCCAGGGAGAAATGGACCGGGCGGGGGAGTTTTTGGGCCACCCCCACATTCTCACCCAGCGTGTGACCCACGGCAAGAAGATCGGCTCTTCCACCCTGGGCTTTCCCACGGTGAACCTGCGGGTGCCCGAGGGGGTCATTGTCCCTGCTTTTGGTGTGTATGCCACACGGGTGTGGTTTGACGGGGAGTGCCGCAGCGCCGTGACCAACGTGGGTGTGCGGCCCACGGTGGAGAATAACGACGGCAGCGTGACGGTAGAAGGGTTTATTCTGGACTTTTCCGGGGACCTGTACGGACACCAGGTGCGCATGGAATTTTACCACCGCCTGCGGGGAGAGCGGAAGTTTCCCACCATGGAGGCCCTGGCCGACGAGATCCGACGCAACGCCCAGCAGACACGGGAATTTTTCAAGCGGCGAGGTTGACACAGCCCGCCTACTATCATGCCGGAGGAGAGAGCGCCTATGCCAAACCGAGACCTGTTTCACCTGCTCCACCATGACCATCCAGCCCGCTATGACAAGATGTTTCCCTATCTGTGGGCCTTTGTGGTTCTCACCCTGATCACCGGCTTTGCTTTGGACACCCCAGAGAACATTTTTGCCGGACTCACCCGGATCATTATGGTGGAGGATGCCCTCATTACCGACTACGTCCTGGTGGCCGGACCGGGGGCTGCGCTGGTGAACTCCGCCCTGGTTACCGCCGTGACCATCAGTGTGCTGTACCTGTCACGGGATGTGCTCAACGGCATGACCCTGGTCGAGATTGGCCTCATGTCTGGCTTTTCCCTGTTTGGAAAAAACCTGGTAAACATCTGGCCCATCCTGATTGGTTCCTGGCTGTACGCGAAAATAAAAAAGGAGCCTGTGGGCAGCTATGCGGGCATTGGCCTGATGGCCACCGCCCTGGCCCCCATTGTCAGCTACATTGCACTGGATAACGGCTGGGGCAACCCCTTCTGGGGAGCCCTTGTGGGGCTGACGATCGGTTTTGTCATGCCGCCTTTGGCCGCCTATACGTACCGAATCCAAAATGGCATGAACCTCTACAATGTAGGCTTTGCCTGCGGCCTTCTGGCCTTTGTCTGTGTTCCCCTTATGACCTCGTTGGGGGCGGACCCCACCCTTCACTACCGCTGGGCCAGCGGATATAACCAGCTGTTTGCCCTTATGCTGACCATCTTTTGCCTGGGACTTATTGTGGTAGGATTGTTCTTCAGCGGTAAGCCCGTGTGGGCCGCCTGGGCGGGCTACCGCCGGCTGCTTTTGACCAGCGGCCGGGCTCCCAGTGACTATCTGCGTATGTTCGGCCCCGCTCCGGTGCTCATCAACATGGGAGTCAACGGCCTGATCGGCATGTCCTTTATCCTGCTGGGGGGCGGCGACTTGAATGGTCCCACCGTGGGAGGAATCCTTACCATTATGGGGTTTTCTGCCTTTGGCAAACATGCATGCAATATTATTCCCGTGATGGCCGGGGTGTTTCTGGGAAGTTTGGTTATGCACTGGGAGCTCAGTGACTCGGCGGTGCAGCTGGCCTGCCTGTTTTGCACCACATTGGCCCCCATTTCCGGCTATTTTGGCTGGCCCTACGGGGTGATCGCCGGGTTTCTTCACTCCTCAGTGGTGCTGTATACCAGTTCACCGGTGGCGGGGATGAACCTCTACAATAACGGTTTTTCCGGCGGCCTTGTTGCCATTGTTCTCTATCCCACCATTATGGCCATTGCCCAGCACCGCAAGCCGGTGCTTCAGGACGAGGACTACTTCGATCAGTTGGAGCACGACGAGCCTGTGGTGGCACCCGAGCCCCACGAGATCACCGAAGAACTGGAAAAATAAAACTTCAGACACCTGCCGTTTGAGGCGGGTGTCTGTTTTTTATCGGTTAGAATAACATCCTGACGGCCCAGGCTGCCGCCAAAAATCCCACCAGATCGGCGCACAGGGCGGCAGGGACGGCATACCGGGTGCGGGAAATTCCGGCGGCGCCAAAATAGACGGCGATGGTGTAAAAGGTGGTTTCGGTGGAACCCAGCATCACGGCCGCCGTCCTTCCCAGGTCAGAGTTGGGACCGTAGGTTTGGATGAGCTCCGAGCCCACACCCAGGGCGGCCGAGCCGCTGACCGGCCGCACCAGCATAAGGGGCAGCAGCTCAGCAGGCAGCCCCACTGCCTCCAGAACGGGGCTGAGAGCGGCGGAGAGCAACTCCAGAGCCCCGGAGGCCCGGAGCATAGAGACCGCCGTCATAAGCCCTACAAGGGCTGGGAGGACCCGCACCAGGGTTTCTAGCCCCGAGCCTGCTCCGTGGCATAGGGCGGAGTAGACGTCCACCCGGCGAAGTGCGGCATAGAGCGCAACGCCTGCCAAAATGAGGGGCACCAGCATGGTAAAAAAGAGTTCCATTTCAGTTCCTCCATAGCCTGGCCAGCACCTTGCAGGCCACTACGCCCGTTCCCACCGACAGTGCCGAGGCCAGCCACACCGCCGGCAGGATGTCAAAAGGGGTCTGGCACCCGGCCGCCGCACGTACCGCGGCTACTGTAGTGGGGATCAACTGGAGGGAGGCGGTGTTGCACACCACCAGCATGCACAGGCTGTCCGAAGCGATACCGGGACTTTTCCGGGCCATACGTCTGGCTGCCTCCAACCCCAGAGGGGTGGCGGCATTGCCCAGTCCCAGGAGATTGGCGGATACATTGGCGGAGATACTGTCCATCACGGCGCGATCTCCCCGTTCCAGGGGGAAGAGCAGCCGGAGCACCGGCCCCAGCAGCTTGGATAGCTTTTCGGCCAGTCCTGACTGGCGCATGACCTCCATTACCCCCGACCACAGGCACAGCATGCCCGCCATGGAAAGCCCCAGCTCCACGGCAGCCGCAGCCCCTTCCACCGCGGCCGCCGACACCTCCGCGCCCCGGCCCGTCCCAATACCGCATACCACCGCTACCACCGCCATGCCGGTCCAGATCACGGTCATTGTCATAAAAAACCCCTCCTTTGCTTGGTTATCCATACGGAAATTACTGGAAAAGCATGACGGTAAAGAAACCAAAAATTTACAAAAAAATCCAGTTCAATCCCCCTTTTGCAAGAAAAATTTACATTTTTCCCTCCCTTTTGACCGATATTTACTGTTGACATGATATTTGATTATTTGTACAATAAAGGTGTAAAAATCCACGCCCAAGTAGCCCTCCTCAAAGCCGTGTTTCAGGGGGCGCTTGCGAACAGAGAGAAGGAGGCGTCATAATATGAAATCCACTGGTATTGTCCGAAAGGTGGACGAACTGGGACGCATTGTTTTGCCCATTGAGCTGCGCCGCACCCTGGACATTGAGGAAAAGGACTCTTTGGAGATTTACATGGATGGCTCGTCCATCGTGCTGAAGAAGTTTCAGCCGGCCTGCATCTTCTGCGACAGTGAGAAGGATATTATCGAGTTTCGGGGAAAGAACATCTGCCCCCGGTGTTTTCAGGAGATGGGCGGGCTCTTCAACAAGTAAGACCGCCATTTCTCCCGCAGATGGAGAAAGAGACCTTTTGTGCCGGTTGTTCCCGAAGCGTAAGGGAGGAGCCTGAGGGCCTTTATGAGGATAAAAAAGCTATGGAGAATTTCTTCTGGAAATTCTCCATAGCTTTTTCTCTGTATGTCGGGATAAAAAACCGGCGGAAGGAGATTCCTTCCGCCGGAACGGCTCTTTTATGAACTTACTTCATGGTGAAGGAAGTGATGGCGTAGCCGAACATATTGTCCCGGCTCTGGAGGGTGGCCTCAAACTCTCCCAGGTCGGAACCGTCGGCCAGGTATACCAGGGCGCCGGAGAGCTTAACGGTGCTGCCGATGGTCTCACTCTGGCGGATCTCAAAGCGGGCCTGATCGTTGTTGCCGCAAACCACCTGGTAGCTGTCAGAGGCGGCGTCGTAGGTCATACGGTCGCTGAGATCCTGGGGCAGAGGGCCCAGATCATCAAAGGACAGATCCAGAGCGGCGGTGTAGTCCCGTACGGTCTCAGACAGGAGAAGCAGGGTGTCGCTGTTTTGATACTCGGAACGGTTGTCCAACTGGCCGTAGAGGGAGAGCATGTTGTAGAGGCTTTCCCAGCTCAGGGCGGTGTTGTCCGGGTCAAAGGTGGTGAGATTGTGGTTCATCATGGCCAGCATTACAGCGTGAAGAGCGGGGGCCATGGACTGTTCCGCATCCACCTGGGCGGGGACATCGCCGGGGATGTAGTCTTGAACGGACTGGACAGATTCCATGGGGGACTCCTCATGGTCGGCCAGGGCCACAGTGCCCAGAGGGAGCACCAATAGGGAAGCGATTAAAGCGGTCATCAGCAATTTTTTCATGAGAAGACCTCCTTTCCTGTTTGTATCATTAGTATAGCAGAAAAAGTTGTTACCATCTTACCGAATCCATTACGACTTGGTGAAGAAAGAGTTACAATTCAGTAGCAAAGGGTTTCTGCCCATATCTTGTGCCGTCTGTGGAGTGTGCCACCGGATGTTGAATGGTGACAGGGGCTGTCCACAGTGAAAGTATATGCGGCGCAGCGGAGGATATGACGGAGACTGGGGGATTTTTCCGGAAGGTTTGGATTGCTTTCGATTAGTTAGACGCAGTGGATAAAAAAAGGTTCCCAGGGATGGGAAAATTTGTGGAAGCGGATGCCGCCGGGGAAGGGACAGCCCTGGCGGCAAAACCCCGTTGACCGCTGGGAGGATTTTCGCTACAATAAGGGGTACTGAAATGACAAAGATAAAGGATGTTTGACCTATGCTTACAGAAGAGCAGCAGCTGCGCTTTGCCAGGGCCCGCCGGGGGGCCATTGCACGGGAGTTTTCCCGCCTTAACCCGGAGCAGCAGAGGGCCGTTTTGGCCACGGAGGGCCCCCTTCTCCTTTTGGCGGGGGCGGGCAGCGGCAAAACTACGGTGCTCATTCACCGGATTGCCAATTTAATGAAGTATGGCCGGGGGTCGGACAGTATGGAAGTCCCCAGCTTCGTTGGGGAGGAAGACCTGATCTTTCTGGAAGGCTATGCCCAGACGGGAGAAGGAGATAAGCTCCGCCAGGAGCGGCTGTGCCGCCTGGACCCCGCTGCCCCCTGGACCATTCTGGCCATCACCTTTACCAATAAGGCAGCCGGAGAGCTGAAGGACCGGCTCAGCAACATGCTGGGTCCTGCCGCCAATGACGTCTGGGCCAGTACCTTCCATTCCGCCTGTGTGCGTATTCTCCGCCGGGACATTGAGAAGCTGGGGTTCTCCTCCTCCTTTACAATCTATGATACGGATGACTCCCTGCGGGTGATCAAGGACTGCCTGAAGGATCTGAGCCTGGATGAAAAGCAGTTCCCACCACGGTCGGTGCTGGGGTACATCTCCCGAGCCAAGGACCAGCTGCTTCTGGCCCAGGACTATCTGGTCCAGTGCGAGAAGGCGGGAGACTTCCGCCTTTCTAAAATCGCAAAGATCTATGTGGAGTATCAGCGGCGGCTGTGGGAGGCCAACGCCCTGGACTTTGACGATATCATCCTTCATACGGTACGTCTGTTGCAGGGATTTCCTGAGGTACGGGAATATTATCAGAAAAAGTTCCGCTATGTGCTCATTGATGAGTACCAGGATACCAACAATCTCCAGTACCTCCTGGCCTCCACTTTGGCGGGGGGATATGAAAACTTCTGTGTGGTGGGGGATGACGACCAGTCCATCTACCGCTTCCGGGGAGCCACGATTGAAAATATCCTCTCCTTTGAACAGCAGTACAAGGGGGCCCGCGTCATCCGTTTGGAGGAAAACTACCGTTCTACCGGCCACATCCTGGATGCGGCCAATGCCGTCATCCGCAACAATCAGGGCCGCAAGGGCAAAGAGCTGTGGACAAAGGCCGGGGCGGGGGAGAAGCTGAAGCTCTACTCCGCTATGAACGAGAGCGATGAGGGGCAGTATGTGGCCGCCCGGATTTTGGAGAACTTCTCCAAGGGCCGGGCCTGGAAGGACCATGCCGTGCTCTACCGGATGAATGCCCAGTCCAATCAGTTGGAGCAGGCATTTAAACGAAACGGCATCCCCTACCGGATCATTGGCGGCACCCGGTTCTTTGACCGGGCAGAAGTGAAGGACATGATCGCCTATCTGGCGGTACTCAATAACCCGGAAGACGATTTGCGCCTTACCCGAATCATCAACAATCCCCCCAGAGGGATTGGCAACACCACGGTGGAGCGGGCGGCCCAGATCGCCCGGCGGGAGGGAGCCTCTCTCTATGCGGTCATCGACAACGCGGGGATGTACCCGGAGCTGGAGCGCGCGGGCAAGAAGCTTGGGGAATTTACCGCCCTGATCAAGGGACTGCATGAGCTGCTGGAGGAGAACAAGCTCTCCCTGGCCGATTTCTATGAGGAACTGCTGGTCCGCACCGGGTACGCAGTCATGCTGGAGAGCAAGAACACCGTGGAGGACCGCACCCGTCTGGAGAACGTGCGGGAGCTGCTCACCTCCATCAACGGCTATCTGGAGAACCGGGCTGATCCGGAGGAGAGCCTTTCAGATGCCCTCCACGGATTTTTGGATGAAATCGCCCTGTATACCGATCTGGACAGCCACGACCCCAACCAGGACTGCGTGGTGATGATGACCATGCACGCGGCGAAAGGTCTGGAATTCCCGGTGGTCTTTGTTGTGGGGATGGAGGAGGGGATTTTCCCTGGTATCCGTGCCATCGGTGAGATGGAGGAGATGGAGGAGGAGCGAAGACTCTGCTATGTGGCCATGACACGGGCCCGGCAGGAGCTCTATCTCACCTGTGCCCGGCAGCGTATGCTCTTCGGCCGCACCAGTGCCAACCGACCCTCCCGCTTTACCGACGAGATTCCTCCGGAGCACATGGAGCGCTCCGGCCGTTCCTACCTGAGTGGGGAGGACGGCAGCTGGGGCGGCGTGTCCAGCCGGACCTCCGGCTATGAGGGCTATGGGGACTTTGGCCGCCGTGACTATGATGGGGGACGCAGCTCCTTTGATCAGCGTCCGGCTTCCTATGGGGGCTTTGAGCGTTCTGCCAGCCGAACTGCCTATGGAGCGGGCCGCACTGTGGCCTCCTCTTACGCTGCCCCCACTGGAAGAGGAAAGGCCCAGGGGAACGCAGCGGGTTTGAAGCTGATGAAGGGAGACCAAGTGCGCCACAAGGCCTTTGGAAATGGAATGGTCCTTTCGGTGCAGCCCACCGGGGGAGATACCTTGGTGGAGATCGCCTTTGACAACGTGGGTACAAAGCGGCTGATGCTCAAGTTTGCCGCTGCCCAGATGGAAAAAATTTAAAAAATATGGAAGAAGCCGAAACCTTTGGGTCGGCTTCTTCGTCTATTATCATAGAGGTCTCTCTGCCATCCGGGAAGACACCGGCATTTCGCACAAATAAAAGGGAGGTTTTTTGTAGGGTTATTCAAAAGGAGCCCGGAACTTCAGAAATTGCAGGGGGATTATTAAGAGAATCTTAAACATTTTGTAACCGACCGGTGGTTGTTTCCCAAAGGGGGTTGACCTATAATGAATTATGATAGACAATCCCTGTCAGTCCGGTCCTGTTCTCCCAAATCGGGGAAGGGACGGACCATCAATTTAGGAGGAAATCAAAATGCCAGAAGTGGAAGTGAAGGTACCTCAGCAGGAGACGAGCGCAGGCCAGCAGCCTCCCGTTCCAGAGAAAAAGCTCCCCGCCAAAAAGCGCAGTCCCAGAAAGACAAGAAATATGATCATCGCCCTGGTCGTGGTGGCGGCTTTGGCTGTGGGCGGTGTGTTTCTCTACCAGTTTTTGACGAAACAGCAGAAGGTGAACAGTGAGATTCAGAGCTCGCCGGTCTCTTTCGGTTCCATCCAGAGCAAGGTCACCGGCAGCGGAAACGCCATGGCAAAGGAGTCCGCCGCTATCACCCTTACCGCCGGCGGCATGGTAGAAGAAGTGTTTGTAACAGCGGGCGATGTGGTCACTGCCGGCCAGCCCCTCTATACCATCAGCAGTAAGGAAGCCCAGGATAAGCTGGATAACCTGAACTCGGAACTGAAGGACCTGTTGGAGCAGGCCAACAACCTTACCGTCCGGGCCCCCTTTGCCGGCAAGCTCCAGGATGTAAAGGAGTTCCAGCCGGACCAGCCCGTATCCACTGGCCAGGAAATTGCCACCCTGGTCAACGATAAGAAGCTGAAGCTCTCCCTTTACTTTAGCTACGCCTATGAACATGATATCTCCGTAGGCCAGTCCGTCCAGGTCTCCATCCCCGCGGTGATGCAGTCCTATACCGGCAAGGTGGAGGAGATCAATAAGGTGAGCTTTATCTCTCCGGAAGGAGCGGTCCACTTTGAGGTGGTTATCGTCTTTGACAATCCCGGCACCCTGACCGCTGATATGGATGCCTCCGCCATGCTTACCGCCTCTGATGGCAGCGCCATCTATCCCTATCAGAACGGCAAGACGGAGTTCTATGAGATCCGCACCATCACCGCCAAGGCTGAGGGCCCGGTGACTGGAATCGGCAATCTGCTGAACTATGCCAATGTCTCTGCCGGAGAGCCCCTTCTGTACCTGGGTTCCGACACCATTGACGAGAAGATCCGCGCCAAGCAGGAGGAGGTCAATGAGGCCCAGAAGGAGTTTGACAACTTCAACGCCGTCTCCCCCATCGATGGTACCGTTACCTCCTGCACCCTGGTGCCCGGCACCGAGGTGAAGAGCGGTGACACCGTCATTACTATTTCCAACACCACCAACATGGTAGTGGAGATCAGCGTGGACGACCGGAACATCGCCTTTGTGCAGCCTGGGCTCATGGTGGAGCTGAAGGACTGGAACGAGAATGTATTTATCGGCACCGTCTCCTCCATCAACATGGCCAAGGCTGAGAGCAGCAACGGCATGACCAGCTACCCCGTCACCCTCACCGTGGACAACGCCGACGGTTCTTTGCTGGCGGGTATGTATCTGGACTATTCCTTCGTTACCAGCCAGTCTGACGACTGTATGATGGTCCCCATGCAGAGTGTGAAGTACGTCAACGACGCAGAGGGTGCCACCTACTCCGTGGTCTTTATCCGCGCCGAGGAGAAGCCGGAGAACGCTGTGGATCTGGAGATCCCCGAGCCCATGCCCGGTGAACTGCCCAAGTACCCCTCTCCCGAGGACGGCTACTATCCCGTGAAAGTGGAGACCGGCCTTTCCGACAACTACAACGTGGAAATCAAGAGCGGCCTCAACGGAGACGAGGAGGTCTTTGTAAACTTCCTGGTCGAGCAGGCCTACGGCTAAGGCGAGGTGAGGCCATGCTCATTGAAATCAAAGATATCTACAAAATTTATAACGAAGGTAAGGAAAGTGAAGTCCGGGCCCTGGACGGGGTGTCTCTGCACATCGACCGGGGGGAGTTTGTGGCCATTATCGGAGCTTCCGGCTCCGGTAAGTCCACACTGATGAACATTCTGGGCTGTCTGGACATCCCCACCTATGGGGACTATGTTCTGGATGGCACCGACATCACCGACCGGTCCGACCGGCAGCTGGCCCGGATCCGGAACAAGGAAATCGGCTTCATTTTCCAGGGCTATAACCTGATCCCCGCCCTCACCGCCTATGAAAATGTGGAGTTGCCCCTCATCTACCAGGGGGTACCCCTGTGGAAGCGGGAGGAACTGGTGATGGAGGCTTTGGAGAAGGTGGCCATGGCCGACCGGTGGAAGCATAAGCCCTCGGAAATGTCCGGCGGCCAGCAGCAGCGTGTGGCCATTGCACGGGCCATCGCCACCCACCCGCCCATTATCATGGCTGACGAGCCCACCGGCGCGTTGGACTCCAAAACGGGCAAGCATGTGCTGGAGATCCTTCATACCCTCAATGAGGAGGGTACCACCATTATTCTCATTACCCACGACAATGGCATTGCCGCCACTGCCCACCGGGTGGTGCGCATTTCCGACGGCCATATCGTGGCCGACGGAACCAGAGAGGAGGTGGGCCTGTGAAGCTGGGCCAGGCGGTCAAAATGGCCGCAAAATCCATCTTTTCCAACGTGGGCCGCTCGGCCCTGACCATGTTGGGCATTATCATTGGCCTGGCGGCAGTGATCATTTTGGTATCCTATGCTCAGGGGCAAAACGCTGCTATGAAGGCCTACTATGAGAGTATGGGTACCAATACCGTCCAGGTAAGTGCCAGTACATGGAACTCCTCCATCAATGTATCACAAGCCCTCTATGATTACTGTCTGGGACTGAGTGACCATGTGGTGGGCGTTACACCAAACGGGAGCGTGTGGAGTGACACCAAAATCTCTTATGAGTCCAAAACACTCACTGGTGAGGATTGGAACACCCGTATAAATATTTATATGGGCAACGACCAGTATGGGCTTTGCAACGACTTTAAAATTGCCCGTGGCCGGGAGCTGTCCTACCTGGATATTGAAAAGCTCAACCAGGTGTGCGTCCTAGGCTCCGAGGCTGCCCAGCAGATCTTTGCCTTCGCCGATCCCCTGGACAAGACCATCACCATCAACGGGATTCCGTTCCGGGTGGTAGGAATCTACCAGAGTAAGGCGCAGGGGAAGAACCTGGGTACCAGTGAGAATAACCAGTGGATTCTGGACGAGATCAAACGTAAAGACCGGATGATCCTGATTCCTTCCACCATGACCCGGTACTTCAATCAAAATCGGCCCATTGAGGAATATGTGGTGAAGGTGAAGAGTTCGGATGACATCGCCACTGTGGTGACTAGTCTCAATGGTTATCTTGGTGGTCTCATCAATGAGAATAACGGCTATTTCTCGGTCAATTCTCCTGAAACCTGGCAGAACAGCCAGAATGAGGCCGCTGCCCTGCAGCAGCGATTTTTGGGCGGTATCGCCGCCATCTCCCTGCTGGTAGGCGGCATCGGCATTATGAACATCATGCTGGTCACCGTTACCGAGCGCACCCGAGAGATCGGTATCCGAAAGGCCATCGGTGCGGAACGTAAGAGCATTATTGTGCAGTTCCTCATTGAAGCGGCTATGATCTGCGGCATCGGCGGATTGTTCGGCATTGGGGTAGGCTATGTGGGTACCCTCATTGTGGGCAAATTGTCCTTTGGGATCATCCTTATCCCGAGTCCCGGCGTCACAGTGGGAGCCGCGGCCATTTCGGTGGCCTTGGGTATCATTTTCGGTATGTACCCCGCCGTCAAGGCTTCCGGTCTACAGCCGGTGGTGGCCCTGCGGGCAGACTGAGGAACTTCAAACCGGCGGACGAACCGCCGGTTTGAGAGGGATGCACAAAAGCCTTCCCTCGATTTCGTTGAAATTGTCGGGAAGTCTTTTGCGAGAAGTGTTTTTTCGGTCGGCAGAGCCGCCGAAAAAACAGATTGCAATTGATTTGCGCCTGCGGGCGCAAACTCCCTGCGGGAGGGCTTTCGGGCCTCTGCGATGTATGAAAAGACCGGAAGATATAAGGAGATAGAACAATGAATAAAAAACGACTGATTTCAGGCCTTTTGGCCGGGGTGCTGACCCTGGCTCTGGCTGCGCCCCTTGCGGCGCCGGCCCAGGCGGCGGGGAATTCCTCCTTCTTGGATGTCCAGGACAGCAACACCGCCGTCAACGCCGATATTTTGCGCCTTATGGGTGTGGTCAGCGGTACTGGCGGCAACTTCTTCAATCCCACCAGCCAGCTTACCCGTGGTGAGTTCTGTGCCATGGTGGTCAGCTTCATGCAGCGCTCCAGTGAGGTGGCCATCCATTCCACCCGCACCATTTTTACCGATGTGCCCAGCTCTCATTGGGCCAGGGGTTACATCAACCTGGCTTCCAGCATTTCCATCAGTGAGGGAGAGGACAAGAAGGTTCCTCTCATTACTGGCATGGGAGATGGGACCTTCCTTCCTGACCAGGCCATTACCCAGGCTCAGGCGGTTACCATTCTCATCCGTATGCTGGGCTATACCAGCGCCCAGGCTGGTGCCCTGTGGCCTCAGAGCTATATGAATCTGGCCGATTCCATCGGTCTGAGAGATGGCCTGCCCCAGGACTATAACCAGCCCCTTACCCGTGCCCATGCCGCCCAGCTCTTTGTCAATGCCCTGACTTGTAAGACCAATGAGGGCAAGGAGTACTATAGCACCCTGGGTGATCCCAAGGAGGACACGGTGATCCTGGCGGTGAACGTGGCCACCGACACCGGTGAGGTCATGGGCGCGGTGCGTACCTCCAACGGCACCTATGTGCCCAAGGTGGAGAATGTGGCCCCCACCGCCCTCCAGGGCCGTCGGGGCACGCTGATGGTCAATGATAACCAGGAAATCGTTACCTTTGTCCCTGATGACAGTACGCCGGTGACCATTACCCTCACCGGAGATGCCGAGCCCGGCTATGTGAAGGGCGGCGGACAGCAGTATACTATCTCCGGTGATACTCCTGTCTTCACCTCCGACCAGGAGAAGGGTAAGAGCTATCTGGAGTGCTATGAGACCCTCTACTCCGGTACCCAGCTGACCATGTTCACCCAGCGGGGCAAGGTGGTCGCTATCTATGCTGTGGGCGCCACTACCTCCGCCAGCACAGAAGCTGTGGTGGTGATGGGCAACGCCACGGTGGGTACCTTCCACCAGCTTACCGGTGGTGCCACCAACTTCAACATCATCAAGAACCGTCAGCCCATCAAGCTTTCGGATATCCGACCCTATGATGTGGTTACCTATGACGAGCTAAGCAATACCCTCATCGTCTCCGACCTGCGCATTACCTGTACCTATCAGGATGCCAAGCCCACTGTGAACACGCCCAAGACCATTACCTCCCTGGGCAATGAGTTTACCGTTTTGGAGAGTGCCTGGAACACCACCAAGGACTTCACTCTGGGTGACACAGTTTCTCTGCTGCTCACCGCCGACGGAAAGGTGGCCGGCATGGCGAAGGCCGGTGCGGATACCCGTTCCACCGCAGTGGGTATTGTGGAAGATGGTGCGGCGAAGGTATTCCTGCCCAATGGCAGCACCATGGACCTGAAGGGGACCATCAACGGCAGTGCCGGCAGCGTAGAGGGCCAGCTGGTGATCTTCTCCATGGGTAGTAAGGTTCTGAACGTCAGCCGCCTGTCTGAAAACCGGGTGCCTGGCACGTTCAATGTGGCCGAGATGACACTGGGTTCCTACACGGTGTTAAACAGCGTGCGCATTTATGAGAAGGTCACTACCAGCGCGCTTGCTGAGATCGATCTGAACGATCTGGCTATGGGCAGCATCCCCTCCAACCAGATTGCTGGTTACCACCTGAATAGTGCGAACATGGTGGATTATTTGGTCTTGGACAACGTCACTGGCAACGCCTATGAATACGGCATGATGTCCGGAATCACCACAGGTAGCAAGGATGATCCCAAGACCCAGTGGTCCCTCATGCGCGGCGTAGGCGGCAATCTCAAGCTGGGTGAAAAGGCTGGTTACTCCGGCAAGACCGGCGATATTGTGGGTATTGTTACCTACGAGAGCCAGAAGGGCGAATTGCTCATCCGGGATGTGCTCCAGCTGACCAAGATGGTGGGCATCACAGGCAAGGACTTCTTTGAGAGCCAGGGCGATCTGTACGTCTCTGTGGGCGGTACCAACTACCGCGTGGCAGACGATGTGGAGTGCTATGGCGGCATGAGCGGAAACCGCAATGATCTGGGCAGCTGGTTTACCCAGAGTGAGGCCCGCGACCGGGTCAACGCCATGAAGGCCTATGCCGATACTATGGCTATCTATATTGATCCCATCGGCAAGCAGGTGAGAGTGATCACGGCTGGCTGAAGAGATACCTCCCTTTGATACAAGAGGGCGGGCCCCAACGGGCCCGCCCTTTTTGCTGCTATGAGTGGATTGTATCGTCTGATTCACACCAGAACCGCCAGGGGAAGTCGATTGCCTCTTGAGCATAGTCAATGCCAATACGCTTGCCCACAAAAATTTCCTTTGGACTGGGGCCGGGGCAGACATAGAGACCTCCTGTCTTGTTTGTCAGATCCAATCCGTTTTCGTTCCGGGTGAGGAGCAGGCCCTTGCAGAGCTTTCCGGGTCCGTTGAGGAAATTCTTTTTCTGGTAAGAAGTGAGGGCTTCCATCTTGCGGCCAAAGCGGTTTTTTGCTATAATATCTCCGTTTTGTACCGCCTGGACCCCTCGGATGAGCACAGCGGAGGGCTCTCCTTCAGACTCCGTGACGAAGTTGAGGCAGTGATACATGCCGTAAATAAGGTAGATATAGGCCGTTCCCGGAGGCGCGAACAGAGTCTCTGTACGGGGGGTGCGCTTATAGCCATAGGCGTGACAGGCCTTATCCATTCGTCCCACATAGGCTTCGGTCTCCGTGATCCGGCAGATAAGCTCGGTCCCATCAGGAAGCGAGCGTACCAGATATTGCCCCAAAAGGGCTTGGGCTGCCTCCACGGTATCACGGTCATAAAAGCTTTTCGGTAAAGGTTCCATATTGCCCTCCCTGCGTTTTTTTCCATAGTACCACATCAGGCGTTTACTTTTCAATCAGGAGTTGAAGTCCATGTCCCCTAAAACCATGCACCTTCTGGCAAAGCCCATGCTTTTTGCCGCTGCCATCATCTGGGGTACTTCCTTTTTTATCATGAAAAATGCCCTGGATGTCATCCCTGTGTTCTTTCTGCTGGCCTTGCGTTTTACCGCTGGGGCGGTGCTGCTGGCCCTTATTGTTGGAAAACGCTGGAAGAAATTTACCCCCGATTACCTGTGGCGGGGGGCTGTAATGGGGGGCTTTCTCTTTCTGGCCTACTCCATCCAGACCTTTGGCTTGGCGCTGACTACGCCTTCCAAAAACGCCTTTCTCACGGCCGTGTACTGTGTGTTGGTTCCCTTCTTTACCTGGGCAGTGGTAAAACGCCGCCCAGACCGGTACAACATCTCTGCGGCAGTGCTGTGTGTGGCCGGAGTGGGACTGGTATCGCTCAATGAACAGTTGTCCATCAATGTGGGAGATCTGCTCACCTTGCTGTGCGCCGTCTTTTATGCCAGCCACATTGTGGCCGTGGAGAAGGTCTCTCCGGGCAAGGACATTACCATCCTCACCGTGTTTCAATTTGCCTTTACCGCCCTGTATGCCTGGATCGGCGGCCTGCTTACAGAGGATTTTCCCGGCGCTGCACTCCTGGACCCGGCAGTCTATTTGCCCCTTGCCTATCTGTGCGTCATGGCCACTACGGTAGCCCTCCTCTTCCAGAATGTGGGCC
This sequence comes from Lawsonibacter sp. LCP25S3_E2, assembly GCF_052117285.1. NCBI lineage: Bacteria > Bacillati > Bacillota > Clostridia > Eubacteriales > Oscillospiraceae > Lawsonibacter > Lawsonibacter sp. LCP25S3_E2. The sequence continues at coordinate 66,491 of NZ_JBQKJL010000006.1, forward strand.
AGGTGTGGTCTGACCCCGCTTCGGCCTCTGTGATCTTGTCTCTGGAGTCGGTGTTTGGGGTACTGTTCTCCGTTATCTTCTACGGCGACCCTGTGACCCTGAGACTGCTGATAGGCTTTGCACTGATCTTTGTGGCCGTGGTGTGTTCGGAGACAAAGCTTGCGTTTTTGCGGAAAAAGACCGTTTCAGAAGGGAAGTCCATCTCCTTATCGAAAAACTGAAGTTAAAGATCCCGCCGGACTTCCGGCGGGATCTTTTTGCCATATATAAACAATTAAAAAGAAAACGAAAAATAAAATTAAAGATTGACTTTAATAAAATTAAAGTGTATACTGAGGACACAGAGAAAGGAGGGGACAAAATGGCACTGGAGATGCTGCCCGACTGGATGGTCAATTTGGAAGAGGAGGACATTGCCTTCATCAAAAAGTTTATTCTGGCTTCCGGATCGTTGAAAGAGGTAGCTGCCCAATATGGGGTGACCTATCCTACGGTGCGGCTGCGGCTGGACCGGCTCATTCAGAAGATCAAAATTGGGGAAGACACCGCCGCCGATCCCTATATTGCCACCATCAAGCGCCTGGCGGTGAGTGACCGGCTGGACTTTGACACCGCCAAGCTGCTTATTTCTGAATATAAGAAGACAAAAGGAGAGCCGCCCCTGTGAGGGTGGGGAAGGAGGAGACTATGTCCTTTGCAAGTCCATTGGTTTGGCTCAGCCTGATGATGAGCCTATTTTTCCTGCTGCTGCCAGTTGCGCTGTTGGTGGTGCTCCAGGTATGGCTGTGCAGAAAGAGTCGGAAGCTAGGGTTAATTCTGCCCGTCTTGTCCCTTGTGGTATCGCTCCTTCTGGTGCTGAGTCTGGGTGTTTTCCAGCGCGTTGGCGGAGGGGCTATGAGAGTTACCGACGAGTACGGGAACGTAGTGCAAGAGGAGTACATAGAGGCGAAGCCTATCACTCCGGGGGATATTGGTGCCCTGGCGGGAATGTTTCTGGTGAGCAACATCCCAACGGTAGTGTTTGGCGGGATCTGGCTGTATTACAAAAACCGCCGGGATTTTAAAGATGACCTGAAACGAATGAAAATAGAGGACCTGGAATAAAAAATCCGCCGCCGAAATTTTCGGCGGCGGATTTTTTGGGAACTCTGCCGGACCCTTGACCATAGAATAAGAAAAAGAGGAAAGGCAGGGAAGCGTTTGTGAACCACCATAAAATGCCTCCAGACGGTTTTTGCCCCGAGCCGCCATTCTGGGCTTGCTGGGTGCTCTCACCTGAACTGCGGGGGCCTACCGGGCCTATGGGCCCTCAAGGCGAGATTGGCCCAACAGGTCCTGCAGGAGCTACTGGACCCCAGGGAGAGCCAGGGGAGACAGGTACGCCTGGCCCCACCGGTCCCCAGGGAGAAACTGGTCCCACCGGACCTACTGGGCCGCCTGGCCCCGATGGGCGTACAGGCATCGCAGGAGAGGATGGTCCCACCGGCCCCACCGGTCCCCAGGGAGAAACTGGTCCCACCGGACCTACCGGGCCGCCTGGCCCTGATGGGCGTACAGGCATCGCAGGAGAGGATGGTCCCACCGGACCTACCGGCCCCCAGGGGGAGATGGGCCTTACCGGACCTACCGGCCCCCAGGGGGAGATGGGCCTTACCGGACCTACCGGGCCCCAGGGGGAAATGGGTCCTACCGGACCGACTGGTCCCCAGGGAGTGATTGGTCCCACCGGGCCAACAGGTCTCCAGGGGCAAACCGGTCCAACTGGCCCAACTGGTCCCCAGGGAATACCAGGTGGCGCGGGTCCGCAGGGGGAGGTCGGACCCACCGGCCCTGCAGGAGAGGCTCCACAGGACAGCTTTGCCTCCTTCCTCAACACCCAATATCCCATGAGCAACGGCACTCAGATCGTCCTGCTGCCCGATGTGAGGGACACTACGGGAAATATCACGCAGCCGGATGTGACAAAAATTGGTCTGGCACCGGGCTATTATCTCATCTCCTATAAAGTTTCCTGTCTCTTTCGTCAGGCCAGCTATATGCAGGTTACCCCATTTTATAATGGTACCTCTCATCTGGAGACTGGAATCTATTTTGCTACCAGCACGGAGGGTTCCAGTGCCTGCGGTTCGGCCTATCTTATTCTTCGTGCACCGACAGCCACGCAGTTCAGCCTAACCTTCACCAGTTCCAGCAGTGCCACGGACGGGGAGATCAACGTGACGGTTTTGAAGCTGAACCGGCCCCTTTGAGGGAAACGAAAAAGGGGACGCTGGCCGGAGAGCGGCGTACCAAACCGGCCTTCTGGCCGGCGGCGCTTTTGCGCCATAAATTCGGAGCGGAGAATTGCGCAGGGGTGGCTCTGCCGACCTCGAGCATTTCAATCCCGGAAGGGTGAAGGCGGCAAAGCCGCCGAAACCCAAAAAGAAAGACACGCTAAAAAGCGTGTCTTTCTTTTTGGTGGACACCCTGCTTCCAAATCCGAACCGTTTATATTGTCTAAAGTGATTGTTTCCGTTCCGTCTTGATAGTTAAAGGTCAGAATGATTTTATCATCGTACACATAAACCGCATTGACAAAGCTATCAATCAAGCGTTGCCGCTGCTCCTGCTTGGTGGTATCAATGGCGCGGAAGCGTTGCAGGAAAAATAAAATCTGCTCTTTGCTAAGGTGCGGTTTTTGAAGTTCTTCCTGTAAGATGCTGACTGTCAACTGCTCCTTGGTGGCTTCCAGTTCCTCCAACCGCTGTTTTGTAGACACGGTGAAAATTCCTTGCTGAATGGCGTTCAACATATTTTGTATGCCTTGCTCGGTCTGCGCCAACTGCGCCTTTAGAACGGGCAGAGAGGTATTTTCCCGCGCTTGTACATCAAGCACCATACTTGCGATTGCGTTAAGCGTTGTATCATCAAATATCATTTGCATGGTACGCTCGACCACCAGATTTTCTATCCAGTCCTTTTTTACCGCCTTTTTAGTACAGCCAGTTTTCCGCTTTGCGCTTCCGCATTTGTAATAGTAGTGCTTCTTCCCGGTATGGCTCGTACCGCTTTCGCCTACCATCAGCCGCCCACACTTGCCGCAAAACAGCTTCGTTGTCAGCAAAAAGGCTTCATCCGCTTTACTCATAGCCGGGGCGCGTTTGTTCCGTGCTATGCGTGCTTGTACCCGGTCAAATAGTTCCTGCGGAACAATGGCGGGAACGCCGCCGGGGATAACTACATCTTGATACCGATACTCGCCTATGTACTTTCTGTTTTTCAAGATGGCGTTGAAGCTGCCTAAACTGTACGGCTTGTTGTGCTTGGTCTGCAACCCTCGCTCATTGAGAGATTCCACGATAGCGCGGACGGTTTCGCCATCGGCATAGCGGGTGAAAATCTCCAACACCACGGGCGCGGTCATGGGGTCAACCGCCAATCGTTTATCACTTCCCAACACATACCCCAACGGAATACCGCCGCCGTTGTTCAACCCCTTTAGGGCGTTTTCTTTCTGCCCTCGGTGTATCTTCTCGGACAGTTCAACGGAATAAAACTCGGCGTACCCCTCTAACAGACTTTCCAGCAAAATACCAGTGCTGTCCTCTGCAATAGCCTCTTTTGCCGATACCACCTTAACACCGTTTTTCTTCAAAATGGCTTTGTAGTGGGCGCTGTCATAGCGGTTTCTGGCGAACCTGTCCAACTTCCAAACAAGGACAATATCGAACAGGCCGTTTGCGCTGTCCTTAATCATGCGCTGGAAATCCGGGCGGTTATCTGTTTTCGCGGACAATGCACGGTCAATATAGGTGCTTAACACCGTTATGCCGTTGCGCTCGGCGTATTCCTTGCACTCCCGAAGCTGCCCCTCTATGCTTTCCTCACGCTGACTGTCGGAAGAATAGCGGGCGTAAATTACAGCTTTCATATCTGCACAACCTTTCGTTACTCTGTGGGTGGCTTGCCCGCCTCACTGGTGGGCGTTTCCCTTGATGTCCTGCCATTCAAAAATCTCCGTTTGTCAAGGTCTGGCACAGCCAGTTCATTTTAACCTTGACGGGCGGAGATCTTTTGAATATTCTCCGCAAGGGGAAACTCCCGCCCTATTTTCGCTGTTCCTCTAATAGCTTTGTCAGCGTTTCCCGCAGTTTTTCACTGACCGGGGAAGTCGGGTCAAAGCACATATCTACAAACTGCCGTAGTTCCTTGTTGTCCTGTGTAATGGCTTCCACCACTTTCGGCTTATGCTCGTATAGCTTTCCCTCTGGCTGCTCCGTTCTGGCAAAGATATAATCCAAAGAAACATCAAAAAAATCGGCATACCACCGCAAAATCTTTAGCGGCGGGGAGGACTGTCCGTTTTCATAGCGGTTCACACTGGCCTGTGTTGCGCCCATCAGCGCGGCCAATTTAGCCTGCGACAAGCCGACACTTTCTCGCAGAGATTTAAGCCGCTGCGCTACCTCTTGCATAGTCAACACTCCTTTCTTGTTTTATTGTGATACAATATACGAGTTAAATAGTCAACACGAATATAGCATAAAACGAGGCGGTCAGAATAAATACTCTGACCGCCTCTGAAACAATAAAGGCTTATTTAGAAAATGCCCGGTACAGGAAGGTCACAATCTGGGCGCGGGTGCAAGTGGTATCGGGAGAGAATATGGTTTTGCTCGTGCCGCTTGTCACACCTTGTTCAACCGCCCAGTCAACAGCGGGTGCATAAATCGTTGTAGTGGCTACATCTGTAAAGCTACTGCTTTTTGCCGCAGCGGGGAAGCCTGCCGCACGCCAGATATAAAGAACCGCCGAACTACGGGTACAAGGGGTGTTTCCATTGAAAACAGTGCTATCTCTGGAAACGATATTATTTTCTTTCGCCCACAACGCGGCCTTATAAAAATAGTCGCTTTCCTTTATGTCGGTGAATGTGTTCGTCTTGCTAGTCGGTTCGGGCGAACCCTGTGACCGCCAGAGGAAAGTCAAAATCTGCGCCGTGGTGCAGGTGCTATTCGGGGAGAAGGTCGTTTTAGATGTTCCCGCTGTGATACCCTTATCGACTGCCCAAGCCACCGAGTTCGCGTAATAGGCGTTGGCGGCTACATCGGTAAAGGTCTGGCCGGTGGGCGTGCTGGGTTTGCTCGGAGTGCTCGGAGTGGATTTTGAAGTGAATGGACTGCCCGCCGTTTCGTCCCATGGAACAAAGAAAGCAATCATGCCGTTATTGACCGCATCGCTTGTCAAATATCCAGTCGATTCATCGATTGCGCCGCCCGATGTGCAGAAGTGCGCGGCTAAAAGACCTTGTGAACCATCTTCGTAGTCAAAAGACTTCCACGGGTAGCCGCCGCCGTCATCTTCATCGACTTTGCAGGCATCGCCTTCCTGAGTGAGCCACACGCCAAGCATAGAGTCGATCCAGCCGCCATTTGGAGCCGTAATAACCGTACCGGTAGAAACCGCATAAACAACGGATGTTTCCTCTTTGATTCGATTCAAAATGTAGCTGCTGCCCTGTATTGCTTCCAAATCCGAAACAGGAATGGTGTACAGGATGGGTTTTGAAAGCGTGTAAATGTTTCCAGATTTGTCAGTGACGGTGGTGTCTCCCGCTTTGTTTGCGGCAAATGCGGGGACAGTCAAACTGAAACAGAGTGCTAATGCGAGTGCGAGGGATAGGAATTTTTTCATTTTTCTTTCCTCCTAATTTGTGCGAAGTGGGGTTGCTACTTGTAGTCTAACATATATTTTTCAGTGACGCAATCATTTTATGTGAGGTTATACCTAATATACGCCTTTGGCAAATCGGGGAATACTTTCGTTCGACAGTGGCACACAAAATGAATGTTGTAGACAACACGAAGAATAAAGCGAGGCGGTCAGAATAAATACTCTGACCGCCTCTGAACTAACAAAGACTTATTTAGAAAATGCCCGGTACAGGAAGGTCACAATCTGGGCGCGGGTGCAAGTGGTATCGGGAGAGAATGTCGTTTTGCTTGTGCCGCTTGTCACACCTTGTTCAACCGCCCAATCAACAGCGGGAGCATAAATCGTTGTAGTGGCTACATCGGTAAAGCTGCTGCTTTTTGTCGCAGCGGGGAAGCCTGTCGCACGCCAGATATAAAGAACCGCCGAACTGCGAGTGCAAGGGGTATTTCCATTGAAAACAGTGCTATCTCTGGAAATGATATTATTTTCTTTCGCCCACAACGCGGCCTTATAAAAATAGTCGCTTTCCTTTATGTCGGTGAATGTGTTCGTCTTGCTAGTCGGTTCGGGTGAACCCTGTGACCGCCAGAGGAAAGTCAAAATCTGCGCCGTGGTGCAGGTGCTATTCGGGGAAAAGGTCGTTTTAGATGTTCCCGCTGTGATACCCTTATCGACTGCCCAGAGGACAGAATCTGCAAAATAATCTGTTTTCACTACATCGTTGAATCCGCCGACTTTTTCTGCCGTAACGCTGGGAGTGGGTGTCGGAGTAGGCTTAGGGGTAGAGGCGGAAGAAGATATTTTAGCGGTTATGCCTTTCAACTGAACCGGGGTAGTCTGCATTGCAAAGTCATAGGGGTCTTTGTCATTTCCGATTCCGTTCAAGTAACTGGAGCGCCCCCAGAGCCAAACAGAACCGTCTGTTTTAACCGCTGCCACGCTCAAATCGCCACAAGTGACCGCTGCAACACTATCCAACACTTTACAAGGCGTCAACTGGTATGGGATACCCTGTGAAGAGTAAAGCGTTCCACTATAGCCGTTGCCGACATTTCCGCTGCCATTTTCACCCCACATCCAAAGTGAACCATCCGCTTTTAAGGCAGCAGAAACAGATGGGTTGTTGCAAACCGAAACCGCATTGTCCATCACTTTGCAAGGTGTTTCATAGGTGCCCCAATTGACGGCTCCGTTTGCCATCTGTCCACTCGCATTAGCCCCCCATACCCAAAGAGAGCCATCCGTTTTGGCAACGGTTGTCACAAAACCGGTGCAATTTACGGAGCGAACATTTTCCATAACCTTAATCGGTACGGTTTGAAGTTCAGACCCGTCTACATTTTTCCCATAATATTCGTTGCATAATCTGGATTTAGAGCCCCACATCCAGAGAGAACCGTCCTTCGTAATTGCAGCCGTATTATGCCTGTCACAGCTGACAGCAACAACATTTTCCAAAACGCGGACAGGAATATCGGAATCGTTTGTAGTACCGTTTCCTAACTGCCCGACAAAATTTTTACCCCACATCCAGAGAGAGCCATCTTCTTTGATTGCGGCATAGGTATCATTATCATCAGACACACTGACAGAAACTACTCCGTCCATGATTTTTTTAGAAGTAAAGCGTTCAATATAGTTATAATTTTCATCATAGTAACTATATTTAAAAGTCCACAGTGAACCATCTGTTTTTACAACAGCGTGTTCCCACAACCCACAACTCACGGTGCGTACATTCTCCATAATTTTTGTGAACACCGGCGATGTCCCACGGTTTTCCAGTCCCAAATTTTGATAATTGGGGTCACTAATCCAAAGTACACCATTGGTATCTACAACCGCCAGTATGTCACTACCTAAGCTGATCGTATTTACTTGCCCCACCGTGGCAGAATCAGCGGCCAAGGCGGGAACGCTCATTCCCAAGCAAAGCACGAGGACAAGCGCAAGAGATAAAATACGCTTCTTCATCTTTCTTCCTCCCTAAATAAATATTTTGCCGAAGATTGCTGTTTTTAGTCTAACACATATTTTTCTTTTGTGCAATCGCTATTTATGAGGCGTTGCCTAACATACATTCCTAATGAATTTGGGTACACTTTCGTTAGGTGGTGGCTCACAAAATGGAACAGCTTGTATTCGACGAGGATATTTATAATACGATACGGCGTAATATTAAGAAATATCGTAAACAGCGCGGCTTAACGGCTGCGGAATTGGCAGAACGAATTGGACGCTCACATGACTTTATGCGACAGATTGAGAGTGAAAAGGTTGCCTACAATTTCAGCGTGGATACCTTTTATAGAATTTCCGTAGCTTTGGATGTTAGCCTAGATAAGTTAGTTAATAGAGAAAATTGAACAGAACGCAGCCCCTACGGATTAAGACCGTAGGGGCTGTCTTTTTTATTATTTACCGCCACATTCGTTATAGGCGTTTTCTAATAATCTCAAAACATTCTCATCTGTAATATAAAATTGAGATAGCAAAGCATATTCATCTTTTTCTGTTTCATCTAATAAGGCAGCTTCAGTTTTTTGCTTTTCCTCCCTTATCCATGCATCAATGATTTTATCTGGAACGCCCTTTTTCCTTAGTTGTTCTGCCTCGGTTTTGTTTTTCAAATAGTTAAAAAAGGACGCGTTTATTGAAATGAACGGTATTTCGTGTGAAGCAGCGTCCCCCAAAATCAATTTTCTCCGCTCTATAGATACATATTCACACAGCGTATCAAGTGTATTCTGTGCAGATGTACCATCATCGGCTAAACCACAAATGTAATCTGTACTTACATGGTAATGTCTTGCGATTTTTCCAGCTAACTCAAGTGAAAGTTTGCTCTTGCTCTGCTCAATATTTTGAATGGTGGCCTTCTTCTCGCCAATGGCTCCTGCAAGTTCCTCTTGCGACTCATTTTTCAGTTTCCTTAATTGCCGGAGCCGTATAACGATAATACTTTGTTGTTCATCTATGGTATTACTTTCTCGATAACTCGTAACGAGCACCTCCTTGTATCGTGAATTATACCATAAATCGCAGTATATGTCAATATATACGATAACAACATATTTTTACCGCAATTAGTGCTAAAAGATTTTTGTAGTAAGAAGTATGACAATGGTAGCAGGATGCGGTACAATAGATGACAGAAAGGAGGTGACAACATACGATGGAGCGAAAAAAAGAGATTAGTTCTATTCATCTTATCCCACTAATGGACGAGGGCCGACTGCTTCTCCTTTATGCCGACAAAGATGCGACCAGAAAATGGATGATGGGTAGAGAAGACGAGGCAAAGTTCACAGCACTTTGCATGGATTGCGCGGGAAGTGACTTTGACCGCCTTTCAATCATTCTGGAAGACGGTGTGCCTCGGAAAGTGGACATTTGCTAAAATGCGAAAAAATGTAGAAAGGAGGGTGTATCAGTCAGTTGCTTTCTGGAAGGTAGCGACTGAGGTGTGAAATCGGAGGCAGCTCCGCCGGGTGTTGGGCTGCCTCCTAAAATTTATTACAGGTTGTGGCTTATAAGTAAAACATTACAAATGTAATAAAAGCGGAAATGCAATAAAGCGTGAGGATGATATATGCCTTACAAACTTTCAGACGAAGGCCGACTACTTCTCATTTATGCCGACAAAGATGCAACCAGAAAATGGATGGCAGGTAGAGGAAACGATGCATTGTTCACAACATTTTTCATGGATTGCGCGAAAAGTGGTTTTGACTGCCTTTCAATCATTCTGGAAGACGGTGTGCCCCGGAAAGTGGACATTTGCTAAAATGCGAAAAAAGTGTGAAAAGGAGGGTGCATCAGTCAGTTGCTTTCTGGAAGGTAGCGACTGAGGTATGAAATCGGAGGCAGCTCCGCCGGGTGCTGCGCTGCCTCCTAAAATTTATTACAGATTGTGGTTTCTATAAAACAATGAAAAATATAACAAAAATAGAAATGCAATAAAATATAAGGAGGATATATGCCCTACAAAGTATCCGTTGACTTGGCTGCTGTGAATAGCAACCATAATTTTGCAATTTTGACAGGAAAATCACCGATATATTCATACGGAAGCGATGGCAAACGCACTTCCGAGGAACCTATCGGGGTTAAGCTGACTGTGGCGCTGCAAGGTGCGCGCCTTGCCCCTCTTACGGTCAAGTTTGACCATGACCCGCTGCCCAAAGTTACTGATGAAGAAATTGAGGAAGCTGTTATGAACTGTCAGCCCTTGTTTGTGCAGATTCCCGACTGTGCTGTGAGCCTTTTTTCCAGCAATGGTAGCGGTATCGGTATGACCGCTACCGCCCAGACCGCCCAGATCGTTACCCTCAACAGCAAATAAAAATATAGGGCAGACATAGGTTTTCCTATGTCTGCCCGGAAAGGAATTTTGCATGGAGCAAGTAAAAAATCTAATATTTCAAAATGATAATTTCACTTTCTATGCTGTTGTACTTGCCCTCACCCTGACTGTGGCTATCTGCCTTGTTCAAGTCATTCGTACTCCGCCGCTTTTGAAACGGCGCTTTGACCGCGCCGTGCGGCGCTGTGGCCTGCATAACGCGCAAAACGAATACCCTGTGCTTATCAGCGTCAAACGGGATAAGGACAAGCCTCATGGCTTGATTTTGAAGGTCAGAAATAAAGGACTGTCACTGCCGGATTTTAATAACCACTATGAGCGATTGAGGGTAGCTATGGGCGGAATTTTCCGCATGGAGTACGGGCGTAATATAAACTATACTCTTCTATTCTTTCTTCCACAAAAATATATTCGCCCCGCCTTGTTCACACCAGATGATTCGGCTTCTGGCAGTATTGATGTAAAACACATCATCAATATGCTCATCGTTGGCGCGACTGGCACAGGGAAAACCGTTGCCCTAAAAATCCTGCTTGCAAAAATTGCACGATTCCAGCCGGACGCGAAAATCTGGCTGCTTGATTTCAAGCAGTTTGACTTTCGCAATCTTTCGGACAAGCCCAGATATTATGGCTATGCAGACTGTTTGCAGGGCTTAGAAGATTACTATACGGCGTTCAAGCAGCAGCAGGAAAGCGGCACAGCAGGTGCGCCCCAATATCTTATCATTGATGAGTGGGGCAGCTTTCTTCTGTCCTTGGATAAGAAAACCGCCGAACAGGCAAAGGCAAGGCTCGCGGAGTTGCTCATGCTAGGGCGGGCATATCGCTTCTTTCCTATTATCGGAATCCAAAGACCGGACGCGGCTTATTTTGCCGGGGCGAGAGATAACTTTCAATGCTGCCTTGCCCTTGGCAATCTTAGTCGTGAGGGGCGGAGAATGCTGTTCCCGGATGAAGTTGCAGAATCCATTACACAGTGCAGCAAGCGCGAGGGGCATCTTTATATTGATGGCGTTGGTATCGAGAAAATCAGAATTGCAGAGGTGCAGAGCATGGATGCTTTGGACGAGGCGATTCAAGAGGCAATGAGCCGTTAAAACGGGCGGAGCGGGCGGCGAAGCAGTGCGAGAGCCGCCGAACCGCCCGCCGCCGCAGGCGGCTTAACTTGATATTTTATGAACATTGACAGAATCCCGGATGTGCGGCCAGACACGGCGGAAACGCCTGTGACGGTCAAACGATGCGGGAATGTGATTGAAGTTCGCTATATGCGTTCCACTCCATGTGCTGTCATTGAAAAGGTAAACGCCGACTTGTATGTTGATAAACGGACGGGCGAAGTCAAAGAGTTCTGTCATACAGAAAATCGGGCAGACAGCAAAGCCAGTGTTGCACAATCGCTCCGCAAGCTGCGCGACTTAATCAATGCCAATCTAACAGCCCCGGAAATGGCATTGTGGGTAACGCTGACATATAAAGAAAATATGCGGGATGAAAAGCGCGTCTACGAGGATTTCCGCCGTTTTTGGCAGCGGTTTCGGTACTATCTCAAAAAGCATGAATACCCTCCGGCGGAATACATCACAGCAGCAGAACCGCAGGGGCGGGGCGCATGGCATTTGCATTGTCTCTTTCTGTTCCCGGAGAAAGCACCGTTCATTCCTAATGCAGATATGGCGCGAATTTGGGGGCATGGATTTACCAAGACCAAAAGCCTACAAGGAATTGACAACCCCGGCTTATACCTAACCGCATATCTGGGCGATATGGAATTATCGGAAGCGCTCCGCGTCGGAAATGCAAAAGGACAGATAGCAGAGGCGGAAATAACAGACGCACAGGGCAAGCGCCAAAAGAAAGCAATTATCAAAGGGGCGCGGCTGCATCTGTACCCGCCCGGCTTTCATCTGTACCGGGCAAGCCGGGGTGTGAAAAGGCCGGAAATATGGCGGACAACGGAAGCCGAAGCGCAAGCATTGGTACACGGCGCACCGCTCACCTATGAAAAGACAATCTCCATTACCGATGAAGCCGGGGCAGTCAAGAACATTATCAACTATCGACAATATAATAGTGCCTCAAAGGAGGGAGGCCAGCTTGACACAGAGCAAGAAGCAATACCATCCCAAGATACCCGACTATGAATTAGAGGCAATCGCCCGCTGTCTGCTCCCAGATATGCAAAGCTATTTTGAAAGTGACGAGGGCAAACGGGCCTTTGCCGAATGGCAAGCACAGCAGCAAAAACAGGGTGATACTCCCAAATAACAGCGGCGGCAGTATGTGTACCACACATACCGCCGCCGTTTTGCTTTATACTATCTCGTCTAAATAAATGATAAATCCGAACCCATTCCCTATCGGAAAAAGGTTCGGATTATCTTGATTTGGTGGAGATAAGCGGGATCGAACCGCTGACCTCTTGAATGCCATTCAAGCGCTCTCCCCGTACAAGCGTGTAGCGAACCCCCTAAAAATGGGGGTGGAGAGAGTGCTTTTGGTACGCAGGAATGCTATTTAGTTATCCCAATTGGTGCACACGAATAAGTAATTGGCTGATATTGTCGTTTAGTTCTCATCTTCTTCTGATTTCTTTATTGCGATGAGTTGGGTCATAACATAATCTCCGTATTCAGTCAAAGTCCAATAATTCAATGTGTCTTTTACGCTGCGATTTCTTACACTTTTCATTATAAGTCCAAGGGCTTTATATTGGATTTTAATATTCTGAAACTCCTCGTTTTCGATAGAAAAGTCATAAAATCTACTATACCTTTTCTCTTTTAGTTCCTTTGATAATTCATCGGAAAGCAAGCCTTTAGCATACTCAACAATAGCATCTTTGATGACTGACTCTTTACATTCGATTACCATATAAGGTGCAATAATTGCAAACAAATCATTCCATGTTACTGTGACAAAATTTTTAATAGAATACCTACTATATTGGGGGGTATCTGCCTTATATCTTATGGTAATGTCAATGGTATCATCACCTTGAGATAGTTTATCGGTGCCTGCTGGAGCAGTCATTTTGCTTTTCTGAAGTTTTTGTTTTAGTTCGTCGTTTTCTTTTTGTAATCGCAGTATCTCTCTCATCGAGGCCTCATCAATGGCAGAATCGGCCCTAACCCAACCAACCGCTGGAAACTGTTTTATCAGTTTAACCATTGAACGGGAGACCACGCTTCCTAATTCATCGGGTGAACTCCAATATCGAACCATCTTTTTCTGTACTAGTTCTCTAAAATGCTCTAACTTTTCTTTGCCCTCGTCAGTCTTTTCTGTAAACGCCGATTTAATTTCTCCAGGATTTTTATGTAGGAAAGCAATTATAGGCTTGTTAGTTTCAATTGCATATCTATACTCCATTTCTGTGTAACTCATGCCTTCATCATTCGTTGAACCATACCGCCCACCAATAATAACAATATAATAATCACTATCATCAATTACGCGCTTAATTAACGACCATTGATCTTCATTTGATGCAGGAAAAAGTTCCATACCAGCCGGAATACAATCCAATTCCAGCAACGCCTGCATAACTTCACGACGTTCCTCTTGTAAATCTTCATAAGTTGAACTCACAAAGACTTGAAATCTTTTATCCATTTTAATTCTCCATACTTATTCCAGAAAATCTTGATTATATCGCAATGATAGCCACTTAACTCATGTCCATCCACAATAAGTTAAGCTGTAAATTACAAATTATCCATCAAGCCTTTAGAGGGAATCGAGGCTTTTTGAAAGGCATTTCGTATGGTCTTAGCCTGTCTTTCACCCTGCTTTGCTATCCGGCTAATTATTTCTTGACTATTTCGAAGCTGATCAGTCGAAATTGATACTTTTACTGCGGTTCCATGAAAGCGTGTTTCACCCACACGGCTCTCCCGACCCTTTTGTAACCATATAGCCTCACCCGGCTCTTTTCCAATTGTTATGCTGTCAGAAATGGACTTAAAGAAGGCCATATGAGATGCGTACGATATTGCATCTTTAGACGAATTCGGTGTAATTCTAAACGGAAATTCTAAATATTGCTTTCGGAATTGTTTAATTGCAGTTGCGGTGAAAAGCATACCAAAAGGACGAGCCCACTTAAAATTGGCGTAAAAATCAAACGGCTCATCTACGACAATTTCATGCAGTTCTTTAGAGAATCGCAGAGCACCTTGACTCGATAAGTCGTTAATTTCGTATTGCATATTATCCTCCTAGAACAAAAAATAATTTTTGTCACGAAGTTCTTATCTCAAAAAGCTGTCAGCAATATCGTCATCACTTAAACCACCGTAATGTGTTAATTATATCACCTTCCAAAAGAATACGCTACCAGAACGGGACTAAAAGTGGCGTTATTGATAAATCAATGTCAGAAAGGAGTGATACCCCCCGCAGGCCAGCCATTGGGCTGGCTTTTTTCATGTCATCACGAAGGAGGTTAGCAAATGGCAGATGACAAACTGAACGCAGGCACGAAAGATAATACGCCACCGGAGGCAGCCGCTCCTGCCGGAAAGGTCATTGACCTTTCCAGTATCCAGGCTGCTACCGATCATGACGGTAAGGAATCCACTGCTCCCGATGTGACCGCCAGACCCCTGGAGGCAGTCCCCGATCAGAAGCGCCGGGGCCGTCCCCCGAAAGAGCAGGCTGGAGTGTCTGCGGGGAAAAAGGAGAAAGCGGCGGAGCCCCGCACAGGCCGCCCGTCTAAGGTTGACAAGGCGGCCCGTGAGGAGGCCCCGCCCTCTGTCCGGGACAAAGTGTCCAGAGGTAAGAAAGCTGACAAGGGCAAGGAAACGGGCTCCGGCGGTGCGCCTGTGTCTAAATCCGCTAAGGCGGTAAAGCCGGGCAAGGCCGCTCCCGTCAAGGAGGCGGCAGTCCCGCCGCCGGAGATCAATCTGCCGCCTACGCCTGACGTGCCGCCCCGCCCGGTGGAAGAGGGAAAAATCGTCTATCTGAAAATGGCGGAGCTTCATCCGTTCCATACATTCCGGGAGCACCCCTACAAGGTGCAGGACGATAAGGCGATGGACGATCTGGTGGGGACGATCAAGGAACACGGCATTACCGCACTTGTCAGCACATATAGCGTCACAGCAATAGCAGCTTATGGAGTAACGGGAAAGCTGGAAACCATCCTATTTTATCCCGCGATGGCATTGAACATGGTCTTGACTACCATTATCGGACAATGTGTCGGTGGTACACGTTATGATCGGGCCAAGGATTATTTGAAATGTGCATTGGGGTACGGCTGTGGTCTGCTTATAATTCTTTCTGCTCTGGTAGTCGGATTTTCAAGACAGCTTTCCGGGCTATTCGTGAAGAGCGATGCTGTGGCGGCCATTGTCGGAACTTATTTTCTGATTATCAGCGTAGGGTACGTTCTGAATACGGTTACAAACTGCTATCTTGGTGCCCTTAATGGTATGGGAAAGCCCTCAAAAAGTATGTTTCTGATGATCTTTTATTACATTGTAGTTCGGATGCCTCTGGCCTATTTACTTTCCTATCTGGGTTTTGGCCTAAATGGAATTTGGGTTGCAGTTCTGGTCAGTCATGTGGTGGCCAGTGTCGCTGCAGGCATCTCTGCAACTATTACTTTCAAAAAGCGGACAAGTACAACCTAAGTCAATTTCATTTGGTAAGTGCAACTGTCCGGCGGCGGTAAATAAAAAAAACCGCCATTGGGACAGTTGGTTTTGTGCGCTCAAATTTCATTTCAACGGCGGTTCATAACGAACCGCCGTTTCTTATCATAGCGGCGGTGTCCAGGAGGTATCGCCGTGTTCTTTCTCTATCCCCCTAACCTGTCAAAAAAAGCCCACCCGCCCAACAGGATCAGTCCGGCAGTAAATATGCAATTTGGCAGTACATAAATGACGATGTAATTTCATGCGCTTGCGTGGCCTTGTGTCGCGCAGGCGCATTTTGTTTGTCCGACTTCTGGACACTTTGTCCAGAGGTGCGGGGCGGCTTCCCAGGGTGCCGCTCCCCGCCGGGCCCCATTTTGTTTCCGCTCAATCCATCAACCGAAACAAAATGGAGGACAAGCTATGACAACGATCAATCTGAAAGATTTTTATTATTGGTACTTAACGGACGAACTGGTGGAGGTGCCTGACGAGGTAGCCGAGGAACTCATGGCCAGCAAGCGGCGCGAGGCCGCTCATGCGGAACGGGTGCGCTACAACAAGGCTTATTATTCCCTGGACTGTGACGATGGGATCGAATACTCCGCCTGCCTGCACGAACCCAGCCCCCAGGAGCTCATGGATCGCAAGGAGCTGTTTTTCCGGCTGTGGAACGCCCTCAACTCCCTGCCGGAGATCCAGGGCCGCCGGGTGGACGCTTATTTGATCCTGGGAAAGAGCTACCGTCAGATTGCCCGCGAGGAGGGCGTGGACAAGAGCGCCGTCCGGCACTCGGTGGAGAGCGGTATCAAGCAGATGAAAAAATATTTGCAGGAAAATTTCTAATTGCCATCTCCATTTGGCCCCTTTTTTCTGGTGGTATATGAGAGGAGGTTCCTCTCCGCAAAGGGACACCGGGGCCCCGATATAGAGCGGGGAGCTCAGCGGCGGGTGTCTGACACCAGCACCGCAAGTGGGACAGGCCATCCCACGGCCACGATCCGCCGGGTCAGGCTGGCTGTCTGACCGTCCGGGCCGCCGCCCCTTTGCGCGGGGCCGTCGCGCCGAGTATCGCTGTCTAACGACAGGCCAAGGAAATGAGCGCGGCGGCCCCATCTTTAGACCTATGGACACTTTGTCCAGAAGCGAGGCAAGGAACAAGGCCAGCATCAGAAACGGTGCTGGCCCTGTTCGGTTCCCCACGGGACAAAGGGGAGTTTGTTCGTGTCAGTCCATCCATGAGAGAGGAGGCTGTATATGCCAAAGGCAAATGCTGTTTTTGTCATTGATGGGTTTGAAATATCCGCCACCTTTGCTGAGTCACAAAACATGGCGGCTATTGGGCAGGTCAAGCAGATTTTGCTCTCGTCCTTTGTGGCGCAGACCTCATCCACCCGGCCCGGAGTCATCCTTGTCAAGCCCTCGGAACAGAGGGATAATAATGGTGGGGGTAGTCCCTATGTACCTTGACAAGTTCAAAATCCTGCGTACAAAAAGCCTCTTTTCACCTGCCAAAATGACATTTGAAAGGATGGCTTATATATGGAAAATCAAATGATAACTGGCACTCGCGTTGATTGTTTATATCGGGTGTCTACCGACAAGCAGGTGGATCATAACGATAAAAACCAGGCCGACATTCCCATGCAGCGGAAAGCCTGCCACGCCTTTTGTGAGAAAATGGGCTGGACGATTGTTCACGAGGAACAGGAGGACGGCGTTTCCGGTCACAAGGTACGGGCGGAAAACCGGGACAAGCTGCAAATCATCAAGGAACGGGCCCGGCAGGGCAAGTTTGATATTCTGCTGGTGTTCATGTTTGACCGCATCGGGCGGATCGCAGACGAAACGCCCTTTGTGGTGGAATGGTTCGTCAAGAACGGTGTCCGGGTCTGGAGCACCCAGGAGGGTGAGCAGCGGTTTGACAACCACACCGACAAACTCACCAACTATATCCGCTTCTGGCAGGCGGACGGTGAAAGCGAAAAAACCTCCATCCGCACTAAAACCGCCCTGGGGCAGCTCGTGGAAGATGGAGGCTTCAAGGGCGGCGTTGCGCCCTATGGCTATGACCTTGTGAAAAGTGGGCGCGTGAATAAGCGCAAGCATGAGGTTTATGAGCTGGCGCTCAATGAAACCGAGGCCGCTGTTGTCCGCATTGTCTTTGACAAGTATGTGCATGAGGGCTATGGGGCCCAGCGGATCGCCACCTACTTAAACAAACTGGGCTACCGGGCCCGGAGCGGCAAGATGTGGCATCATGCCACCATTCGGGGCATCCTCTGTAACCTGACCTATACCGGCGTACTCCGTAGCGGGGAAAGCCGCTCCCCGGTGCTGCCCCACCTGCAAATCATCGAGCCGGAACTGTTTGAAGCGGCCCAGCGCATTCGTACCAACCGGGCCAATGAAACGGAGCGCACCGTTCCCCGCAACATTGCGGGCCAGTCGCTCCTGTCTGGGAATGTGTACTGCGGCCATTGTGGGGCCCGTCTCAACCTCACCACCAGCGGCAAGGCTTATCCCTGTAAAGAAGATCCCCACCGGGTCATCAAGCGGGTGCGGTACATCTGCTATGGCAAAACCCGCAAGCAGACCGAGTGTGACGGGCAGACGGGGTACACAGCCCATATTCTGGACGGGATCATTGATAAACTGGTGCGGCAAATCTTTGAGCGCATGAAGGCGATCCCGAAAAGCGAGATCGTCAACGCCCGCTACCGGGAAAAGATGGAGGAACGAAAAAATCTGCTCCGCTCCATTCGGGCCGATTACACCAAGGCAGCCGATGAGCTGGATATGCTCAAAGCGGAAGTCATCAAGGCTCTGCGAGGAGAAAGTGCCTTTTCCACAGACCTGCTGGGCTCTATGGTGTCCGAGGCTGAGGCCAAATGCGCCGAACTGCAAAAGCAGTTTGAGGACGCACAGGCTGCCTATGAGGAAGGGCAGACCGTTCTGCACTCCCTGGAGGAGCAGTACGATAATGTGATCTCCTGGGCGGATCTATATGACACGGCCAGCCTGGAGGCAAAGAAAATGATCGTCAACTGCCTGATCCGCCGGGTGGAGGTCTATCGGGACTATAAACTGCACATTGATTTCAACATTGATTTTACGCAGTTCAGCCTGGGACTGGACATTGTAGAAATCGCCGCATAAAACAAAAAACCCGTTTCCTTTCAGAAACGAGTTTCTTGCTTCACTCTCTGGTGATGGTGGAGATAAGCGGGATCGAACCGCTGACCTCTTGAATGCCATTCAAGCGCTCTCCCAGCTGAGCTATACCCCCATGTGGAAGAGAGTGAGTATTTAGTTTTTGTCGGGGTGCTGTTACACGCTTGTACCGCGCTCCCAGCTGAGCTATACCCCCGATTCACTTGTCGTGCGCCCTGTTTGGCGCTCAAGCAAGGGGTATTATACCAGCCTTTTTCGGAGCTGTCAACAGTTTTTTTCACATTTTCCACATTTTTTTACACAGAGCCCAACCTACCCTCTAGCGGGAGAGAACGAAGAGATTCTGGTCGGTGGTAAAGTTCTGGAAGGAGTAGAGGACCACCACCTGATCAATGTCATTCTGGGCCACATAGTCCTTCACGCTGGTGAGGTTATACCGGGGGTCAAAGAGGTGAATTTCAGAAAAACGTTCGGTGAGGAAGGGAGCCAGGGAGTCGGAGTAAGAGTCCCGGATCACCAGCACTTTGGGGGCATCCGTGTGCTCGGTCTCAATGACGCACAGGGATTGGTTGCCGCCCAGAAAGTAGGAGTACTTGTCCTTCTCGTTGAGGTAGCGGTCCACATAGAGGCTGCCCTCCTCCGGGCTGCCGGTGAACCAGGAAGTGACCTTTACACCGTCGCCGGAGACGTAGGTGTCAATGGAGTCGGGAGCCACCCAACGCACGCCTGAGGTGGAGAAGGTAGTGCCGTAAAACTCCGTGGTGACAGTGGTCTTCTCATAGTCGCTGAGATCCAGCGGCTCCAGACCCATGGCCTCCAGCAGGACGTTAGCCCCGTAGAAAGCCCCCAGGCTGGTCCAGTGGTGGTCGGTGCGGTAGTAGATATCCTCATCCTTGTGCTCCAGCAGAGCGCCGGACATATCCAGAGTCTGGGCTCCGGTGTTGAAATAAAACTCCTCGATCAAAGAAAGCTCATCGGCAGTGGGGGCCCCGGCAGGGAGCCGGTCGGACCACACGGCGGAAGAGGAGGGGATCAGACCCAGGTATACGGGCACAGACACATTGCCCACCAGGGCATCTACATAGGCAAGACGCTTGTCCAGCTCTTCCTGAGAGGGGGTGTTCACCCGGTTTAGAAGGGTGTCCTCCTTTCCAAAGTAAACTCCGTTATTCTCCTGCTTGCCGGAGAGGCGTTCGCTCCAGGCCTTCAGGGCCACCCAGAAGTCCCGGCCCACGATTTGGTCAGATACATATTCCTCGGCCCCTTCCATAAAGGTGCCATCGGTGAGGGTTCCCAACGTGAGCTTGGGGGGCTTTGCCAGGTAGCGGTTCTCCAGGGGAGAGAAGTTCCGGTCGGGGAGGACAGTGCTCACCAATAGCATGCCTCCCACGAACAGGCAGAAGATGGCGGTGATAAGTGAGTTGAATTTTTTCATCGTGTCGCCTCCTTTAGAAGCGGAAGTAGAGGAAGGGATTGTAGGTGCCGTCTACCAGGTAGGCCGTGCAGAGCACGAGCCCTCCCAGCACCAGCACCACGCACACCGCCTGGGCTGCCAGCCGGGGGAGCTTGCGGTAAATGCTGACTCCCAGGGGAGTGGAGGCCAGGGCCGCCACTCCCAGAATAGGCAGGTAGCTGGTGAGGTAGTAGCCCAGGTTAGCATTGACCAGGGGTACGCCTCCAAAGCCGAACATGACCTTGAGATATGCAGTGAGGTGGGAGAAGTCCTCGAGGGCGAAGATGGCCCAGCTCACCAGGACGAAAAACATGGTGTAAATATGGCCCACCAGGGCGGGGGCCCGGTCCAGAGCCTTCAGCAGGAAGAACTTCTCGAGCATCAGCAGCACAAAGAAGTACAGTCCCCACAGAAGGTAGTTCCAGCTGGCTCCGTGCCAGATGCCTGTGGCCGCCCATACCACCAAAAGATTGAACATCCAGCGGGGTTTTGAGCAGCGGTTACCCCCCAGAGGGATGTACAGGTACTCCCGGAACCAGGTGCTCAGGGAAATGTGCCAGCGCCGCCAGAATTCGGTGATGCTTTTGGAAATATAGGGGTAGTTGAAGTTGGGCAAAAACTCAAAGCCCAGCATGCGGCCCAGACCCACGGCCATGTCGGAATAGCCGGAGAAGTCAAAGTAGATCTGGAAGGTAAAGGCCAGCACACCCAGCCAGGCACCGGCCACCGTCAGCTCTCCAGGCGCCATGGCCTTGTAGGTGTCCCAGAGCATGCCGACGTTGTTGGCGATGAGCAGCTTTTTGCCCAGACCCACCATAAAGCTCTGCACGCCGGCGGAGAACTTGTCCACGTTGCAGGTGCGCTGGTCGATCTGATCCCCCAGGTCCTTATATTTGATGATAGGACCGGCAATAAGCTGGGGGAAGAGGGTGACGAAGGTGCCGAAGTTGATGATATTGCGCTGGGCCCTGGTGTCTCCCCGGTACACATCAATGGTGTAGCTCATGGTTTGGAAGGTGTAGAAGGAGATGCCGATGGGCAGGTGAATCCCCAGCACGGGCATGAAGGTAAGTCCCATGGACTGGAGAGAACCAGCGATGAAGTCCCAGTATTTGAAGAAGAACAGCAGAGCCAGGTTAAAGAAGATGGAGGAAGCGACCGCCATCCGTGCACCCTTATCGTTGCCGTTGTTCTTACACCGCTCTACCAGAAGTCCGTGGGTGAAGTCGATGGCGGTGGAGAGAAACATGATGGCCACATACTGCTGCTCCCCCCAGTAGTAGAAGAAGAGGGAGGCGCATAGAATGACCAGGTTGCGAAGCTTCCGGGGCACCAGATAATAGACCAGCATGGTAAGCGCCAGGAAGTAAAACAGAAAAATTGGGGTGGAAAAGACCATAGCCCTTCTCCTTTGCGTTAAAATTGGCGGGAAAAAGGGACCGCCGTTCAGGCGGCCCCTTTGATATTACCACATTTGTGGAGGGATTAAAACAGGTTATTAAAGGCGGTGACGATGTCGTCGCAGTTCTCGTGGACCACCATCATCACATAGTTGCCGTTAGAGACCACACGGGAGTTGTTCTTCCACTGCTCGGTGGGGCCGGGATACCAGGCGCCGCCGGGGTTCTCGCCGTCGCCGGCCATGTAGTTGATCCGGGCCTGGAGAATGCCCTTCACGGTGTCCACGTCCTTGCTGTCCTTCACCTGGACCAGGACGAACTCGCCATTGTTCATGGTCATCATGGTGCAGTAGACCAGGCACTGCTCGGTGCTCACCCCGGACAGACCGCTGTAGAGAGAGTCCATGAGAGAGGCGTCGGCCAGCTGGAGGTGAGAGAACTCATAATCGGCCATCATCTGGTCAGCGAAGGCGGTCAAATCCACATTGGAGCTCTGAGAGCCGCTGGAGGAGCTGCCGGAGCCGCTGGAAGAAGAACCGGAGGAGCTGGAGGAGCCGCCGTTATCGGGCTTTTCTTCCTCCACACGGACCCGGACGATGCAGGAGGCAGACAGCCCGGTATTTTCGTCGGTGACGGTGATGGTAGCGCTGCCCTCGCCCACAGCGGTGACCACGCCCTTCTCATCTACGGTAGCGACCTTCTCATCGCTGGAAGCCCAGCTCTGCGCACCGCCGGCGGGCTCCGCCTTGGCCTTCAGCTGCCAAGTGGCCCCGGTCTTAAAGAGGGTAAAGTCGCTCTTGCTCAGGGACAGGGAGCTCTCCGCCACGGGCTCGTCCACCTCTCCGGCGGAGCCGTCAGGGAGGGAGGCGTCGGGCACCTCGTTGGCGTCGGGGTTGGAGCTGTCGGGGAGGAGCAGGCCACCCTGGGAGCTGTCGGAAGAACTGGAGGATCCGGAGGCGCTGGAGGAAGAGGAAGATCCGGAGGAGCTGCTGGAGGTGGAGGAGCTGCCGCTCCCGCCGCCGCAGGCGGACAGCAGGATCAAGGCACAGGCCAGGGCTGCGGCAAAAATACGTCTTTTCATAGTTACAAAACTCCTTTTCTAGGGGCTGTCAATTACAGCGTGATCTTGTATACGCTGGCTTTGACGAATGATTGGGAGGAAAGGTTCCCAAATTTCAAAAATTTTTTATTACTGGGTTTTCCCGAGGAGGTATTATACTGTGCCTGCCCATCCTTGGCAAGAGGATGCGGCTGGAATTCCTTTGGGCAAAGGGACAGTTTTTTTCGTTCCCCCTTGACAGTGGAAGTGATAGGGAGTATAATCCGGATAAACATATGAATAAATGTTCATATATAGAAAGGAAACGGACGGATGAGACGAGAGATTGCCCCCTGCTGCCAGGAGCAGCAGGTCCACCCGGAAGCCCTGGAGAAGGTCCGGTCTCTGCTGCCCCCTGACGAGCGGCTTTATGACCTGGCAGAGCTGTTTAAGATTTTTGGGGACAGCACAAGGCTGAAAATTCTCTACGCCCTGTTGGAAGGGGAGCTGTGCGTGTGTGATCTGGCCGGACTGATGGCCGTCACACAGAGCGCGGTGTCCCATCAGCTGCGGGTGCTGAAAAACAGCAAGCTGGTCAAATTCCGCCGGGAGGGCAAGACCATCTATTACTCTCTGGCAGACAGCCATGTGGAGCGTATTTTAAGTCAGGGTATGGAGCATATAGAGGAGTAAAAAGGAGGGGTAACCATGAAAAAAACCTATAAAATGGAGGACCTGGACTGTGCCAACTGCGCGGCCAAAATGGAGGCGGCCATCCGGAAAATCGATGGCGTTACTGGGGCCAGTGTGAGCTTCATGGCCCAGAAGGTGACCATTGAGGGGGACGACGAGCGCTTTGAGGAGATCCTCAAGGAGGCGGTAAAGGTCTGCAAAAAGGTAGAACCCGACTGCCGCATCCTCATCAAGTAAGGAAGTGACGTAGCGGTGACCGGAAAACAGAAGAAAAATCTCATACGCATTCTTTTGGCAGGGGTACTGCTGGTTGCGGCCAGCCTGATTCCACGGGAGGTATTCCTTCAGCCGACCTGGATGATCCAGTTTGTGGATCCGGGACAGAGTTCCGCTCTCCCGCCCCAGTGGGTCCAGACAGGAGGAACGATCTATTCCTTTCCCCGGCTTTTCCTGTTCCTCATCCCCTATGCCTTAGTGGGTTGGGATGTGCTGTGGAAGGCTTTGCGCAACATCAAAAACGGCCAGGTGTTTGACGAAAACTTCCTCATGTCGGTTGCTACGGTTGGAGCTATGGCCATGGGGGAGTATGCCGAAGGGGTGGCCGTCATGCTCTTTTATCAGGTGGGGGAGCTCTTCCAGAGCGTGGCCGTCCACCGCAGCCGCCGCTCCATTGCCCAGCTCATGGATATCCGCCCGGACAGTGCCAATGTGGAGCGGGCGGGGGAGCTTTGTGAGGTGGACCCGGAGCAGGTCGCGGTGGGGGAGACCATCGTTGTGAAACCGGGGGAGCGGGTCCCCCTGGACGGCAAAGTGCTGGAGGGAAGTTCTGCCCTCAATACCGCCGCCCTCACCGGTGAATCCTTGCCGCGGGACGTGGGACCGGGGGAGGAGGTCATCTCCGGCTGTGTAAACCTGTCCGGAGTGCTGCGGGTGGAAGTGATAAAGCCCTATGGGCAGTCTACTGTGGCCAGAATTTTGGACCTGGTGGAAAACTCCAGCGAGAAAAAGGCAAAGGCCGAGCATTTCATCACCCGCTTTGCCCGGTACTATACTCCTATCGTAGTGTTTGCAGCCCTGGCTTTGGCTGTTGTGCCTTCCCTGGTGGATGGACAGTGGGGAGTGTGGGTGCCTCGCGCCCTTAATTTCCTGGTGGTGTCCTGCCCCTGCGCCCTGGTGATCTCCATCCCCCTGAGCTTCTTCGGAGGACTGGGAGGCGCTTCCCGCCGGGGTGTTTTGGTAAAGGGGAGCAATTACCTGGAGGCTCTGGCCCATGCGAGTGTGGTGGTCTTCGACAAGACGGGGACCCTTACGCGGGGGGAATTCTCCGTGACTCAGGTGAAGACTCTGGCCGGAACAGAGGAGGAGCTTTTGGAGACGGCGGCTCTGGCCGAGCAGTTCTCCACTCATCCCATCGCACGTGCCATCCTGATGGCCTGGGGGAAGGAGCCGAGCCGGGACCGGGTGGAGGACGTGGAGGAGCTGGCTGGCCACGGTGTTCAGGCAAAGGTGGACGGGCAGGAAGTGCTTGCTGGCAGCCGGAAGCTGCTGGAGGAGCATAAAATCTCCCTGCCCGATGCGGAAGAGGAACTGCCTGGTACCGCAGTTCATGTGGCGGCAGAAGGTAAGTATTTGGGATACCTGCTGGTGGCCGACCAGGTAAAGGAAGGGGCTGCCCAGGCTCTTCGGGACCTGAAGAAAGCCGGGGTACGCCAATGCGTCATGCTCACTGGGGACAGTGAGTCGGCCGCCCAGGCGGTGGCCGGGGTACTGGACATTGACCAGGTCTATGCCCGCCTGCTCCCTGGGGACAAGGTGGAGAAGGTGGAGCAGCTGCTCGGCCAGAAGCAGCCGGGAGAGAAGCTCGTTTTTGTGGGGGACGGCATCAATGACGCTCCCGTTCTTACCCGTGCGGACATTGGGGTAGCCATGGGGGCGTTGGGCTCCGACGCGGCCATCGAGGCCGCCGATGTGGTACTCATGGACGACGATCTGAACAAGCTCTCAGTGGCGGTAGCCATCGCCCGAAAGACCATGACCATTGTGAAGGAAAATACCATCTTTGCCATTGGAGTAAAATTCCTGGTGCTGGGACTGTCCGCCGCAGGATTTGCCAATATGTGGGCAGCGGTATTTGCCGATGTAGGGGTGTCAGTGCTGGCCATCCTCAATGCCTCCCGAATGATCGGAGGGAAATAAGAGAAAAAACTCCGCCTCAGGGCTTCCAAGAAGCCTGGGCGGAGTTTTTTTATGGTATTGGGGGAGTGGTAGTGCTTCGAATCCACGCCAGGTACCGGGCACAGCCCTCCTCGTCCTTTAAAGGGTACACAAATCCAAGAGCCGCACCTACCCCGCAGGCGGTACGGTGAAACAGCCCCATAGCGGTGTCTATGGCCCGGCGGAAATGGACGTAGTCCCCATCGGTGTAGGTGCTGACAAAGCAGCGGTAGTCCTCCGTGGACAGCAGATTCTTAAAATATTTGTTAAGCTTGCCGCAAGACAGGGAAAAGTCCGTCTGCACCCCGATGTACCAGCTGAGCATCTGCTCCAGCATGGGCCGGGCCAGCGTGTGGTAGGTGGTCATGGCAAAGGGGAGCTCGTCTCGTGCGATGCCCTTTTCCACATCGCACAGGCACCAGAAAAATTCCTTGCAGCACCCCTGAAAGTGCCGCTGGTCAGGCCGCTTCACATGGAAGTCCTCGTCGCTGGGAGAAGGCAGGTTGGGCAGGCAGCCCACCTTGTCCAACAGGGGGAGAAAAAGCTTGTTGCGCCAGGCGCCCCGCTCCATGGCTCCACGGGTCTCCACCCCCACGTCAATGCGGCTGCCGTCGGCGAAGAGCAAAAGCCAGGAGTAACCCTCCTGGTAATTGCCCTGCAGGCCGAAACGCTCACCATAGCCAAAGGCGTCGTCCTGTTCCTGCATGAGAAGGATCGGGCCAAACTCCTCCAGCCAGGAGGGGTCGGAGCGGAAACTGTCCACCTCAGTGACCACATACATCAGGTCAAAGTCCTGGTAGATATCCTTTGGCACGTTGGGGTTGGTGCGGGAGCCCTTTAAATAAGCGGCCAAAATCCGGGAGTCGGACTGGGCCCGGTGGAGGATGAGCTCCATGATCTCCTGATCGCTGCGCATACGCATCCCTCACTTTACGTTGTTAAGGCCGCGCCCACGGCGGCCATGGGCTGCCGTGGGCGCGCTGGGGTGGATTCCTATTACTGGTGGTTCCGCTTTGCCCGGTTAATGGCGGAGAGGATGGCCCGCAGGGGAGCCAGGTTGATGTTGTGGGACAGACCTACGCCCCAGTACTCCTTGCCGTCCCGCTGGTCTTTGAGCAGGATGTAGGCTACGCCCTGAGAGTCAGAGCCATTGGTAATGGCGTGGGAAGCGTAGTCCAGGAAGGAGAAGCGGGCCATCTTCTCGTCCTTGATGGCGTTAAAGAAGGCATCGATGGGGCCGTTGCCCTCACCGGACACCTTGAAGATGGTGTCGGTGTGCTGGAGAGTGCCCCAGAAGGTGACGTGGGAGTGGCCCTCGCTGTCTACGCTTTCCTGGAAGGCGTGCTTGAGGAGCTTGTAGGGCTCCTTCACATCGATGTACTCCTGGTGGAACAGCTCGTTGATCCGCTCGGGAGCGATCTCCGTGCCCACCTTGTCCGTCTCTACCTGGACAATATGGCCAAACTCCGGGTGCATGGCCTTGGGCAGGTCAAAGCCGAAGTTGTGCTCCATGATGTAGGCGGCGCCGCCCTTGCCGGACTGGGAGTTGATGCGGATAATGGGTTCGTACTCCCGGCCCACGTCGGCGGGGTCGATGGGCAGATAGGGAATTTCCCAATACTCGGTGCCGCTCTCCTTCATATACTGGGTGCCCTTGTTGATGGCGTCCTGGTGGCTGCCGGAGAAGGCGGTAAAGACCAGCTTGCCGGCGTAGGGCTGCCGGTCGCCTACAGGCATCTTGGTGCAGCGCTCGTACATCTCCTTAATCTTGTTGATGTTGGAGAAGTTCAGCTGGGGGTCAATGCCCTGGGTCCACATGTTCATGGCCAGGGTGATCATGTCCACGTTGCCGGTGCGCTCGCCGTTGCCGAAGAGGGTGGCCTCCACCCGGTCGGCGCCCGCCAGCAGTCCCATCTCAGTGGTGGCAACGCCGGTGCCCCGGTCGTTGTGGGGGTGTAGGGAGATGATAGCGCAGTCCCGGCCGGGAATTTTCTTGCAGAAGTACTCCAGCATGTCGGCAAACTGGTTGGGCATGCAGTTCTCCACGGTGGTGGGCAGGTTCAGGATGACCTTCCGCTCCGGGGTGGCGTGGAGGTGGTCCAGCACCGCCTGGCAGATCTCCACAGCGTAGTCCATCTCGGTGCCCATGAAGGACTCGGGAGAGTACTCAAAGCGCAGGTTCATGCCCTCGGCAATGAGAGGCTGGGACATCTCATAGATGAGGTCAGCGGCGTCGGTGGCGATTTTGGTGATGCCATCGGTGTCCATGTGGAAGACCACCTTGCGCTGAAGGGTGGAGGTGGAGTTATAGAAGTGGAGAATGACGTTCTTGGCGCCGCGGATGGCCTCAAAGGTCTTTTTAATGAGGTGCTCCCGAGCCTGGACCAGCACCTGGATGGTCACATCATCGGGGATGTGGCCGCCCTCGATGAGCTCCCGGCAGATCTCATACTCCGTCTCGCTGGCGGAGGGGAAGCCGATCTCGATCTCCTTGACGCCGATGTCGATGAGGGTATGGAAGTACTCCAGCTTTTCATGAAGGTTCATGGGGTCCACCAGGGCCTGGTTTCCGTCACGAAGGTCCACAGAACACCAGATGGGAGCTTTGGTGATGACCTTGTCGGGCCAGGTACGGCCCACGATCTTCTGGGGCTGGAAGGGAATGTACTTTTGATATCCGGGTTTCATAGCGTTTCCTCCTATATGATAAAGTGTATTGTGTGCGTGAAAAAGTCTGATTGGGATAAAAAAAGCCCCTGACGTTTTCACGTCAGGGGCGAAAAAATTTTCGCGGTACCACCCTGGTTCGGCTGACGGTTACCCAGACAGCCCTTTGAAACCTCTAACAAGGTCCTGGTCAATAACGAGACCAACCGTTCCACCCTACTCCACGGGAAAACTCCGGTTTTCTTCAGGCAGACTGCTCAGGGGCCAGTTATCCACGGCGGCTCCACACACCGGCTCGCACCAACCGCCGGCTCTCTGAGTGGGAGACTGTCGTCTTTTTCCCCGTCATCACATTTTCTTAGGAAGTATTGTAGCGAAAAGGATCGCGATTGTCAAGTAGCACATGCAGTTTGCCTAAAAAATTTTTTTGAAAAAGAGGTTGCTTTTCCAGAAAATATGTGATATTATATCAGTTGCGTTTACGAGATTACCCTCAATGGAGAAAGAGGTGAACATAATGAAGGAAGGCCTCCACCCCAACTATGAACAGACCACCATCCGGTGCGCCTGCGGCAACGTGATCGAGACTGGCTCCACCAAGAAGGACATCCGCGTAGAAGTGTGCTCCAAGTGTCACCCCTTCTACACCGGCAAGCAGAAAATGGTGGATACCGGTGGCCGTGTCAGCCGCTTCAACAAGAAGTTCGGTCTGGACAAGTAAGACACTCCCAAAAGCCGCGCCGAGGAATCGGTGCGGCTTTTTGCGTATTTTCCCGGTATTGTCCCCAATTTAGGGGCATAGAATAAGCTGCACCCATATTGCAAGGAGGTATGTCACATGTTTATGTCTGTGGATCCGAAGTCCCTGGATCAGAATGTCTTTTCTCTCATTGGAGATCAGTGGATGCTCATCACCGCCGGTACGGCGGAAGCCTGCAATACCATGACCGCCTCCTGGGGTGGGCTGGGGGTACTCTGGGGAGCACCCGCAGCCACCTGCTATATCCGGCCCCAGCGCTATACCAAGGAGTTTGTGGACCGGGAGGAGTACTTCACCCTCGCGTTTTTCTCTGAGGAGTACCGCAAACAGCTTTCCCTGTGCGGCTCCAAAAGCGGCCGGGAGGCAGACAAGGTAAAGGAGTGTGGCTTCACGGTAAAAACGGCTGCCTGCGGTGCCCCCTACTTTGAGGAGGCCCAGCTGGTTCTGGTGTGCCGCAAGCGCTTTGCCCAGGCAATGGACCCCAACCACATTCCCCAGGAAATCAAGGAGAAGTGGTATCCCCAGGAGGATTACCACACCATGTATATCGGCGAGATCGTCGAGGTTTTGAAAAAGTAAAACAAATCCCCTTTCGAAAAAGCGCAGAACATGCTTTTTCGAATTTTTGGAGGTTTTATGTCCGAGAAGTTCACACAAGAGAAGTATAACCGGGCGGTGCTGGTGGGCCTTAATGCCTTCAGCCTGTCACGGGAGGAGAACGCCACTGAGGAGTCCATGGAGGAACTTTCCGCCCTGCTGGAGACGGCAGGGGGCGAGACGGTGGGGGTCGTCATGCAGTCCAAGGACAGCCCCGATCCCCGCACCTTCATCGGCGAGGGCAAGGTGGCCGAGGTCCGGGATCTGGTTCAGGCTATGGACGCGGACATGGTGATTTTTGACAACAGCCTGTCCCCCTCTCAGCAGCGGGTACTCAGCGAGGAGCTGAAGGTGTCTGTGCTGGACCGCTCCGCACTGATTTTAGATATCTTTGCCCAGCGGGCCCGCACACGGGAGGGGCGGCTCCAGGTAGAGCTGGCCCAGTACAAATATCTGCTGCCCCGGCTTTTAGGTATGTGGAAGCATCTGGAGCGCCAGGAGGGTGCCATCGGTACCCGCGGCCCCGGTGAGACCCAGCTGGAGAGCGACCGGCGGCATATTCACAAGAAAATTTCCAAGCTGGAGGCCGAGTTGAAGGACGTGCGCCGGGTCCGGGCCACCCAGCGGGAGCGGCGTATCAAAAATGAGGTCCCAGTGGTAGCCATTGTGGGCTATACCAATGCGGGCAAGTCCACCCTCCTGAACCATCTGACCGGGGCGGAGATCCCCGCCAACAACCGCCTCTTTGATACCCTGGATACCACCACTCGCACCCTGGAGATTTCCGACACCTGTACCGTGCTCATCTCCGACACGGTGGGCTTTATCCGCAAGCTCCCCCACCACCTGGTGGAGGCCTTCAAGGCCACTTTGGAGGAGCTGGAGTACGCCGACCTTCTCCTCCATGTCATCGATTCCTCCAGCCCCCAGTGGCGGGAACAGGCCGAGGTGGTGGAGCAGCTTATCCACGAGCTGGGAGCCGATCAGACTCCCCGCATCGAGGTTTTCAACAAGTGCGATTTGTGGACCGGGGACATCCGTCCCCACGGAGAGGGCCGGGTATCCATCTCCGCCAAGACCGGGGAGGGAGTGCCCGAGCTCCTGGCCGCCATCGGCCGGGTGCTGGACAACGGTGCCCGGCGGGTCACCATCCACCTGCCCTATGACAAGGGCGGGCTTTTGGAGGCCCTCTATAAAGAGGCCAAGGTGGAAAACGTGGAGTACGGGGAGACCATCGACGTTGTGGCCGTGTGCACACCCAAGATCATCGGACAGTTGGGACCGCTGGTGGAAGGATGGAAGCCTCACAAGGAACCCTGGGAGGACTAGGGCGCAAACATGTTCTGCGGAACATGAGGGCTTTGCCCCTTGCGCCCTTCCAGGGGGAACCAGTTCCCCCTGGATACGGGCCTTCGGCCCGATACCCCCTCCGCTCTCCGAGGGGAGCGAGCAAGGAGAGTGCCGGTATGATATTAGAAACACCGAGATTGACACTGCGTCCCTTTTTGGACCGGGATGCGGAAGATGTCTACGCCTACGCAAAGGACCCCAGAGTGGGCCCGGCAGCGGGCTGGCCGCCCCATACCAGTGTGGAGAATAGTCTGGAGATCATCCGTACCGTCTTTGCCGCTCCCACTGTCTTTGCTCTGGTGGACCGGGAGAGCGGGAAGGTCATCGGTTCGGCCGGCTTTGTGGGCCGGCACCGCACGGAGCTGCCCGGACCGGATGAAGAGCTGGGCTATGCCCTCAGTCCGGAGTTTTGGGGCCGGGGCCTGATGACGGAGGCAGCTTGGGAGCTGATCCGCTGGGGCTTTGAGGAGCTGGGTCTTTGCACCATCTGGTGTAACCACTATGAGGGGAATGAGCGTTCCCGCCGGGTCATTGAAAAGTGTGGCTTTCACCACCAATTTTCCCAGGAGGAAACGGTGGAGCTGATGGGAGAGCGGCGGCTGACCCATTACTATGCCCTAAGCCGGAAGGATTGGGCAGCCAGACAGGCGGTGAAGCAATGACCGAATATTATATTCCCACCCGAGAGGGAGTGGGAGAGCTGGTGGAAAAGCGCTCCCGCTTCCTGGGCCATGTGTGGCGGGTATCCTCGGAGGAAGAAGCCAGGGAAAAGATTGAGGCCACCCGGAAAAAACACTACGACGCCCGACACAATTGCTGGTGTTACATCATCCAGGACGGCCCTACCCGCTACTCCGACGACGGAGAGCCCCAGGGAACCGCCGGACAGCCCATGCTCAACGTGTTCCAGCGGGAGGGCGTGGTCAATGTGTGCTGTGTGGTCACCCGGTACTTTGGAGGGATCCTCCTGGGAGCCGGAGGGCTGGTCCGGGCCTATACCCAAAGTGCCAAAGACGCCCTGGATGCGGCCGGAATCTCGGTGGTGCGCCGGTGGGTGGCCATGGAGGTCCCCTGCACCTATGCCCAGTTTGAACAGGCCCGCCGGACGGTGGAGGCTTTTTCCGGGGTGGTGGAGCAGGTAGACTATGGCGCTGATGTGGTGCTCTCTGCGCTGCTCCCTGAGGAGCGGGCAGGGGAGTTTGCCGCCCATATTTTGGATGCTTCTGCCGGCACGATCGAGGTGCTGGAGGCAGGGGAACAATTTAAGGATGTGCCCCTCCGGGGCCCCGTGAGAGAGTAAACAAACAGGCTGTCATCGCTGGATGACGGCCTGTTTTTGTATTTATTGCATAAATCGAAAACGTTTCCATTATGCGAGTTCAACAATTATCGTCCTTGACGTTGCCAAAACCTGCTGGTAAAATACCGGTGACCATTCAGAAAGGTGGTCCTAAGCGCCCAGGCTGGAGGAGCGATCCGGAGGCCTGTGCGGCGCGTAAATTCTGAAGTAATGGAGGAATCAAGTATGGTACGTGAGATTGAGATCAAGGACGGCTCTCAGGTAGAGAAGATCAACCGGCTGGCTTGCAACACTCCCTTTGAGGTTTGGCTGAGTTCCGGCACTCTTATGCTGGATGCCCGTTCCCTGCTGGGGCTGTTCGCTCTGGTGGGCAAGAAGGCCCTGGTTGTGGCCGAGGATGATGTGAATCCACGGGCATTTAACAAGCTGGTCAATAAGATGGTGTAACCATTGGAAGCGGCTATATGTCCCCCGCTTTTGGGTGACATGGCTGCAGCAAACGACACCCCCGCGTCTCATGGAGACACGGGGGTGTCGTTGTATTATGGAAGATTACAGCAGGTGGAAGTTCACAATGAGCCCGGAGAATACAATGGATACGGTGGACACCAGTTTAATAAGAATGTTCAAGGAAGGGCCAGAGGTGTCTTTGAAGGGGTCGCCCACCGTGTCGCCGATGACAGCGGCCTTGTGCTGGTCGGAGCCCTTCCCGCCGTGGTGGCCGGCTTCGATGTACTTCTTGGCGTTGTCCCAGGCTCCGCCGGCGTTGGACATGAACACCGCCATGGCAAAGCCGCTGACAGATACGCCGCCCAGAAGACCGACCACACCCTCTACAGAGAGAATGAGGCCGGTGAGGATGGGGACGATAATGGCCAGCAGGGAGGGTTTCACCATCTCACGCAGGGCGCCTTTGGTGCACAGGCCTACGCAGGAGGCATAGTCAGGATCGGCCTTGCCGTCCATGATCCCCGCAATCTCTCGGAACTGCCGGCGGACCTCCACCACGATGGACTGGGCGGCCCGCTGCACCGCGCTCATCGTGAAGGCGGCAAAGACGAAGGTGAGCATGGCTCCAATGAACAATCCCACCAGAACGGCGGGGTTGGTGAGAGACAGGTCGGGGGCATGGTCCATCTTGGCCTTGACAATGTCCACATAGCTTACCAGCAGGGCCAAGGCGGTGAGGGCGGCGGAGCCGATGGCAAAGCCTTTGCCGGTAGCGGCGGTGGTGTTGCCCAGAGAATCCAGAGCGTCTGTGCGTTCCCGGACTTCCTTACCCAGACCGGACATTTCGGCAATGCCACCGGCGTTGTCGGCTACGGGGCCGTAGGCGTCGGTAGCCAGGGTGATGCCCAGGGTGGAGAGCATGCCCACAGCGGCGATGCCAATGCCGTAGAGGCCCTTGGAGAAGAGAAGTGTGTAGTTCTCGGAAGCAGTGGTCATGGTGCCTCCGGCGGCCAGGAAAGAGACAATGACCGCTGCGCCTACAATAAGGATAGGAGCGATGGTGGACAGCATGCCCAGGGAAAGGCCTCCGATGATGGTGGTGGCGGCGCCGGTCTCAGTGGCGTCGGCCAAAACCTGGGTAGGCTTATAGGTATCGGAGGTATAGTATTCCGTGAAGTAGCCGATGGCACAGCCGCCAATGAGGCCGCAGAGGATGGCGATATAGACGCCCCAGCTGCCCAGGATGAAGTAGGTGAGGGGGGCGGCGATGATGGCGGCCAGGACGGCGGCGGTATAGGTGCCCTTACGCAGGGTGCCCAGCAGCTCCCGCTGGGAGGCACCTTCGCGGGTGCGGATGAGGAAGGACCCAAAGATGGAACACAGAATGCCCACCACAGCCAGGGCAATGGGCAGCAGCATGGCGCCCCAGCTGTTGTCTGGATAGGCGGCCACACCCAGAGCGAAGGTGGCCAGGATGGAACCCACATAGCTCTCGTAGAGGTCAGCGCCCATACCGGCTACGTCGCCTACGTTGTCGCCCACGTTGTCGGCGATGGTGGCGGGGTTGCGGGGGTCATCCTCCGGGATGCCGGCTTCCACCTTGCCTACCAGGTCCGCGCCTACATCTGCGGCCTTGGTAAAGATGCCGCCGCCTACACGGGCGAAGAGGGCCATAAAGGAGGCACCCATACCGAACATCACCATCGTCTGGGCGATTTTAGCGGCGTCAAAGTGGGCGATGTACTTCAGAATATGGAACCACACAGAGATATCCAGAAGGCCCAGACCCACCACCGTGAAGCCCATGACAGCGCCGGAGGAAAAGGCCACATTGAGACCCTTGTTGAGGCTCTCGCTGGCGGCTTGGGCGGTGCGGGCGTTGGCAGAGGTTGCGATCTTCATACCCACAAAGCCTGCCAGGGCGGAGTAGATGCCGCCGGTGAGAAAGGCGAAGGGGATAAACCAGTTGTCGAGCATCTGGAAGTAGGCCAGGGCCAACAGAATGAGAAAGACCACAAAAAAGACCTTGGCCACGGTGGCGTACTGGTTACGTAAGTAGGCGTTCGCACCTTGGCGAATGGCCGCGGCAATTTTTTTCATGGTGTCGTTCCCCTCAGAGAAGGAGAGGACCCTGCGGCTCTGGAAGAGAGCAAAGAGGAGGGCGGCCAGGGCTCCGGCAAGTCCGATCCAGAAGAATTGATCCATGATTTTACACGCTCCTTACCTATGCAGAAGTGATATTGACCAAATATTTTATGATTTTGCGGGGGTTATATGTGAATATTTTACCACAATAAAAAAGAAATGCAAGAACATAATTTAGTTCCTTAAAATATCAAGTCGTTTGAGCGCGTTTCATTCAAATAAAAAGAGAAATCCGGAACGATCCAATATCTGTCTGAACAGAAAAAACCGCCCCTTTGGAGAGGGGCGGTTTTGCTGTAAAAACAGAAACTCAGGTTCTGCGCCAGGCAGTGGGGCTGAAGAGAATGAGAATGGGGAAAATCTCAAGCCGTCCGGCGATCATGCACAGGGACATAACGCCCTTGGACAGGGAAGAGAATGCAGAGAAGTTGCCTGTGGGGCCGATGACCTCCAGACCGGGACCCACGTTGCTCACGCAGGTGAGAGAGGCACTGAAGGAGACGGCAAAGGAGTTGCCGTCCAGGGAGATAATAAGGGCGGCCCCAAAGACCAAAAGGACATAGGCCCCCACAAAGACCAGCAGGGAGTGGAGGGTATCCTCACCCACTACTTTGCCGTCCAGCTTCACCACTTCCACCGCGCGGGGGTGGGTGATGCGGTGCAGGTCCCGGCGAATGGAACGCAGAAGGGTGAGGATCCGGGAGCACTTCATGCCGCCGCCGGTGGAACCGGCACAGGCTCCGCAGAACATCAGCAGGATCAAAATCATCTGGGAGAACTTGGGCCAGAGCACATAATCCGCCGTGGCAAAGCCGGTGGTGGAAATAATGGAGGCCACTTGGAACACGGTGTAGCGCAGGCTCTCCCACACACTGGAATAGAAGCCCAGGTTGGCCAGGGTGATGAGCACAGTGGCCCCGGAGACCACCAGGAGGAAGAACCGAAGCTCATCGCTTTCCAGAGCTTCCTTCCACCGCCGGGTGAGCAGGAGAAAATAGACAGCGAAGTTCAGGGAGAAGAGCAGGATAAATACGGTGATGATCATCTCAATGGCTACGCTGCCATAGGCCCCCACGCTGGCGTTTCGGTTGGAGAAACCGCCGGTACCCGCGGAAGAGAAGGCGTGGATGAAGCAGTCATAAAGAGGCATGCCCGCCAGCTTCAAACAGATGATCTCCAGTGCGGTGAGGGCAAAGTACATGCTATAAAGAATTTTAGAGGTCTGAGACTGCTTGGGCACCAGCTTGGAAAAAACGGGGCCAGGGGTCTCAGCCTGGGTGAGGTAGTGGGAACGGATGCCCATGGTGGGTACAATGGCAGTGGCCAGCACCAGTACGCCCATGCCCCCCAGCCAGTGGGTAAAGGAGCGCCAGAAAAGGATACCCTTAGGCAGAGACTCAATGTCTGTGAGAATGGATGCTCCCGTGGTGGTAAAGCCTGAGCAGGACTCGAAGATACAGTCCATGGGAGTGGCAAAGTAGCCGCAGAACAGGAATGGCAGGGAACCTACAAGGCCTGTAACAATCCAAATGAGACCCACGGAAATAAAACCCTCACGGGTAAAGAACTGCCGGCTGCGGCAGGGGAGGGCGGACAAACCCAGTCCGCAGGCGGCCACAATGGCAATGGTCAGCAGAAAGGGGGTGGGGTCCTCCCGGTATAAAAGGGCTACCATCAGCGGCAGCACCAGGGCCACGGCTTCCACCAGGAGAATCCGGCCCACCAGCTTTAAGACCAGCTTAATGTTCATGCTCCGGTGCCTCCTGAGGGCACAATAAAGCCCGAATCCTCATCATAGATGTCATTGAGATCCAAAATGCCGCCCCCGCGGGCGATGATGATCACGGAATCTTCCTCCTGAAGACAAGAGGAGCCCTCGGGGATAATGATCTCACTGCCCCGGACGATGACAGCCAGCAATACTTCGGGCTTGAGGCGCAGGTCCTTCAGAGGCGTGCCAAGATGGTGCGTGTTTGGTCCCACGGTAAATTCCATGGCCTCTGCGGACCCGTCTGCAATGCGGTGCAGGGAGTTCATGACGCTGCCCTGGGAATTCTCCATCCCGCGCACCCGGTGGAGAATGTGGGAAGCGGTAATGAATTTGGGGGAGACCACGCTGTCCAGACCTAACGAGCGGACAATGCCTGCGTAATTCTGGCGGTTACACTTGGTAACCACTTTGGGAAGTCCCTTCTGCATGGCGTACAGGGAGATGATGAGGTTGTCCTCATCCCGGTCGGTAAGGGCTACAAAAGCGTCGGCGTTGGAGAAGTTTTCGGAATCCAGCACTTCGGAATCAGTGCCGTCCCCGCAGATGACCATAGCCGAGGGGAAGCGCTCGCTGATGAGCCGGCAGCGCTCCTCACAGCGCTCCACAATTTTGAACCGGATGCCCGAGGAGGAGAGGAGCTTGGCCAGATACATGGAAATCTTGCCTCCGCCGACCAAAAAGACCTGCTTCACCTTTGGAGCATAGCGGCCGAGCAGATGGAAGAACTGGTCCAACCCATCCGGCTGGCCTACCAGATAGAGCTTGTCACCCTCCTGGGGGACATAGGAGCCGTTGGGAATAAAGACCTTGCCGTCCCGGTCAGCAGCGCAAAAGAGCAGGGAGAGCTTTTTTACCTGGGGAGAGAGGGTGTGGATGGGCTTGCCCACCAGAAAATCCCCCTCCTGCAGACGCACACCCATCAGCTCCACTCTTCCGCGGCAGAAGGTCTCGATATTGGCGGCGGCGGGGAAGCGCAGCAGACGGAAAATTTCGATGGCAGTGGCATTTTCCGGGTTGATGACCATGTCGATCTTCAGGTTGCGGCGCAGGTCGGCCAGACTGCTGGTATACTCGGGGTTGCGGATGCGGGCAATGGTATAGCTGGCTCCCAGGCTCTTGGCGGTGAGGCAGCACACCATGTTTACCTCGTCGGAGCTGGTGGCGGCTACCAGCAGGTCAGCGCTGTCAACTCCGGCTTCCCGCAGCGTGGCCACGGACACACCATTGCCCCGGACGGTCATCACGTCCAACTGATCACCTGCCCGGCGCAAGATTGC
Organism: Lawsonibacter sp. LCP25S3_E2; assembly: GCF_052117285.1. Classification (NCBI taxonomy): domain Bacteria; kingdom Bacillati; phylum Bacillota; class Clostridia; order Eubacteriales; family Oscillospiraceae; genus Lawsonibacter; species Lawsonibacter sp. LCP25S3_E2. Next base: position 104,485 of record NZ_JBQKJL010000006.1, read on the forward strand.
TTCACTCTGGTCCACAATGGTGATGTTGTGCTCCTCCAGCACCAGCTGCTCGGCTAGGGAAAAGCCAACCTTTCCACAGCCTACGATTACGATGTCCATGTCTCAGGAAATCCTTTCTATTGTAAATTAAATTGTAATGATGTGTTAAATGGTCCACTCTCCGTGGACGATGCCGACCAGCAGCCAGTTTGTATCCTCCAGAGTAAAGACTAGCTTCAAGGAGGACCAGTCCAGCCCGTCGTTGTGTGGGTCGGCGCTAGGAAGGCAGAAGTCAACAAAGCGGCAGCCGGGATATTCTTCCGTAAGATTTTCCAGAGCATTGCCGGCGGTGATGATCTGATCCACCCCGATCATGGAGGCCTGGGTGTAGTCAATGTTGTAGACGTACCGGGCAAAGTATTGCTCCATGGTCATTTTAATGGGATTGCCCCGGCCATCCTCAAAGCCCCAGGTGTATATGTTTTTATCTTTGGCCAGGTCCTGTACCTGGGTGGAGGTAAAGGTGAGGTCAGAGTCAAAGTTTACCGTGGAGTAGGGCGTGAAGGTAACGCCCCGAGTGGGGTGGATGTATTTGGCCACGGTTGCGTAGTCCTTCTGGCGCAGAGCCTGATTCACGATACAGGCGGTGTTGAGCAGGGGGAAATTGTCACTGGCGCTGGGGGTGGAGGTACTGGCTCCGGAAGCGGACGAGGCCGAGCCGGAACTGGAACCCGAGCTTGAGGGTTCTAACGTGGTGAAGGTCATAGTACCTACGTCGGCGGTGGTAGTTTTTGCGGGAGTCCAGTCGATGGGGACGAGCACGCCGATCAGTAGGCCAATGAGCAGACATAGAATGCAGGGAAAAAGCAGGGAACGTTTCATGATATGCCTCCTAGTAGGGGGTAAAAGGGAATAAAATCCCGTTGCTTGCCGATGGGGTGACCATTATTATACAATAAGACTTCTCTATATGCAAGTATTCCCGCAAAATGCATAGGCGATCTAAACACATGGGAAGGATTCTTGTGAAAAATAGAAACTTGTGATATGATCATACCAAGATCCCCGCCCTTAGGGCGGAGAAACAGGAGGCAGAGCCATGAACGAACAGCAGCGGGACAGACAGTTCCATATCCAGTGTGCCCGGGGAGAGGTCGGGCGCTACTGTATCCTCCCTGGAGATCCGGGACGGTGTGAGGCCATTGCAAAGTACTTTGACGAGCCTGTGCATGTTCAGTCCAACCGGGAGTACACCACCTACACAGGAAAGCTTTTGGGAGAGAAAGTAAGCGTAGTGTCCACGGGCATTGGCGGCCCCTCTGCGGCCATTGCCATGGAGGAGCTGTGCAACATCGGAGTGCACACCTTTATCCGGGTGGGTACCTGCGGGGGTATCGAGCTGGGGGTGCAGAGCGGCGACGTGGTGGTGGCCACCGGCGCGGTGCGTATGGAAGGGACCAGCCGGGAATATGCCCCCATCGAGTGGCCCGCTGTCCCCGACTTTCAGGTGACCTGTGCCCTGAGCACCGCCTGCCAGCGGCTGGGGCTTTCCTGGCATGCCGGGGTAGTCCAGTGTAAGGACTCCTTTTATGGCCAGCATTCCCCCGGCCGTATGCCCGTGAGCGGAGAGCTGCTGGAGAAGTGGGAGGCCTGGAAGCGGCTGGGGGTATTGGCCAGCGAGATGGAATCTGCCGCCCTCTTTACCGTGGCCGCTGCCCGCCGGGCACGTTGCGGCTCCGTGTTCCATGTGATCTGGAACCAGGAGCGGGAGAAGGCGGGGCTGGATCAAAAGGAGTCTCACGACACTTCCGCGGCGATTCGCGCCGGGGTAGAGGCCCTGAAGCTGCTGATTTTAAAGGATCTGGAGAAATAACCGACTATGGGAGCCTGAAAAGGCTCCCATTTTTTAAACAGAAAATTATTGACAAACGATAATTTACTTGATACACTCAAGATGAAATTATTGTTTTGCGATAATTAGGAGGGCGCTATGAAACACAAACTTTGGGTGGTCCCGGCCGGAGCGGCTCTGGGTCTTGGGTGCGGGGGACTGATGCTTTTTGGAGGGAGTTGGAGCGTGAAAGGCCTGGCCGCTCCGCTGCTGGCCCTGGGAGAGGGGCTGCGGGGGCTGTCCCTGTCCGGCTTCTGGGGAAATCTGGCGGCTTGGGGGCTTGTGCTGCTTGTGTCTGCTCTGCCTCTGGTGGCGTTGATCCTGCTGGACGGGAAGCGCCGGGCGGCGGACGAGTGGCTGCTGGGACTGATGTCCCCGGTGTTGATGGCCAGCTTATGGCTGCTGGTCAACCCCACCCAGATGGGCTGGATGGTGCGGGAATTTTTCCCGGTGGCTGCCGGTTGGACCCTCCTTTCTATGGCCCTTGCTTTTGTGGCTCTGCGGCTGCTGCGGTCCCTGGAGGGAGCTCCACGAGAGAAGCTGGCACGGGCCTTCGCGGCGCTGCTCTATGTCTGTGCAGCGCTGACCGCCTTTGCCGTTGTCTGCAGCCAGGTACTGGAAGGGGCCCAACAGTGGGCGGAGGTAGTGGCGGACAACACCGATCCGGGGAGCCTGACTCCGCTGATGATCGGCCTGTTGTGTCTGCTGAATGCTGCTCCGGGCATCCTCTCTGCAGTGACCATGGTGTGGGGGGCCTCCCTGTCCCGTGTGTTGGGCCGGTTGGACTTTGAGGAGGAAGGGGTGGAGCTGTGTGAGCGCACTGCTCTTGCCTGCCGCATGGTGGCCCAGGCTACCGTGGTGCTGGCGGTGTCGGGAAACCTTATTCAGCTGGCCCTGCTGGAGCAGCTGCACGCCACCCACTTCTCCCTGACGATGCCCCTCTTCTCCCTGATGCTCTCAGCGGGGCTTATGCTCCTGTGCCGTCTGCTTCAGCGGGGGCGGGAACTGCAGAAGGACAGTGACTCTATCATATAAGGAAGTGGGACTATGGCCATCCGGGTCATGCTGGGGGAGATTTTAAAGGAGCGGGGGATGACCTCCAAGGAGCTGTGCGCCAAGGTGGGCATCACCGAGGCCAATTTATCCATCCTTCGCTCGGGGAAGGCCAGCGGCGTACGCTTTCACACCATCAACAAAATCTGCTACTATTTGAACTGTGACGTGGGGGACATCCTGCGCTTTGACGGACGATTGGAGGACGGCGATGAAGAACCTTTGGAATAAGAAGTGGCCACGGGTGTTGCTGGTGGTCCTGATCTGCGGCGTGCTTGCCCTGGCGGTGGACGCAACGGGAGGAAAGCTGGCCCAGCCGGAGCGGAAGGCGGTGGAGGAGGACAAGTTTATCGGCTACCAGCTGGTCTTTGAACGCCTGCCCGGGGAGTGGGAAGAGATCACACGGGACTACTCCGGCTGGGTGGACTATGGGCCGGATTATGTGAAGGTGGACGGCCTGGGGACGGTGGCCTTTAGCAAAAAGATCCTCATCGGGGAATATGACGAGGCGAAAAGCCGCTATGTGTTCCCAGGCCGGGAGGGCTTCAACTGTTTTTGTGCCGTCCAGGACCTGGAGGGCGGAAAGCACTATACCGGCTATACCGACATGGCGGATGTGCACACCAAGGTAGGGGATATGGAAACCTCTGTCAGCGGCACGGTATACTTCGGGCCCCCGGTGGATGCCACCAGCTGGAACACCGAGAACTACGACTATGGCTGGACGGCCTATCCGGTCTATCAGATGAAGGACGGCACCGTCTATCTGGAGGACGGCGGCAACAGCTACGGAGGCATAGGCGGCTTTACCGTTTCCACCAAGACGGCCTACACCGAGACGGTGGACGGAGAGGAGCAGACCACCTCCTTTGAGGTGTCGGTGTCCATGGAGTCGGTGGAGCGGGTCCGGGAGTTTTCCGTCACCTGGTTTGATGGGGCAAACCAGCAGGTGATGGAGCACACCATCCCCATGGAAGAAATTGGGGAGGAGGGCCTCACCTTGGAGCGGCCTCAGAGAGCCGTGTGGGTTCTGGTGTCCGAAACAGACCGCCTGGGAGCGGTCAAGCGCAGTGCCTATACCCTGGGTGAGGAGGGGGCTTCCCACCGCCTGGTCCGGTTGGACGAGCGGGGAATGGGAAGGGTTACTTACCTCACTTTGAAGTAAGCTTTTTTTAAAAAAGAGGAAGAAAACGGGAGATGGGAGCCCCCCATCTCCCGTTTCTCAAACATACGGAAAACCGGGGGTAAAATGGGGGTGAAATTGTGGGAAAAATTTGGGGAAAATCATTGACATTTGGGGTACAGTCAGATATAGTGTATCTCGCTATCCGTGAAAGCCCGGCCCCCCGGACGCTCTTTGGGAAGTGAGCGCCGACCCGGGTGAATAAATCGAGGGAGCTGACAAGGTTACAAAGCAATTAAAGGGGGAAGCGCGCATGTCCAAGGAGCTTATCCGTCTGTCCAACTGCACCATGGCCTTTGATGGCGAGGTGGTGCTGGATGGCATCAATTTGTATATTAACGATAAGGAATTCCTCACACTGCTGGGTCCCAGCGGGTGCGGCAAGACAACCACACTCCGAATCATCGGTGGTTTTCAGACGCCCACCTCTGGCGACGTATTTTTTGACGGTGTGAGGATTAATGCTGTCCCGCCGCATAAACGGGCAGTAAACACCGTTTTTCAGAAGTACGCTCTGTTCCCGCATTTAAATGTATATGAGAACATCGCCTTTGGCCTTCGTCTGGGCAAGACCGACGAGAAGGGCAAAAAGGTCAAGCTCAGTGAGCAGGAGATCCACCAGCGGGTGATGGAGATGCTGGAGGTCGTGAACCTCCGGGGCTTTGAAAAGCGGCACATCTCCCAGCTCTCCGGCGGTCAGCAGCAGCGTGTAGCCATTGCACGGGCGCTGGTGAACCGGCCGAAGGTCCTTTTGCTGGACGAGCCCCTGGGCGCGTTGGACCTGAAGCTCCGCAAAGATATGCAAAACGAGCTCAAGCGCATCCAAAAGGCCATGGAGATCACCTTTATCTATGTGACCCATGACCAGGAGGAGGCCCTTGCCATGTCCGACACGGTGGTGGTCATGGATGCGGGCAAGATCCAGCAGATCGGCACCCCTGAGGATATTTATAATGAGCCTAAAAACGCCTTTGTGGCCGACTTCATTGGGGAGTCCAACATTCTCGATGGTATCATGCGTGATGACGGAGTGGTGGAGATCTTCAACCGGAAGTTCAAGTGTCTGGACAGCGGCTTTGAGAAGGACGAGCCTGTGGACGTGGTCATCCGCCCTGAGGACGTGGACATCGTCCCGGAAAACGAGGGGCAGCTCAAGGGCACGGTCACTTCGGTTACCTTCAAGGGGGTCCACTATGACACCATCGTGGACTTCTACGGCTTTAAGTGGCTTATTCAGACCACCGATTTCTGCCCCGTAGACAGCCGTATCGGCATTAAAATCGACCCGGACGGAATCCACGTCATGAAGAAGAGCCATTACTCCGGCATGTTCGGTGACTATTCCTCCTATTCTGAGGAGTATGAGGAGATCAGCGACGCCTCCATTGACCCGGAAGAGGAGGAGCAGGAGGGCGGAAATGAAGAATAAGATTGCCTGGCTGTCCGCCCCCTATGTGCTGTGGATGGCCCTGGTGGTGGTGGCCCCCATCATTATGGTGGTGTTCTATGCCTTTACCACGGCCGAGGGTCTGGCCCAGTGGGGTGAGATTCCCATTACAGAGATCTTTACGCTGGACAACTTTGCCAGAATGGGCACCTATACGGTGATTTTTGCCCGTTCCTTCCAGCTGGCCCTGGTGGCTACCATCGTCTGCCTGCTGCTGGGCTATCCCCTGGCCTATGTGATGGCTAAGGAGGGCCCCGGTTTTCAGCGCATGGCCATGGTGCTCATCATGCTGCCCATGTGGGTGAACTTCTTGCTGCGCACCTACGCGTGGATGGCCATTTTGGAAAATAATGGTATTCTCAATAACTTTTTTGAGGCTATCGGTCTCTTTGACCTCATCAACCGCATTTTTGGGACCGACCTCACTTACTTCCGCATGATCCGCACCCAGGGAGCAGTGGTGCTGGGCATGGTGTATAACTACCTGCCCTTTATGGTCCTGCCCATTTATTCGGTCATTATCAAGCTGGACCACTCCCTGCTGGAGGCCGCACGGGACCTGGGAGCCAACTCCGCCCAGGTGTTCCGAAAGGTCATCTTTCCCCTGTCCCTGCCCGGAGTGCTGTCTGGAGTGACCATGGTGTTTGTCCCCTCGGTGTCCACCTTTGCTATTTCCCGTATGCTGGGCGGTAATAACCAGATGCTGTTGGGCAACCTCATTGAGCAGCAGTTTTTGGGCGGAGCCTATAACCCCTATCTGGGCAGTGCGATCGCCCTGGTCATGATGATTATCGTCATTGTCTGTATGGTGGTTATGAACCACTTTGGCGAGGGCGAGGAACAGGCGGTGATGCTATGAGACGTTACCGCATTGGAAGCCGTTTTTACATGGCCCTCATTTTTCTGTTCCTTTATGCGCCTATTTTGCTGCTGGTAGTGTTTTCCTTTAACGATGCCAACAGTAATGTGGTCTGGCAGGGATTTTCTCTGCGGTGGTATGAGGAGCTGTTCCGGGACCGGCAGATCATGGGGGCGGTATACAATACCCTTCTGGTTTCTGTCCTGGCTACCGCTATCTCCACCGTGGTGGGAACCTTCACCGCGGTGGGCCTGTTCGGCATGCGCCGGCGCTGGCGTGATCCCATTTTGACAGTGAATAATATTCCCATTATGAATGCGGATATCGTTACCGGTGTGGCATTGTGCATCTTCTTTGTGACTGTCATCGCCGGGTGGAATGGCGTGGTTGTGGAGGGGTGGAATGGGTTTGTGACCTATCTGGAGGAGAATTTCCGCCGCACCCTTCCCCGTATGGGTGAGGTCAACATGGGCTTTACCACCCTGCTGCTGGCCCATATCTCCTTTGATATCCCCTATGTGATTCTCAACGTGCTGCCCAAGCTGCGGCAGATGGACCGCAGTCTCATCGATGCGGCACAGGACTTGGGCTGCACCTGGATGCAGGCCTTCCGCAAAGTGGTGATACCTGAGATCAAGCCCGGCATTGTTTCCGGTGCCCTCATTGCCTTCACCATGAGCGTGGACGATTTCGTTATTTCCTACTTTACCGCCGGCTCCGCCTCCACCTTGTCCATTGAGATCTATGGCATGGTGCGCAAGCGTGTGAGTCCCGAGCTCAACGCCGTGTCCACCCTGCTCTTTGGGGTGGTGCTGGTGCTGCTCATCATCATCAATGTCCGGGAATGGCGTTTGGAAAAGTGGCAGACGGCCGGAACATAATGTGGTCCCATCGCCCAAAGGGCGTGGAGATAGAAAATCAACCAAATACTGGAGGAATGATCAATTGAAAAAAATCACTGCCTTGACCCTGGCCTGTTCTCTGGCTTTGGGCCTGTTCCTGTCCGGATGCGCCATGGAGGAGTCCACCAGCGGAAGCATGTCCTTTACCGCCGGCAGCGGCAGCACCGCAGGCAATAACAGCAGCAGCACCACAGGAAGTAAACGTGAGGTTAATGTGTGCAGCTGGGGCGAGTATATTGATGAGAGTCTCATTGATAAATTTGAGCAGGAGACCGGCATCAAGGTCAATTACAACACCGCCCCTTCCAACGAGGAGCTCTATTCTCTGCTCCAGTCCGGCGGCGTGAACTATGATGTCATCGTCCCCTCTGACTATATGATCGCCCGTCTGATCTCTGAGGATATGCTCCAGCCTCTGGACTACAGCAAGATCCCCAACTATGAAAAGATCGACGAGCAGTACAAGGGTTTGTCTTTCGATCCCAACAACGAGTATACCGTCCCCTACACCTGGGGTACCCTGGGCATCATCTACAACACCACCATGGTGGACGAGCCCATTACCAGCTGGGAGGTCATGTTCTCCGATGAGTATGCCGGAAACATCCTGCTCATCGACAACTCCCGTGACGCCTTCGGCATGGCCCTCTACTATCTGGGCTATGACGTGAATACCACCGATGAGGCTCAGATCCGGGAAGCAGCCAAGCTGGTGGCCGATGCCAAGGCCCGCGGCGTCTATGACGGCCAGGGCATGGATGAGGTCTTCCAGATCATGGAGCGCGGCAACCTGGCTATCGCCACCTATTATGCCGGTGACTTCCTCAGCATGCATGAGAATAATCCCGATCTGGCCTTCTGCATTCCTGAGGAGGGTTCTAACTGGTTTGTGGATGCCATGTGCTTGCTGAAGAACGCTAAGAATGTGGACGAGGCCCACGAGTGGATCAACTTCATCGCTTCCACTGATTCCAACCTGGCCAACATGGATTACATCTGGTACGCCTCTCCCAACGCAGAGGCACTGGAGAAGTACCCCGCCTACTACGAGGAGACCTACGGGGAGCCTCTGGATCAGGAGCTGTACGAGATCATGGCCGCCCCCAAGGACGTTCTGGCTCGCTGCTCCATGTATGAGAACCTTCCCGCTGAGACCCTGGCCCTCTATAACGACCTGTGGATCGAGCTGGGTATTTGAGCTGTTTAAAAAATCCGCGCGGAATGATTTCCGCGCGGATTTTTTTGTCCGTTCCTACCCATACTAGGAAAAACGAGGAAAGGAGGTGAGCACCGTGAGCAGAGCAAAGGAAGCGAAGGGCTGCCAAGGGAAAAAGCGGAAAAGCTCCGCCCCTGTGGCCGGTCCTACCGACCCGAAGCGCAGTGCCCAGGACCCCATGGCCGATCCCCTGGAGATGCGCATGAAGGGAGAGAGCCACCAGATGTAAGACACATTTTGAGAAGATGTTTTCTCTGGGCGGACAGGTTAGAAATTGTTTCGAACGGTTCACATAATGTTCATGGAAAATTCCAGATTTGGTGAAGATTCCCCTGGGGCACTATGGTAAGCTATGGACAGATCAAAGATCTGATCTGTTTTCCTCCTTTCCCGTGGCACAGGCCGCGGGGGGACGATCCGGCACCCGCGCGAATACCGGATCACGGGAAATAGCCCTTTTCTCCCGGGGCTGTGAACCGACCTCTTGACGCAGAGGGTATGCGTCTCACTGCCGCCGCCGCTGTATCGCCACGGGGCGGCAGACCAAAGGCTCCCGCCCGTTTTCGGACGGTTTGCATATATTCATTTCTTCACCTCCCTCTCTTTTATGCCAAAAGGCCCGCCGTTTTCGGCGGGCCTTTTGGCATGTTCCAAACAGCAGCGGGGCTGTTTTTGGAAGATTACTTGTTCGCTGCCTGGGGCGGTGAACTTCTCAAAGGGCGTTCTTAGGGGGTGAGAGGCAGGCTCAGCAATCCAGCCGGGCCCTTCTCCATGAGCTGATAGTAGTCGTAGTTGAAAAGGATACGGTAGTAATCGGTGTCCAGAATGGTGGAGGAGTAGGCAACGCGGTTTTGTACCTCAGCGATGAGATTGGCCACTGTCTCCGCATCGGGCTCGGCTCCGTCCCAGCGGGTAAACTCGTCGGTGGTGGAGTTATAGTAGCCGGTTTCGCTGATAAAACTATAATTGGCAAAGATCACCAGAGGCTCTTGATCAGAGAGAATATCGGTGCCCATAATAAGCCGGGAGTCGTATTCCAGCCCGAAAAGGTTAGAGAGGGTGGGCATCACGTCCAGACTGGAGCAATACTTGTCCACATACACCGGCTCTTCCATTTCACTGTTCCAGACGATCAGGGTGTTTTCGTAGATCTCAAACACCGGGTCTACAGGGTGCCCCAGCAGCTCGCTGTATTCCGCATCGGTGAGCCCGTAGGGGTAGTGGTCGGCAGAGAGGACAATTACGGTGTCTTCCAGCTTTCCAGCCGCTTCCAACTGGTTCAAAAGCCGCTCCATCGCCAGTTCCAGCTCCATCTGACTGGCCAGATAGCATTTGACCGCTTCGCTGTAAGGCAGATCCTCCACTTTGCTCCAGTGCCGGGCGGCCATGGCGTTTTCTTCCAGATTATAATTCAGGTGGCCGCTTACCGTCAGACAGTAGACCATGAACTGGTCTTCGTCAATGAACATGGGGACGATTTCCTCCATCATCTCCAGGTCGGAGGGAGGGAACTGGCCGCCCCAATCCATATTGAGCCCCTGGCCGATGGCGTAGTACTCGTAGCCCATGTTGGGGTGGGAGAGGTTGCGGTCATAGTAATCGTACAGGTAATCATGGAAGGCCATGGTCCGGTAGCCTTCTTTCCGGAACTGGTTGCCCAGAGCAAAGGGCATGTAGTTTTCCGAAGACAGGGAGTAGCTCCACACGCCGGATTTTGGGATCAGGCCGGTGGTTGTCACATATTCTCCGTCCGAGGTGGATACTCCCCACAGGGGCGTGTAGAAATTCTCAAAGACAAAACCCTGGTGAGACAGCTTCCAAAGGGTAGGGGTGCGCTGGGGATCCATAGCCAAAGTGGAAAAGCCCTCGGCCACGATCCAGATGAGGTTTTTCCCTTCAAAGTAGCCGGTCCACTGGTTTTCCGGGGTGGGGGTACGCTGGGAGAACCACTGGTGAGCCTGAAGGAGCCCCTCGTCCGTCTCTTGGGCAATGATGGTGTCAAAGTCGATGGGGAGAGTGTGTACTCCCTCGGGGGCAAAAGCCGGGATAGAATTCCCATCATCTTTTCCCTGGCTGCCATCTGGGCTGGGGGCATCTGAGCCGGGCTCCAGCTCCTGGTCAGGGTCAATGCCGAAGAGCACACGGCGCAGCTCCAACTGGGTTTGGGTAAGCGCGCCAAAGTACTGAGTCTCCAGCTCGGGGGTGGCGGTTTGAAAATAGATGTACCGCAGAGACATGACTCCGCCGCCGCACAGCATCACAAGGCCCATGGATAAAAGCTGAATGAAAGCGGCCAGCATCGCCCAGCGAAGGCCCAGTCCTTTGGAGTGCGGACGGGGAGAAATGATCCGCTCCCGCAGCCAGAAGGACAGGACCGGAGGAATAGCCATTACCACCACCGGAAACCAGTTGACCAGCACCTCCCCCACGGCCATATCTCCAAAGGCTCCTGCCACCATAGCCATTTTGGTCAGAGAGAAGATGGTCAGGAAGGTTTTAAACAGGCGGTAATAGACGGTCTGCGCCCCCAGCCACAAAGAGAGGATCAGGGTGCACAGGACCAGCAGTGCCCGTCCCCGCCGGGGGGATACGCTGCCGCACAAAAGTCCTAGCAGCAAGGCGCAGGGCAAAGAGAAGAGCAGCGTGAACAGCACCCCCGGAATGGTGAGGGAGCCGAAGCAGAAAAGCTTTAATGAGATCTCCTCGTAATAGATGACTGCGAAAAAGAACAGGGAGGGGGCGGCCAGGGGCCTCCAGCGCTCCCACAGTCGGGAGAGTCGAACAGACATGGTGGTATCTCCTTTAAGGCAGACTGTGTTGCCTTGATTATATTGAAATCCTTGGAGGTTGTCAATGTGGGAGGAAATGGAAGAAAACTATAAAAATAACATAAAAAATTTTTCCAGATAAAGTGCCTTTTTGTATGAATGACATAGGAATTTCCTTGTCAGAATAGGCTTCTTCTGCTATAATAAGTCGGAACTTCACAGTTTGTTCACATCTTTGCCGCTGGAGTTTTTGGCGGCCTTTTACAGGAAAGCGAGGAACGCGTGTGTCCCAGTTGAGCCAAGCTGTTGTCCGGGGCCTGATCGGGGCCTACTCCGCCTATTATGACGTGGAGGAGATCCCAGGGGAGGGCCCGCTGAAGGCCCTTTGTGCCTATCACTCCCGAGAGAGCCAATATGTGCTGAGCAAGAAGGCAGAGCTGTGGGCGGCGGAAAGTCACGAGTACCTCTACCTGTGGGAAGTCGAGCAGCTGGAGGAGGGGAGCGGGGAAAAGATCTTTGCTCAGGTTCTCTCCGATGGAGAACCACGGATCAAGCCCCATTCCCAGCATATGAGTACCTATTTGACTGCGGTGGTTCTCTATGAGAGTGCCGCCCCCCGGACTCTGCAGCAGCTGAAAAAGCTGAAAAAGCGCCGGGAATTTAAGCTATCGCTCCATGGATGGATGGAGTTTCGTATAGCCGCCGTGGACTTGTCCACAGGCGAGATTTCCACCAATCGGGCGGGAAAGGTCCTGGAGAAAGACCTCAAGCGCCTGGTGGAACGCATCATTGCTAACTATAAAGGAGAGGAGAAAACTCAATGAATGCAATGCTTGTTGTAATCGTTGGCATTATCATTCTGGTCGCAGGATACATTTTCTACGGCGGATGGCTTGCCAAGCAGTGGGGCGTTGACGACTCCAAGGTCACCCCCGCCCATGAGCTGGAGGACGGTATGGACTATGTCCCCGCCAAGGCCCCCGTGCTGATGGGACACCACTTTTCCTCCATCGCCGGCGCCGGCCCCATCAACGGCCCCATCCAGGCTGCTGTGTTCGGCTGGGTGCCTGTGGTGCTGTGGGTTTTGATCGGCGGCATCTTCTTCGGTGCCGTCCACGACTATGGCGCTTTGTTCGCCTCCATCCGCCACAAGGGCCAGTCCCTGGGTGAGGTGGTCGCTCTGAACATCGGCGACCGGGCCAAGAAGCTGTTTTTGATCTTTTCTTACCTGACCCTGGTGCTGGTGGTGGCCGCTTTCGCTTCCATCGTGGCCAGCACTTTCGTGGGCTTCAACACCGACGGTTCCCTGAATGAGACTAACGCCTCTGTGGCTATGATCTCCCTGCTGTTCATCGTGATGGCCATCCTGTTCGGTTTCTTTGTCTATCGGAAGGGCGCCCCCCTGTCCGTGGCTACCATTGCCGGCGTGATCGGTATCGTGATCTGCCTGTATGTCGGCCTGAAGTGGCATCCCATCTACCTGAGCAGCTCCGCCTGGATGTGGATCATCGGCGCTTACATCCTGGTTGCTTCCGTGGCTCCCGTGTGGATCCTGCTGCAGCCCCGTGACTATCTCAGCTCCTTCCTGCTGTACGCCATGATGATCATCGCCGCTGTGGGCGTCATCGGCGCCGGCCTCACCGGTGCGGACGCCGCCCACATGGATATGCCCGCCTTCACCGCTTGGAAGGACCCCTATACCACCCTGGGCTATATGTTCCCCGCTCTGTTTGTCACCATCGCCTGCGGTGCTATTTCCGGCTTCCACTCCCTGGTGGGCTCCGGCACTACCGCCAAGCAGCTGGACCACGAGCGTGACGCCAAGCCCATCGCCTACGGCGGTATGCTGATCGAGTGCGCCCTGGCCCTGATCTCTCTGGCTGCTGTGTCCTTCATCTGGACCGAGTACGCCGCCGGCGACATCCGGGTGCCTACTCAGGTCTTTGCCACCGGTATTTCCCGGATGGTTGCTTCCATCCCCGGTCTGGCCGGCACCCAGGCTACCATTGCCTCCCTGCTGGTGCTGACCGTTTCCGTGTTCTGCCTGACCTCTCTGGATACCGCCACCCGTCTGGCCCGGTATATGTTCCAGGAGTTCTGGCTGAAGCCCGGCGAGACCTATAAGGATGCCACCGGCTTCAAGGCCGTTCTCACCAATCCTGTGGTGGCCACTGCCATCACCGTGGTGCTGGGTGTGGGCCTGGGTATGACCGGCTACGGCAAGATCTGGCCTCTGTTTGGTGCTGCCAACCAGCTGCTGGCTGCTCTGGCTCTGCTGACTGTGTGTGCCTGGCTGGGCAACATTGGCCGCAACAACAAGATGTTCTACTTCCCCATGGCCTTTATGCTGTTGGTCACTCTGGTGTCCCTGTTCCAGACTGTGACCACCAAGGTGGGGGAGATTGCCAGGGCTGGCGGTATGCCGCTGGATGCCGCGGGTGCCTTTGACTGGGGCCCCTACGCGCAGGCCATCCTGGGCACTCTGCTCTTCGTGCTGGCCATCGTGCTGGCTGTGGAGGGCGTGATCACCATCTTCTTCAAGAAGAAGGCCAACGTCTGATTTCCAGTCCAATTTGTAAAAGCGGACCCGATTTGGTCGGGTCCGCTTTTTGTTTGCCCGCTGGGAAAAACTGTGGTATGATGAACAGAAGAATATCAAAGTGGGGTATGTTGTTGTGAAATCCAGTAAAGTATTGTCCTTTGCCTGTGCGGTCCTGCTGGCCCTGGGGGTGCTGTCGGCCTCCATTGCCGTGCCCATTCTCTACCGGGGCTTCTATTATGCCCAGATCGGTCCCCTGGGACTGGAGGAATATACAGGACTCAACGAACCGACCATTCGGGAAGCCTATGATCAAGTTCTGGACTACTGTACTGGAAAGACCGATACCTTCTCTGCTGGCCTTCTGCCCTTTTCTGAGTCCGGAGCCAGTCACTTTGCGGATGTACGCAAGCTGTTCCTGCTGGATCTGCGGGTACTGGGATTCTCACTGACTGCACTGGCGGCGCTGCTGCTCTTTGCCCGCTGGAAAAGGCTCCGTCCACAGCGCTTTTTGGGACGGGGACCGGGCTTTTGGGGGGCGGCCGGACTGGGAGGTGCCTTCCTTTTGATCGGGGGTTTGGCTTCCTTGGACTTTAACCGGGCCTTTGTGATTTTTCATACGCTGTTTTTTCCGGGAAAGGACAACTGGATCTTTGACTGGCAGACCGACCCGGTGATTCTGATCCTGCCCCAGGATTTTTTCCGCAACTGTGCCATTCTGGTGCTGGGACTTTTGCTGCTTTGGTGCGCAGTGCTCATCACTCTGGATTTTGTACTGAGTAAGAAAAAACCTGCCAAGTAATAAGCTGCCCGAACCGCTTCCGGTTCGGGCAGCTTAATTTTATTTGGATTTTGGAGTCCGGAAGGCAAAGAAACGCTGGCCCAGGTAATTGAGTACCACGAAGAGGCCGGAGCCCGCCAGCATGGTGAGGTTTCCCTGAAGCTGTCCGCTGAGTCCCAGCCCGCCCAGCAGCTGTTCCATCACCGGCTGGGCTAGGCCATAGGCCAGCAGCCAGCACACGGAGATGTTGACGATGAACCGGGCTACAACCCCGGCTCCCGTCTCTCGACTGCGGAAGGTGAAATGCTTGTTGAGAAAAAAGCTTACGATACTTCCTACCACGTAGTTGGCTGCGGAAGAAATCCAGTACCCGGCGTCTCCCCAGGTGTGCAGTCCAGCCAGGTTATAGAGGCCGAACATGACCCCATAGCCTACCAGGGTGTTTACAATGCCCACCAGGATAAAGCGGAAAAAGGTGGGATCAAAGATCTGTTTCAGCTTGTCCATCATTGGTCTTGTCCTCGCAGAGGTCGGCCACGATATACCGGGGCCGGTCCTTGATCTCCTCATAGATTCTGGCCACATAGTAGCCGATGATCCCCAGGCAGATCATCAGCACACTGCCGATGATGAGCTGCAGGAGGATGACGGTGGTAAAGCCCTCCAGGGCCTGTCCAGAGAGCTTTTCCCACAAGGACCAGAGCCCCAGCCCCACTGAACAGACAAACACCACCAGCCCCAGCAGGGTGATGAGCTGCAGCGGCGCGGCGGAGAAGGAGGTGAGGTTCACCAGCGCATACCGGATGAGACTGCGCAGGGACCACTTGGATGCTCCCTCCAGCCGTGGTTGGACCTCAAATTCCACCTGAGCGGTGGAGAAGCCGATCCAGGAGGACAATGCCCGGAAAAAGGCATTTTTCTCCCGCATGGCCAGCAGGGTATCTACCGCTCTGCGGTCCAGAAGCTTAAAGTCCGAGGCACGGGACATGTCGATGCCCGTGGCGTTACTGATCAGCGAGTAAAAGGTTTTTGCGGCCAGAGTGTGCAAGGGGCTCTCCTTGCCGCGGCTTACCTTGACTCCCTCCACCACTTGATAACCCTGTTCCCAAAGACGGTACATCTCAACGATTTTCTCCGGGGGGTGCTGCAGGTCACAGTCCAAAACCACCACACAGTCCCCGCGCCCCTGGGCCAGACCGGCGAAGATAGCCGCTTCCTTGCCGAAGTTTCGGGAGAAGCGTACGCCGCGTACCTGGGGATGGCGGGCGGTCTGGGCTTGAATGGCTGCCCAGGTGCCGTCTTTAGAGCCGTCGTCAATAAAAATGATCTCGTGGCGGATGTTTGCTTCTGCCAGAAGGGAACAGATGACCTGAGCTGCGCGTGGAACGGAGGCCTCCTCGTTATAGGCGGGGAGGACGACCGAAAGCAAAGATTGTTTCGTTGTGTCCTGCATAGGCGTTATCTCCTGTTTTCATAGGCCAGCTCATAGTCGGACTTGGGGGTATATTCCTCCCCCATGCGCACCACGACCCGGCCGTTCAGCACCTGGACGCTGCCCTGGGCGGGGTAGAGAGGCATGGCCTGGAAAGCGGCGGAGTCCGAGATGGAAATCATGGTCTCCTCCGAGGGCTCTTCCACCGGGAAGCTCAGCCAGCTGTTCAGGTAGTAGTAGATGTGTTTGTTGAGCGGGAGGACCGAGTGGATGGGTACGCTGTAGTGGTCCACCTGGAGATAGCTGGGGATGTCCGACTGAATCTGATCGGCGGGGACGGCCCCCACAATGGCGATCTCCATCCCCGGTTCATATCCCTCACAGCTCTCGATCCGCCCCAGCAGCCGGGTGGCGTAGCTCTCTGTGGCCCGGTGGGCCTGGGCGGAGGCAGTATAAAGCAAGTTATTGGTATTCAGGCAGAAGAGAAGCAGAAGCGCACACCACACGGCTCCGGCGGGGAGAAGAAGGCGCAGCTTTCCCAAATGCTCCAATGTGTCCGCCCGGTCCAAGGCGAGAAAAACCAACAGGTAAACAGACACAAAGGCATACTTCATAAGGGGGGTGGGGGCAGAGTAGGGGCTCAATACCTGCATGAAGTTCATGCCCAGAGGCAGCAGAGCCAGCAGCGCCAGAGCGCCGATGGGCCGCCACTTCTCCGAAAAAAGTCTGCGTTGGGAAAATACCGCCCACAGAGCCAAAAGCCCCAGAGCCAGAGCAAAAAGGTCCAGGAGGACCAGAAACCAGTTAGCAAAGCCGTTTGCCGAGCCGGGAAGAAAGAAAAAGGCGATGGCTTGTTTATAGCACTCCAGGATGAGGCTGGGAAGCTGAAGGAAGGGGAAGCCCTCCGCTGCGGCGTCCATCCCCAGGTAGGAGAGCAGCTCCAGATCCTTTACCTTTAAAAAAACCAGCAAGATCACATAGTAGAGTACCGCGCCCACTGCCAGGTAACCTACCAGACGAAGCCCCAGGTTCAGGGTGTC
Source organism: Lawsonibacter sp. LCP25S3_E2 (assembly GCF_052117285.1). Classification (NCBI taxonomy): domain Bacteria; kingdom Bacillati; phylum Bacillota; class Clostridia; order Eubacteriales; family Oscillospiraceae; genus Lawsonibacter; species Lawsonibacter sp. LCP25S3_E2. The sequence continues at coordinate 121,575 of NZ_JBQKJL010000006.1, forward strand.
CCGGAAGGAGCTCCCCTTGTCCAGTACCCGGCCCAGCACCACCAGCAAAGACAGTGCAATGGCCACAGTGGCGTAGGCCTGATAGGTGCCCATGGCCAGGGCCAGGGTCACGGCCCCAAGCAGCCACCGAACCCGGCCTTTCCGGGCCAGCCACACAGACAGGACGGCCAGGAAAATGGCCAGGCAGTAAGCCGAGGCGGTAAACAGATAGAGGAACGTATACCCTACGCAGGGGAAAAGGGCCATTACCGCCCCGGTGAGAGCGGAGAGGGTGCGGCTGCGAAGCTCCAGCACATCTACGGCCAAAGCGGCGGCCAGAGACAGAAAGAGCACCGACAAAAGCCCAATGAGGGCAGGCATCTGGGTGAAATCGTTGAGGGAAGAGGCGTAGTGAAGAAACCACCGCCCGGAGACGGTCATCTGCTGGGGGTCGAAGACCCGGCTCAGTCCGTCGGAATTGGGAATTAAGTTGGTAAAAGCGTAAAGGTGCCCCAGATACCCTGCCGCAAAGCAGCCAAAGAAGGCGGCGCGGCGGTTGGGGCCGGCTTTTTGCCACAGGGAACGGCTCAGTTGATCCATGAACATAGAAATCCTCCTGGAGGAAAATGATAACAATACAGCATACATTATAGGCCCAAAGGGTGGATTTTGCAAGGGGGAGAGGGTTGCAAAAGGAGAAACCCCCTGTTATAATAGGTTTAATGAATGAAAGGAGGGGTGGCCCATGATGATCTCCACCAAGGGCCGGTATGCCCTGCGGGTGATGATTGAGCTGGCCCAGCGGGAGGGGCAGGGCTATGTGGCCCTGAAGGATGTGGCCCGCCGCCAGGACATTTCGGAAAAATATTTGGAAGCCATTATGAAAAAGCTGGTGCAGGTAGGGCTTGTCACCGGCGTGCGCGGAAAGGGGGGCGGCTATCAGCTGTCCAAGCCCGCACGGGAGTGTACCGCGGGAGAGATTTTGCGGGCCACGGAGAATGCCCTTTCTCCCGTGTCCTGCCAGGGACTCGGGGAGGCCGGCTGTCCTCGGGGAGAAAAGTGTCCCACATTGCCCATGTGGCGGGAGCTCAACGGTCTTATTCAGGACTACTTTGACCGCACGACTTTGGAACATCTGGCCCAAAAGGCACGGGAGCTGGAGGGGGAGGACTGAGTCCCCCTCCCGTGCGGGCGAGAAAAGTTGAAAAATGATGAAATTTCCTCTTGCGTCCGGGGGAAAGTTCTGGTATGATACTTCGGAACATGAAAGGGGGAGGACGCCATGACCAAATTGTCCGCACGGCTGGGCACAGGGTCCGGGTCAGTGTTTCCTTTTTTCGTGGAGTGGTGACAATCACATGGTGATTGTCTTTTTTTATGCGTGTTAGAGAAGGGAGAAATGAAAATGAATCAGAACGAAGGCATCTATGACGCCCGGCAGCTGGGCCGGCCGAAGATGTTCATCCTGGGCGTGCAGCATATGTTCGCCATGTTTGGCGCCACGGTGCTGGTCCCCGCCCTTACCGGGCTTTCCGTGTCCGCTACCCTGTTGTTTGCGGGTCTGGGCACTTTGCTGTTCCACCTTTTAACGAAGCGGATGGTGCCCGCCTTCCTGGGTTCCTCCTTCGCCTTCATCGGTGGGTATGCCGCTGTGGCCCCCATGCTGGAGGATGGCACCCCCAACAATGAGATGCTGCCCTATGCCTGCTTCGGCGTTATGCTGGCGGGCCTTATGTATGTGATCCTGTCCGCGCTCTTTAAAATCTTCGGTACGAAGAAGGTTATGCGTTTCTTCCCGCCCATTGTCACCGGTCCGGTCATTATTTGTATCGGTCTGACCCTCTCCTCCACCGCCATCACCAACTGCCGGGACAACTGGGCCATCGCCCTCATTGCCATCGCCATTGTGGTGGGCTGCAACATCTGGGGTAAGGGTATGGTGAAGATCATCCCCATCCTTCTGGGTGTGGTAGGTTCCTACGCTGTGGCCGTTATTTGCCAGATCACCGGTATGCATACCATGGACTCGGCCAAGCTTCAGGCTCTGGCCGATGCGGCCTGGATCGGCCTGCCCTTCCGGTTTGAGGATACTCTCTTTGGCCTGTTCAGCCGTCCCGACTTGGATACCGGCCTGCTCCTCACCGCCGCAGTGACCATTATGCCTCTGGCCCTGGCTACCATGGTGGAACATATTGGCGACATGTGCGCCATTTCCTCCACCTGTGAGCGCAACTACCTCCAAAATCCCGGCTTCCACCGCACTCTCCTGGGCGACGGTCTGGCCACCTCTCTGGCTTCTATCTTCGGTGCTCCTGCCAACACCACCTACGGTGAGAACACCGGTGTGCTGGCCCTCAGCAAGGTTTATGACCCCCGTGTCATCCGCATTGCCGCCGGTCTTGCCATCCTGTTTTCCTTCTCCCCCAAGTTTGCCGCCCTGGTCTCCGCCATGCCTACTGCCACCATGGGCGGGGTGTCCATGGTGCTGTACGGTATGATTTCCGCCGTGGGTGTGCGCAATGTGGTGGAGAACCAGGTGGACTTCACCAACAGCCGCAACGTCATCATTGCCGCCCTCATTATGGTGCTGGCCATCGGTATCAACTACTCCGGCGCGGTGACCTTCCAGGTAGGGGAGGCTACCATCAGCCTGTCCGGTCTGGCCGTGGCCGCCATCACCGGTATTGTCCTCAACGCCATCCTTCCCGGCAAGGACTATGAGTTCGGCGCTGACGAGAAGGGTGATACTGCCGTAAACTTCAAGGTGTAAACAATTAAAACAGCAGCGCTGCCGCTGTTTGGGACAAGCGCGATCCCCCCTGATGTAGCTTTCTGCATCAGGGGGGATTTTTTATTTGTTTCTTGACTTGCGTGAGAGCGGAGGCGAACGGCTGCTTTTTGAGAAAAAAGGAATTAAGAATCGTTAAGAAGTTCACAGGTAAAGGATTAAGAAATAGGGCGTAAAATGCAGACCATCAGGGACAGCTCCCTAGAAGAACCGGGAAAGGAACCATTACGATGATGCAAAGCAGAAAAAAGCCTGTGATGAAAAACATAATCCTTATCCTAGTGCTGACAGTTCCCATTCTATTGCTGCTCAAAGGAATTGCCGTGGGCAAGCGGAGATGGAGCGCCTGAAAAACAACATTGGAAGGAAGTACTATTATGAAGACGTTGGCAAAACGTAAATTTAGAAGCGCAATGGCCCTGGCCCTCGCTTTGGTCATGTCTGTCTCCGTAATGACGGGGTGTACTACAGGAAAGGGCGGCGATAAAAAGCCCACCACCTCGATCAGCCAGAGTCAGGATGGAGATAAAAGCGCAGACAAAAGCATGGAGAAAAGCGACGGGGAAAGCAAGCAGGGCGGTGAAAAGAGTGCCGCTGGAAAAGGCACCGTTCACAGCAGTACCGTAAGCCGGAGAAGCCTGCGGAAGGATGTCGCTGAAAAGGAAAAGAAGGCCGCCGAAAAGAACGAGAAGAAGAGCGATTCCAAGAAGGGAAGCTCCAAGCATAAGAATTCCAAGCGGGATGAGGCCAGAAAGAACAGTGCCGCGAAGGAAAAGACCAGAAAGGACGCTGCAAAGAAGAACTCCGGCAAGGAGGACACCAGCAAGAAGAACTCCGGCAAGGAGGATACCAGCAAGAAGAACTCCGGCAAGGAGGACACCAGCAAGAAGAACTCCGGCAAGGAGGATACCAGCAAGGAGGATACCAGCAAGAAGGATACCAGCAAGAAGGATACCAGCAAGAAGGACACCAATAAGAAGGACACCAATAAGAAGGACACCAATAAGAAGGACACCAATAAGAAGGACACCAATAAGAAGGGCACCAATAAGAAGGACACCAATAAGAAGGGCACCAACAAAAAGGACACCAACAAGAAGGATACCAATAAGAAGGATACCAATAAGAAGAACAACAAAAAGCGCAACGCTGCCCGAGACAATACCACAAAGAAGGATACGGTCAAGAAGAACAGCGGCAAGCAGAATAGAAATCGAAAGAAGAGCGCTTTTGAGAAGAACTTCCAAAAGAAGACTCCCAAGAGCAACAGCAACAAGGGCACTGCAGCCACTGAGACCGGCAAGAATCAGACCGGCAAGAATCAGACCGGCAAGGCTTCCAAGAACTGAGCACTGATTTGAGTGCCCAGGGCAGATTGAACATAACACCAGAGTACCTCCCAGTATTTGCTGGGGGGTACTCTGTATTAGGAAGATAAGAAAGGAGGGGCGGTTGATGATGGATGTACAGACTATTTTGATTGTGGACGATGACAGTGAGATCCGGGAAGGGCTTCGGATCCTGCTCAGTGGAGAACACTACATGATCTTAGAGGCAGCTGACGGGTATGAGGCGCTGGAACGGCTGACGGATACGGTGGATCTTGTCATTTTGGATATTATGATGCCGGGCTTTTCCGGCCTGCATGTCTGTGAGGAAATCCGCAAGCGTTCCGCAGTTCCCATCTTGTTTCTCACCGCCAAAGCGCAGGAATCGGACAAGCTGGTGGGGCTGATTGCCGGCGGGGATGATTATCTCTCCAAGCCCTTTTCTTATGCGGAATTGGTGGGACGGGTCAAGGCTTTGCTGCGCCGGTACTGCGTTTATCGGGGAAAGGCCCAGGCGGGAGCGTTGAGCCGGGATAATATTCTCTCCGCACGGGGAATTCGAATCAGTCTGGATTATAACCAAGTCTGGGTCCGGGGGCAGGAGGTGGAGCTGACGGAAATCGAATATAAAATTCTTCGTCTCCTAATGCAGAACCCGCAGCGTATCTTTTCCACCCAGAATATCTATGAAAGCGTGTGGGGAGAGCCCTATTACTATATTTCCAACGGCACTGTCATGGTTCATATCCGAAAGCTGCGCGTCAAAATTGAACAGGACCCGCAGAATCCCCGTTATTTAAAGACTGTCTGGGGAAAGGGGTATCGCTTTGAAATCAATGACCGGGAAGAGCTGTAGACGCAAGGGATTGATTACCCAGCATGGGGGACTTTTATGCCTGGCGGGGTGCGTCAGCGGCGTGCTGTTTTTTACCCTGAAGGTGGGAGGCGGCGTGCTTCTGGGGCGATATCTGGAGCAGGACCACAGACAGGAACAGCATGTGGAGGAGCAGGTGGCGTTATTTCAGGAGTATGTTACCGAACATAACCTTGCTGCCAGCGACACACAGGAACTGACCCAGTGGGTCCGTAGGAATCCATTGATCCTGATGGAAATTTACCGCTCCAATGTTTTGCTCTATACGTCCCTGGCCCCCGCGGAATCCAGCGATGGAGAACAGGACCTGGAGGCACCCTACTACGATTGGGTGTCCTATTACGAGGTTGAATTTTCAGACGGACCGGCGGATGTGGTCTTATATTCGGGTGAAGCCTACCAGTGGTATGTCTTTTTGACCATTACCAGTCTGGCGCTGTCCTTTGGAGTCTTTCTGGTGATTTTTATCCTGGGAATCCGGAAATTGGTGGAGTATATCTGCCTGCTCAGCGATCAGATCCAAGCTATGGAGGGAGGCGATCTGGACCAGGAAATTTACGTCAAAGGGGATCATGAGCTCTCTACCCTGGCGCGGGGACTGAATTCTATGCGCCTCTCGTTTCGGGAACAGAGAGAACGGGAGAAGGAGCTCTATCGAAACAACCAGATTATCATCACACAAATGTCCCACGATTTGCGCACGCCCCTTACGGCCATACAGATTTATACGGATATCCTGCGTTATCGGAAATTTGAAAACAGCGGTCAGGCCGAGGAATATCTCAACCGTATTGATGGGAAAATATCTCAAATTAAGCAGCTGGCGGAAAATATTTTTGAGTATTCCCTGGTACAGGGGGAGCCTCAGGTCATTTTAGAGGCATCGGAAGCGGTTCGGGAGATTTTCCATGATCCGCTGTCGGAAATGGCCGCTTATTTGGAGCGCCAGGGCCTTCAGCTTCAATTGGAAACGGGTTGGCCCGATGGAAGAATTTGTGTCTATGCGCCCTATGTGAAGCGCCTGATGGACAACATTGCGTCCAATCTGATAAAATATGCCCTTCCCGCGCAAGCGGTGCGTGTCGCTATGGTGGTGGAGGGACAGGAAATCTGTTTTCGTGTGACCAACGCCATCGCTCCTGAGGCCTCTGGACAAAGCAGCAGCGGCATTGGCCTTTCCAACATGCGGGCCATGATGGAAAAAATGGAAGGGAGCCTGGAGACAGTGCAGACTGGAGAGATGTTCCAGGTAACGCTTCGCTTTCCTCTGGCTTAATATATATCCCACACAAAAAGGCGCGGAGAACGGATTGGTCCGTTCTCCGCGTGTTGTCATTTATTCCACCACATGTAAAAGATCAGAAACATCCTTGCGGGGTGGGGCGGCCTTGGCCGGCTCCAGAGGATACCCCAGAGCGATGAGGTTGGTGACCCGTTCTCCCTGGGGAAGGGAGATGTACTGGCGGATCTTGTTCTCATCGAACACCCCTAAAATGACGCTGCCCACTCCTTTGGCGTAGGCAGACAGACAGAAGGTCTGGGTGGCGATCCCCGCATCAAACATCTCCCACCGGTCCCCCTGAGAGGTGGAGAAGCTGCCGTCAGGCTCATATCCGCTGAGCTTTTCCACCACAGTCACCAGCACCAGCGCCTTGCAGCGGAGAATAGTCTTGGCATTAAAGTCAAAATTCAGCACACAGTTTCGGGCAATTTCTTCTTTGGTCTGGGGATTCTTGATGACATGGTAGCGGGGAACCTGGGTATTTTTCCAAGAGGGAGAGAACCGGGCCAGATCCACGATTTCTTCCAGAACAGACTGAGAAATGTCCTGGTCAGAGAATTTTCTCACACTTCTTCTGCCCCTTACACATTCTTCAAACAGCATGGGAGAGCCTTCCTTTCTAAGCGGTGATATCTGGAAAAATGATAACACCCACGGGGAGGTGTGTCAATTCTTTTGAAGCGGTCGAGAGACCCATTGAAAACGACGAAAGGGCGGCGAGACTCTGGTCTCGCCGCCCTTTCAATGAAAGGTGAATCAGTAGTTCTCGCAGCTTACTTCAAAGAAGCTCTTGGAATAAAGGCAGGTGGGGCACACCTCCGGGGCGGCAGTGCCGACGACAATGTGTCCGCAGTTGCGGCACTCCCATACCTTGACCTGACTCTTCTCAAAGACCTGAGCGGTTTCCACATTGTGCAGCAGAGCGCGGTAACGCTCCTCATGGCGTTTCTCAATGGCGGCCACCAGGCGGAATTTGGCGGCCAGCTCGGGGAAACCCTCTTCCTCGGCCGTTTTGGCGAAGCCGTCGTACATATCCGTCCACTCATAGTTTTCCCCCTGAGCGGCATGGAGGAGATTTTCGGCCGTGTCGCCAATTCCATGGAGCTCCTCAAACCACAGTTTGGCGTGGGCCTTTTCATTTTCGGCGGTTTTCAGGAAGAGCTCGGCGATCTGCTCGTACCCTTCGCTCTGGGCCACAGCGGAGAAATAGGTGTACTTGTTCCGGGCCTGGGACTCTCCGGCAAAAGCGGCTTCCAGGTTCTTTTCGGTCTGAGTGCCGGCATACTTGTTGCCGTTTTTCACAGGGGCCTCTTCGATCTTTTCAAAAGCGGAGGCGGGCTGTTTGCACAGCGGGCAGGTAAAGTCCTCAGGCAGGGTTTCACCTTCATAAATGTAGCCGCAAATTTTACATTTCCACTTGCTCATCGTTGTTTGCTCTCCTTGTGTAATTTTTTCCGGATGGGGAAGGTCGGTGGGAAGCTGCTGGGAGTCGGGCTTCTTTTGAATGAGCCCGCTTCGGTCCTGATAGGTGGTATGAAGCATCTGTTCCGCCAGCTCGCTGAGAGGTTTGCCGTAGAAAGCCTCATAGACGGCCTGGATCTCGGGATTCTCATGGCTGGTGCGAAGGGCCATGGAGCCGTCCCGCTGATAGAGGGCGGCAATACGGCTCCTGCGGATTTCGTCTCCATCCTTCATCAGGTTCTTCGGCTGGCCGCCGCCGCCAATGCAGCCGCCGGGGCAGGCCATGACTTCTACAAAGTGATACTCTTTTCCCTCATCCTTCATGCGTTTGAGGAAGCTGCGGGCGTTGGCAGTGCCGTAGACTACGGCGACCCGGAGAGTGTGCTCTCCCACCGCCACCTGGGCCTCCCGGACGCCCTCATAGCCTCTCACAGCCTGGAGCTGAAGCAGGGTTTCCGGGGCTTTTTGGCCAGTGAGGTATTCATAGGCGGTGCGCAGGGCCGCTTCCATGACGCCGCCGGTATTGCCGAAAATGACCCCGGCGCCGGAGGCCTTGCCCATCAAAGAGTCATAGGCGGAGTCCTCCAGAGCGGTCCAGTCGATCCCGGCATCTTTGGCCCAGCGGGCCAACTCACGGGTGGTGATCACCTGGTCGGTGTCCCGCATGTCTTCCATGCCGTGGTAGTCGGCAGCGGCGTGCATCTCCTCCCGCCGGACTTCAAACTTTTTGGCGGTGCATGGGGTCAGGGTGACGTGGACGATCTTTTGAGGGTCCAACCCCATCTTTTGGGCAAAATAGGTCTTTACCGTGGGCCCCTGCATTCCAATGGGGCTTTTGGCTGTGGAGAGATGGGGCAGCAGCTCCGGGGCGTAAATCTCCGCAAAATGGACCCAGCCGGGGCAGCAGCTGGTAAACTGGGGGAGGGGGCGGTCCTTCTGGGTGATGCGCTGGATCAGCTCGCTGGCCTCCTCCACAATGGTGAGGTCGGCGGCAAAGTTGGTGTCCAACACATAGTCGGCCCCCAGGGCCCGGAGCAGAGCCACCATTTTTCCCTCCACAAAGGCTCCGGGCTCCATGCCGAATTCCTCACCCAGAGAGGCCCGGACTGCAGGGGAGGTGCTGACCACCACAACTTTGTCGGGGTCGGCAATGGCGCGCCGTACCTGGGGACACTCGTCCCGCTCGGTGATGCTGTCCACAGGGCAGACGTTGGCGCACTGTCCGCAGTAAATGCAGATGGCCTTTCCTCCGGTTTCCTCCAGTGTGTAGGCGCCGTGTACTCCCATCAGATTGGTACAGGCCTCCTTACACATACCGCACCGGATACATTTTTCTTCCCAGCGCACAATGCTGGGGTTGTCCGCTTCGATGGGAACGCGGACGGATAAAGGCAGATGATTCAGATTCCTCACATTCCTTTCTGTTTGTTGTTCTTCCTACATTCCTCACATAGATCCATCAATTTCAAGTCGTAAGACAGGATCGAACGCCCCACCGCCTTCTCCAACTGGGCAGTCAGGTCCCCCAAATCCACATCCAACAACCGGCCGCACTGTTTGCATACCAAATGGTCGTGACGCTGTGTCCGGTCATACCGGTCCGGCATGCCTTCTACGGATACCTTGCGGATGCAATCCTCCTGCCACAGATGGTTCAGGTTGTTATATACCGTGGCCAAAGCCACCTTAGGAAAGGTTTGCCGCAGTACGATAAACACTTCTTCGGCAGTCATATGACTGTGGGAGGAGGAGATGATTTCTAAAATTTTTGTTCCGTATTTCGTCACAGCACTCAACACCAAATTAGAATGATTCTAATTCTTATTATATAAATTTGGGGAGAAAAGTCAAGAGAAATTGAAGGGAACGGAGTATATTGCGCTGGGAAGGAAAGCAAAGCAGATTTGTGTCTTTGTAAGGTTGATAATCTTTGTGTTTTTGTGTATGATCGACTTACAAATAGCTGGGCAATGTTGAAACATCTGGGTGACACAGGTTGGGAGGAGGAAAGCCAATGAAGTACCAAAAATATGGCGATATGGTCATCTGCGCAGCTCCGGATGAGGGGGAGCTGGATTGGACCGAGATTGAAAACATTGTGCGCCATACCCATAATACATGGCAGCACGACCGGAAGGAGGAAGAAACCCGAAAAAATACCATCCAGGGGAAAAAAGCGGAGCTGGTGATGGAACGCCTGCTCTCTGCGTACAGCTCCTTCCGGTATTTGTCCTATGACCGCATTCGCAGGGATGACTTTAAAAAGCACGCCCCCTTTGACGGCCTGATCTATCCGGTGTCATTGGATGAAGGGGTAAAGGCTGAGGCCATCCAGCGCATTTGCAGCGATGTCCAAATCAGTGCGGGGGATTCGGGCGTTATTTCAGTGGAAACGCGGACCTTTTTGGCCAGCAGCGGGATTTTTACCGTGGAAATCAAGTCTTCACTTCTTCAGGATCCGAGAGACTACCAGAACATGGAGCACAAGGAGAACGGGGAGAGGACGCAGGCAGATTACCAGGCTTTATGCGGGCACATCAGGGAATTTTATGATTACTTTGTCTACCCTCACTACTGCAGGGACAGTGAAGCGGTTACCTGCTTTTACGAATATACCACCTATGTGCGGCGGAACCATCCGGAGCTTACGAAGGGTGTGGGGAGCAGGGGCTTTTTATATCGTCTCATGGAAACGGAATTTGACCATGCCTGCGACATCTATACCAGAGTGTTTTTTGATGTGCTGACGCAAGAGATCATCATCCCCGGTTACATCTTGAAAACCCGGTTTTTTGAGGAACCGAGAATCCAAAAGATGTACTCGTCAAAGTCATATAATGCCCTCTACTATATGTACCACATGAGATATGGAAGGTGTATCCTGTCCATAGACGAGGATGATGAGCTGCTCCATTGGGAACGCGATAAGGAATGCAGCCGGCTGTTCGGGGCAAAAAAGGTTCGCTGTCCCAACTGTGGGAACCTGCTGAAGATAAGGGAAGTCACAACAAGGCCAGACCCCAAGGAGAACAAATTCCATTATCTGTGCGATTCCTGTCAGAGAAATAAATGGTTTACCTTCAAACAGATTCATCCCCAGAATATGGAGAATCGGTAAAAGGAAGTTTCCCCCCTTGACATCGGGTGTCTAATGTAGTAGACTTCTTCGTAGAGAGTGTCTACTACATTAGACGAAGGGGGTACCCATATGGATACGCCGAAAATATTTGAAAGTGAATACCGTTTCTGTTTGATTTTGTGGGAGCGGGAACCGGTGACCACCACGGAGCTGGTGAAGTTGTGTCAGGAAGAGCTGGGATGGAAGCGCACCACCACCTACACTGTCATCAAGCGCCTGGGGGAGCGGGGAGTGCTGAAGAATGAGGACGGCGTGGTCTCGTCCCTGATCTCAAAGGAAGAGGTGCAAGTGTCTGAGCTTGATGAGCTGATGGAGAAAAAATTTCAGGGCTCGCTGCCCGCGTTCCTGTCCGCCTTTGCCCGCAGGCAGGCGCTGTCTGAGGAAGAGGTGGAGGAGATCCGGCGCATTCTTGAGAAATAGGGGGGCCGGCGATGGAAGCAGTATTCTTGAAGCTGGTCAATCTGAGCATTGCAGCCGGCTGGTTGGTCCTGGCGGTGATGGTGCTGCGGCTGGTGCTGCGGAAGGCACCAAAATGGATTTTCTGCCTATTGTGGGCCCTGGTGGCCCTGCGCCTGGTGTGTCCGTTTTCCATCGAGAGTGCCCTGAGCCTGATTCCCAGCGCCCAGACCCTGCCCCCGGAAATCCTGTACACAGCTGCGCCTCAAATTAACAGCGGGATCCCGGCTATCAACAGTGCCGTGAATCCCGTGCTGGACCAGAGCCTGGCCCCGGCACCTGGGGCCAGCGTCAACCCTGCCCATGTCTGGTCGTTTCTATTCTCCTGTGCGTGGATTGCCGGGGTGGCCATCATGGCGCTTTATGCCCTTGTGAGCTATTGGCTGGTAAAGCGCCGGGTGGCAACTGCCACCCTACTCCGGGAGAACATCAAGCAGAGCGAGTATGTGGATTCGCCCTTTGTGCTGGGTCTCTTTCGTCCGGTCATCTACCTGCCCTACGGGATGGAGGAGGACGACCAGGCCTATGTGGTGGCCCATGAGCGGGCCCACATCCGCCGGAAGGATCACTGGTGGAAGCCGCTGGGATTTGCCTTGTTGTCCGTTTACTGGTTCAACCCCCTGCTGTGGGTCGCCTATGTACTGCTGTGCCGTGACATTGAGGGGGCCTGCGATGAAAAGGTCATCCGGGAGATGGGCCTGGAGGACCGGAGGGGCTACTCCACCGCCCTTTTAAATTGCAGTGTGCGCCGCCGGTCCATTGCCGCCTGCCCCCTGGCCTTTGGGGAGGCGGGAGTGAAGGAGCGGATCAAGTCGGTCATGCATTATAAAAGGCCCGCCTTTTGGCTGGTTGCGGCGGCCCTGGTGGCCTGTGCGGCCGCGGCGGTGTGCTTTCTCACCGATCCGCCCCCCAGCCGATATTTTCCCATGGAAGGGACAAACATCGCCGACCTCGATCCCCAGGAGATCGTGGAGCGGATTGCCAAACTGGAGAAGCTGGAGGACGGTTCCAATCTGTACGTCAACGGGGACAATTTTGAACTTGCCCTTACCAGCGACTTTCAGTGGAAGGACTCCGGGACAGTACGCTTTTTCTTTCTCCGGGATCAGCAGACTTACAGTGCCCAGCTGCGTATTTTCCCCGACGAGGGCAAGTATTTTGTGACCGAGGCCACTTTGTGGGAGGAGCAGGACAGCTATTTTATGCTCCAGACCTATTTGGAAGCACTGAAATATCTGCCGCAGGACGTCATCCGGGAATGCACTCCTGAAGCGGAGGAATACTGTGTGTATCAGGTGAAGGATGGCACGCCCGCCAGTAGCAAACCCTCCTGGACCTATACAGCGGACGGGCCGGGAGTCATTGACGGCTGGTATATCCACCTGGCAGCGGCACCCAGCTTTGGAGGGAGCGAGGCGATCCCGGCAAAGGAGGTCCTCCACTTCTTTTACAGCGGGGAGAGTGCCTCCCCTGCGGTGACCAAATGGTTTGACTATGCGACTTCCTCGGAGGTGGACTGGGAAAAGGAACTTACCACCCAGGTGCCCCAGTTCCCCGGTGTGACCTTCCGTTATACTCCGGGGCAGATTACTGCCGTGAGTGAGGCGGAGTGGCAGCTGCGCCCGCTCATTTCAGGTATGCCCATCTGGAACGCCTACTTCTGTGATCTCACCGGAGACGGCCTGCCCGAGCTGTGCTCCACCTTCAGCTGGGGTTCTGGCATCGTTGACATCCGGGTAGTCATCTATGACTACGCCAACGACACCAGTTACATGCTGCAGGACCGGGGCAGGTACGACTACTGCCTCCGGTACGAAGAGTCGGACGGCTTTTTATATGTGGACAAACGGAGCTACATGAAACGTCAGAAGTATATGAAGGATACTTTGGTGTCGTCCCACCGCCTGGCTTATGTGGATGGGAGTATCCAGCTGTTGGACGTGGGTGCAGATGGATGGGGAGAGGGTATCTCCTTTACGCAGCAGACGGAAATTGTCCCCGGTGACTACGATTTTAACCATGACGGGGCCCCGGAAGTTGTGGAGCTGACAGCGAATCGAATGGAATACACCTGTTATGAGCTTCTGGTCACCGAGCAGGACGGGACAGAGCTGTGGCGGGGAGAGGCATATCCCGTCCATCCAGGCTACAACAGTATCTTTGCCTGCCGCCTGGAAGATGGGGACTACCTGCTCCAGTACCATCCCGCCATGTACCAGGGTTTCGCCACCTACACCTATGAGCTGTTCTCTCTGGACGAATCGGGAAACCCCGTAACCAAGCAGGAAAACAGCGTCAGCTTTGACGTGAACTGGGGTACACCTCTGCACGAGAGCTTCGATGGGGAAGCGGTCGCTGATTTTATGGATGAGCTCAACGGCCTGCTGGCACAAAGTAAGCTCCTGGTGACCACGGATACCGCTTTGGATGGCATCGATCCGGACCACCCACAGGACAACCTGTGGTGGCTTCGGTATGGGGACTTTGCCTATGACGAGAATCTGAGCCTGCGGGAAAACCTGCTGGCCCTTGAACAGTTTATTGGGGAGTAGCACAGCTTTTTTGCATGTCGCAGATTAGGAAAAACAGCGCCCCCGGCACAAGCTGGGGGCGCTGTTTTTCTTGACTTTCTCGATATTCGAGATATAATAAAATCAGAAAACTCGATCATCGAGAAAGGAGCGGCCGGGATGCCCAGAGAGAAATTTCAAACCCTCACCCAGCAGATGTTTTATATTCTGCTCTGCCTTTGTGAGGAGCGCCGGGGGATGGACATTCTGGAGCTGGTGCGGACCATGACCGGGGGGAGGGTAGCCATCGGTTCCGGTACCCTCTATGACCTTCTGGAGCAATTTACCACAGAAGGGATGATCCGGGAGACCAAGGCGGAGGGCCGCCGCCGCAGTTATATGATCACAGAGAAGGGACAGGGAATGCTAAAGCAGGAGTATCAGCGCCTGCGGGAGCAAACCGCCGATTATGAGCGGCTGCTGGGAAAGGAGGCAGAGGGATGAGCAAGGTCAAGCGCTGTTTTGCCAATTTTTCGCCCTTTGATCAGAAGACCATTGAAACAAAGCTGGAGGAGATGGCGGCAAAGGGCTGGATGATCCAAAAGCTGGGGAATCTCTTCTGGACGTATGAGCGGACGGAACCCCAAAGGCTTCACTTTGCCGTTACCTATTTTCCTGAAGCCTCGGAATTTGACCCAAAGCCCAGCGAGGGACAGCTGACCCGAGAGGAGTTCTGTACCCAGGACGGGTGGCAGCTGGCGGTTCGCTGGGGAGCCATGCAGATTTTTTATTCCACACAAGAAAACCCCGTGCCCATCGACACCGACCCGGTGACCCAGGTGGAAACCATCTGCCGAACCATGAAAAAAACCGTGGTGCCCACCCAGCTTGTGTCCCTGCCTATTTCGGTTTTTTACCTGGTGTTTCAACTGTGGGAGCTTTGGCATGCTCCGGTGGACTATCTGGCCAGTAGCTACAAACTTTTGTCCCTTCCCATGTGGCCGCTGCTGATCCTCGTAGAGGGCTATGAGCTATGGTTCTGCTTTCACTGGTGCCGCAGGGCCAAAAAAGCGGCACGGGATGGGGTGTTTCTTCCGGTCCGAAGCCACCAGTTTCTCAGCTGGTTTGTGCTGGCCGTTGCGGCGCTGTTCCTGCTGCTGTCCATGGGAGGGTCCGCCTTTTATGCCTCTGCCGTAGTATTCGGTGTGGTTATGGTGTTTGTCAGCGGGGCGGTGGGCAACCGGCTAAGCGGTTGGCTGAAGGGGCAGGGGGTCTCCCGGCGGGCAAATATGGTGGTCAGCTCGGTTGGAGTCCTGCTGGTGGTAATTCTCGCCTTTGCAGGGATGTTCGCGCTGATGATCGGGAACCGGTTCCCATTTTCTCCGGGCAGCACCCCGGTAGACACCTATGAGTGGAACGGGCACACCTATGACATCTATGATGACCCCCTGCCTCTCATCGTGGAGGACCTGGTGGAGGTGGAGGCCCGGTGGTCCAAGAAGGCCGAGATCCAGGAGAGCGTGTTTCTCACCTATGGAGAATATACCCAGCGTCCCCTCTATTCCGAGGAGGTGGACTACCAAATCCGGTATGACATTACCGATGTCAAAGTCCCTGCCCTCTATCCATTTATCCAGGAGAGCCTGGTCAACGCCCGGCAGGACCAGCTGCAGGGGGACTTTGTGTTTGTGGATCACTTTGAGCCCGCAGACCCGGCGCCCTGGGGAGCACAGGAAGCCTATCAGCTCCTGGGGAACGATGGCTTGATGAATACCTATTTGGTCTGCTGGGAAGACCGTATTGTGGAGATCAAATTTTACTGGACGCCTACCGCCGAGCAAATCGCACGGGCAGCGGACATCCTGCATATGGGAACCTAATAGAAGAAATGAAGGGGAGCTCCGGAAAGGGGCTCCCTTTTTTGGGAATCAGGAGGGTGGAACCCAAAAACAGTATTAAAAATAAACTACATATGTATAATATCTTGACAAGTGTAGAATTAGGAGCTATGATAGCTCCACTGAAACAAGGAGGAGAGCAAGATGGACGATCAGAAGGAGAACCACCTGGACCTGCGCCAGCGCAAGACCCGCAAGCTGCTGGTGGAGGCGCTGGCCCAGCTGCTGGTGGAGCGGCCCTACCAGGAGGTATCGGTGGTGGACATCTGCCAGCGGGCCATGGTGCACCGCACCACCTTTTATGCCCATTTTAATGACAAGCAGGAGCTGCTGCGCTATCTGCTGGAGGGGCTGGAGCGGGAGTGCGCTTCTACCTGTCTGCCCCAGGAGCCGGGATGGGGGCCCAGGGAATATTTGCTTACCGCTGGGCGCAACGTATTTCAATTTTTTGCCCAGCGCCGGGAGCTGTACCGGGCCTGCCTCAACAGCGGGGCGGATGCCCAGGCCCACACGTTGGAGGAGTGTGCCGCCGGAGAGCTGTGCCGCCTGTTGACTGAGCCCCGTTTCCGGGAGGCCTCGCCCCAGGTGGACCCCCAGGTAGCGGCCCATTTCTATACGGGAGCCATGCTTTCACTGATCCGGTGGTGGCTCTCCAGCGACGACCCTCTGCCCATTGATCATCTCCTGTCCAATTTGGAACAATTCATTCCCATCCAGTGAGGCCTTATCATGCAGGAAAAACGTACGGAAAGCCCTATGATCAAGCTTGCCCGCTTTATCGTGGACAAACGGAAGGCATTTTATCTGGTGTTTATTGCCGCCTTTGTGTTTTGCGGGGCGTCCATCAATAAAGTGCAAGTGAACAATGATATTACTTCGTATCTCCCGGCCCAGACGGAGACCCGACGGGGCCTTACCATTATGGATGAGGAGTTCATCACCCTGGGCAGCGCCAATGTGATGGTGGCCAATGTGACCTACCAAACGGCCCAGGACCTGGCCCGGAAGCTGGAAGCCGTCCCAGGAGTATCCGAGGTTGCCTTTGATGATACATCGGAGCACTACAAAGAAGCCTCGGCCCTGTTTACCATCTCCTTTGACGGGGAAGAAACTGACCCGGCCACGATTGAGGCCATGAACGGGGTGCTCGCTGCTCTGGAGGGTTACGACGTCTATTCTTCCACCCAGATCGGCCGGGATGAGTCGGCCAGTCTGCAAAAAGAGATGACGGTCATTTTGGCCATTGCAGCAGTGGTCATTGTGGTGGTACTGCTCTTTACTTCCAAAAGCTACATGGAGGTACCCGTCTATCTCATCGTTTTTGTGGTGGCTGCGGTGCTCAACATGGGCACCAACTTCATTTTCGGCACGATCTCCTTTATTACCAACTCCATTGCCGTGGTCCTCCAGCTGGCCCTGGCCATCGACTACGCCATCATCTTCTGCCACCGGTACATGGAAGAGCGGGACAACGGCCTAAGCCCCCGAGAGGCGGATATTGAAGCGCTGAGCAAGGCCATTGTGGAGATCTCTTCTTCCAGTCTGACTACCATTTCCGGCCTGGTGGCCCTGATGCTTATGCAGCTGCGCATCGGCTTTGACATGGGCATTGTTCTTTCCAAGGGCATTGTGTGCAGTATGCTGTGCGTCTTTTTGCTGATGCCGGGACTTCTTATGCTCTTCAGCGGCCCCATCGACCGCACCCGCCACCGCAATCTGGTGCCTAAGATCAATTTCTGGGGCAAGATCATCGTCCGTCTGCGCTATGTGCTGCCTCCCATTTTCCTGGTGGTAGTGGTAGCCGGGGCAGTGCTTTCTTCGCGGTGTGACTACGTCTTTGACACCAATGACACCGACTTTGACAACAAGCCCGACTGGCGCATCGCCGACGAAAAGGTGGCGGATACCTTCGGGTCTAAAAATACCATCGCCGTTCTGGTGCCACGGGGAAGCTACGGCAAGGAGCAGCGGATCTTAGAGCGGGCATCTCAGCTGCCTCAGGTGACCCAGGCCACCGGCCTGGCCAACATCGAGGTGGAGGATGGCCGGATGCTCACCGATGAAATGACGCCCCGGCAGTTTTCGGAGCTGGCCGGGGTGGACATCGAGCTTGCCCGGCTGCTTTATCAGGCCTATGGTCTGAGTGTAGAGGAATATGGGGCTATTTTCCAGGACCCGGATGACTACGCCGTTCCTCTCATCGACGTGTTTGAGTTCCTTCTGGAGCAGAAGGACAAAGGCGTGGTCAGCCTTACCGGAGAGCAGGAGGACAAAGTGAACGACCTCCAGGAGCAGCTGGACGTGGGATTGGAGCAGCTGCGGGGAGAGAACTGGTCCCGACTGGTCTTTGTGGCCGATGTGCCCACCGAGGGGGAGGAGACCTATGCTCTGCTGGATCAGATCCGTTCCATCGCCCAGGAGTATTATGGGGAGGACGTGATCCTGGTGGGCAACTCCACCAACGCCTTTGACCTGGCCAGCTCCTTCTCCGGGGACAACCTGAAGATCAGCGTCCTCACGGCCTTGTTTGTCATGGTGATTTTGCTGTTCACGTTCAAATCGGCGGGCCTGCCGATCTTGCTGGTACTTACCATTCAGGGCTCTATCTGGATCAACTTCTCTGTGCCGGTGCTCACGGGAACAAATCTGTTCTTCCTGAGCTACCTGGTGGTCAGTTCCATCCAGATGGGTGCCACCATTGACTACGCCATTGTCATCACCAACCGTTATATGGAGCTGAAAACCGTGATGGAACGCAAGCAGGCGGCGGTGGAGGCGTTAAGTCAGAGTTTCCCCACCATCCTGACCTCGGGCACCATCATGGCGGTGGCGGGCTTCCTTATCGGCGGCATTTCCACTGACGCCACCATCGGCTCGGTGGGCCAGACCCTGGGGAGGGGAACGGTTACCTCCATCATTTTGGTCATGACCGTATTGCCCCAGCTGCTCATGCTGGGAGATGCCCTTATCGAGCGCACTGCCATTACCCTTAACCGGGACCGGAAACAGCGCTTTAATCAGGGCACCATGCGCCTGGACGGCCATATCCGGGGCCATGTATCGGGCTTTGTGGACGGTGAATTCAAAGGGGTGCTCCACGGCAGCGTAGATGCCCTCATCGAGAGCAAATATCAGGAGCTGGACACTTCGGAACAGGAGGATCACCCATGAAACACATACAGCGAGGAGCTGCCCTCCTGACGGTGCTGGCGCTCCTGATTACCCTGACCCTGCCCGCTGCTGCGGCCTCGGACACGGTCATGATCTCCACGGTTCAGGATTTTATCCGCTTTTCCAAGAGATGTACCCAGGACACTTGGTCCCAGGGCCTCACCGTGGAGCTTACCGCTGACCTGGACCTGAGCGGTGACTTTACCCCAGTCCCCATCTTTCAGGGCACCTTCCACGGCAACGGCCACACCATCTCGGGCCTTTCGTTTGCAGAAAAGGGCTCGAAGACGGGACTGTTCCGTACGTTGACCCAGAGTGCAGTGGTGGAGAATCTTACTGTAGAGGGGACCCTGGAGCCCCAGGGCTCGGCCAGCCAGGCGGGGCTGTTGGCCGGGGAGAACTATGGGACCATCCGGAGCTGCGTTGCCCAGGGCTCTGTGGAGGCCCAAGAGGATGTGGGCGGCCTGGTGGGGCTCAACGGAACGGAGGGCAGGCTGCTGAGCTGCCGAAATGAAGCCGGTGTGTCCGGTGTGACCAATGTGGGCGGAATTGCAGGCCAAAACCTGGGATGGATCGAAGGGTGTATCAACAGCGCTTCCGTGAATATTCAGGCGGACCAGGAGACACCCACCAGCGTGGGAGGCGTGGCCGGATTGTCCCGTGGGACAATTCGGAGCTGCACCAACGCCGGAGCGGTGGGGTATCAGCATGTGGGCTATAATATGGGCGGCATTGTGGGCCTTCAGTCCGGGGAGGTCTCCGGCTGTGCCAATACCGGCCCGGTCAAGGGACGCAAGGATGTAGGCGGCATTGTGGGCCAGTTTGAGCCATACACCAGCCTTACTTACGGTGACTCCCCCTCCCAGCGGCTGACCGACAGCCTGGCTGCCTTGTTCGACCGGCTAGAGGACTTTACCAGTCAGCTCAATACCATGGTCGCCCAGGGCCTTACGGACGCGCGGAGCGTTCAAAGTTCCCTGTCTGCCGTTCAGGACCGGGTCTATGCGGCCGGGACAGAGGGGGTAGGGGATTTTCGAGCCATGTCCGACTCCCTATATCAATATACCACGCAAATCAGCAAAAGCCTGGACCAGCTGCGGGAGGATCTGGGCAACTTTGGAGATGATGCAGGAGATGCACTCCAGGAGACCCTGGACCAGTCGGATGCCTTGCTTGAGGCCTTGCAAAAGTTGGCCGCACAGGGAGACAGTGGTTTAGGGGATGCCATTCATGCCCTGGAACGTACGGTTTCCGCCATCCATACCCAGCTCCAGACGCTTCAGGATCACCGGCAAGCTATGATCCAGGAGCTGGATGCACTGAAACAATACCTGGCCGATGTGGCGCAGCTGATTCGATCCGGTCAGTTTGAACAGGCGCTGCAGCTGCCCTTTCCATCTCTGGACCCGGTGGGCCATATGAATGTCATTACCCAGGTGCTGAAGACAATTTCAAGTCTGGCTGCCCGGCTGCCGGGAGAGTGGGCAGACATTTATGACCAGACATCCCAAGCCGTGGGCCAGGCGGGCCGGGATATGGACCGGGCGTTGGACCGATTGTACCGGGCACTTACCGACCTCAATGAGGCGGGCAGCGCCTTTGCGGACAAAGCGCAGGATTCTCTGGAGGAAGTCAGCCGCGGGAGCGACCAGATTCGAGCGCTGTTAAAGGAATATACGGATACCCTGGGGGAGAAGGCCCAGTCGGCAGTGGATGATATTCACCATGAACTGAACGCCATCCAGGATCAGATGGATAGCATAACGCAGGCTGCCAAAGAGGACAACGATGCCCTTTATGCCTCCAGCCAGGCCATTATGGACCAGATGGAGCAGGTGCGCCAGGCCATTTCCGGCCTGGGGGAGGAGCCGGAGCTGACGGTTACGGACCTTACTGACGAGGAATCTCAGGGGCCGGGGCTGGTGATGAACTGTACTGCCTCGGGTACCGTGGAGGGGGACTCCAATGTAGGCGGTATTGTGGGTACTGTGTCCGCTGAGCTGGGAGACGACCCGGAGGCCACCTTTGACCTGGGAGACCTGAAGCTGATGAGCGATGTATATGCCACCCTCCGGGCGCTGGTGCGCCAGTGCCGGTTTGATGGTGCGGTAACGGTCAAAAATGAATGCGGCGGCGGTGTGGCGGGCCGGTGTGAAGCGGGTGTGATTCTGGACTGTGCCGCACGGGGAAGTATCGAAACCGGCGGGGATTACTGCGGCGGCATTGCCGGTCGGACACGGGGGAAGGTCATCCGCTGTGCTGCCCTTACCGACCTGACCGGCCAGAGCTGGCTGGGGGGTGTGACCGGCCTGGGCCAGGATATTTCCAACTGCCGGACCATGGTACGTGCTGACAGTGACGGAGAGTATCAGGGCGCTATTGCCGGACAGGCGGAGGGCACCCTCACCGAAAACTGCTATCTCATGGAAGACCTGGCCGGATTGGACGGGGTGGACTATTCCGGTATTGCCCAGGGCCTGGACTTTGCGTCCTTTTCCCAATTAGAGGGGATTCCCGCGGATTTTCTCACCTTCTCCTACCGTTTTGTGGTCCATGACCAAACGATTGCGGAGATTCCTTTTTCCTATGGGGAGGACCTGGATATGAGCCAGGTGCCGGAGACTCCGGAGCAAGACGGCCAGTATGGCCAGTGGCCTCAGTTCCCCACCCAGAATCTACGCCGCTCCATGGTGCTGAAGGCTCAATTTACCTCCCCCACCGCCACCCTGGCCGACCAGGAAGGGGTAGCCCAGCTGTTGGTGGAGGGCACCTTTGCTCCAGATGCCTGCCTGACTGTAGAGCAGGTGCGCTTACCCGACTGGAAGGCGGAGGGCTATAATGCCCTGGCCGCCTGGAGCTATGCAGTGACCGGCAGCCAGGAGGATACCGTCACAGTCCGCCTCCGGGCAGAGGATACGAAACGGCCTGGGGCGGCAGTCTATGAGAACGGACAGTGGAGATTGGTGAACAGCACGCTGGAAGGCAGCTACCTGATCTTTTCCGCACCGGCGCAGGGTCAGGTCCTGCTGCTGGACGCGGGAGCTCCCTTCCCCTGGCTCTGGGTGTTGGGAGCCGGAGGTGCCGCTTTACTTTTGGGAGCGTGGTTTGTCTCTAGAAAGAAGTGGCACAGAAAGGCGGAAGAGAATTCCACCGCCGATGTGTGACGTTTCTTATTTGGGCTCTTAAAACGCCAGAAAAAGGCGGCACAGCTTTCGCTGTGCCGCCTTGCCTTATGCCGGTTGGAGAAGACCCCAGTGAGGTCAGGTGCCCAGATAGGCTTTTTTTACTGCCTCGTTGGACAGAAGTTCCCGTCCGGTTCCGGAGAGGGTAATGCGCCCGGTTTCCAGTACGTAGCCGATATCGGCAATTTTCAGGGCCATGTTGGCGTTCTGCTCGATGAGCAGCACGGTGACCCCCTGCTTGTTGATCTCCTTGATGATGTCGAAAATACCCTTTACCACAATGGGAGCCAGTCCCAGGGAGGGCTCATCCATCATGATGATCTTGGGGCGGGACATGAGGGCCCGGCCCACAGCCAGCATCTGCTGTTCGCCGCCGGACAGGGTACCGGCCGCCTGCCAGGAGCGCTCCTTCAGACGGGGGAACAGCTCATAGACCCAGTTGAGGTCGTCGGTGAGGTCGTCCTTTCGAAGGTATGCGCCGATTTTCAGGTTCTCCAGCACGGTCAGATCGGGAAAGACCCGCCGCCCCTCAGGAACCAGAGTGATTCCCTTGGATACGATCCGGTCGGGGGAGAGGCCGGTGATGTCCTCACCCTGGAGGTGGATGCGCCCATGGGCGGGCTTGACCAGTCCGGCAATGGTGCGCAGAGTGGTGGATTTACCCGCGCCGTTGGCCCCGATGAGGGTGATGATTTTCCGCTCAGGCACCTCAAAGGTGACGCCCTTGACGGCTTCGATGCCGCCGTAGCTGACCTTTAGTTCATCAATCTTCAGCATCGTCTGCCACCCCCAAATATGCCTCGATAACACGAGGATTGTTCTGTACCTCTTCCGGACTGCCGTGGGCAATGAGCTTGCCGAAGTCCAGAACATAGATACGGTCAGAGATCTGCATGACCAGATCCATATGGTGCTCGATCATCAGGATGGTAAGATCATACTCGTCCCGGATCTGCTTGATAAAGTCAGTGAGCTCCTGGGTCTCCTGGGGGTTCATGCCCGCCGCCGGTTCGTCCAGAAGCAGCAGCTTGGGAGAGGTGGCCAGGGCACGGGCGATCTCCAGATGGCGCTGCAGGCCATAGGGGAGGGAACCGGCAATTTCGTCCTTCAGATGAAGCAGGTTCTGCTCCTCCAACAGGGCCAGAGATTCCTCCCGCATCCGCTTTTCTTCGGCCGCATTGAGACGGAAGGTGGCGGAAAAGACGTTCTGCTTGGCCCGCATGTGCTTGCCGATGAGCACGTTTTCCAGCACCGTCAGCTTGGAGAACAGGCGGATATTCTGGAAGGTCCGGGCGATGCCCAGATGGGTGATTTTATCCGGAGAGGGGTTGAGAATCTTGTCAGTAAAGGCAAGAGGGTCACGCTTCTTTTCTTCTGCCTTTCGGATTTCCAGAGCCTTGTCGTAGTCCGCCTGCATACGAGTTTTGACCTGCGGATCCTTTTGGGCCTCGATGGCGGAAAGGGCTTTCCGGTCGGATACATCCAGACGGGCGGTATACAGGTCCCGGTGTTCCCCCAGATAGCTTTTGGCCATTTTCCCCTGGGGGTGGTTGCGCACCATGGGCGCTCCGCAGAAAGAGACCAGGCCGTTGGTGGGCTCATAAACCCCGGTGATGCAGTTGAAGGCGGTGGTCTTACCGGCACCGTTGGGGCCGATGAGGGCCACGATCTCCCCTTTGTTTACCTCCAGGGACAGATCATTGACCGCCACCACGCCGCCAAACTGCATGGTGATGTGTTCCAGGCGAAGGACGTTGTCCAAACTCATTTCGCCCCCTCCTTTCCAATGGCTTTCTTGCCGCGCAGGAAGAGATCGGTGAATTCCTTGTCACCCATAATGCCCTGGCGGAAGAAGAGCACCACAATCATAATGACGACGGAGAAGACCACCATGCGGAAGCCCGTTCCCATCAGAGGAACGTTCAGAGAGCCGGTGACAATGAAGTAGCCCAGCCAGCCCAGCAGGAGCAGGGCGACGATCCAGGTGAGAATTTCTGCCCACATTCGTCCGGGACCCTTGCGCTCCCGGCGGATGAGCAGAAAAGCGCCCCCGATGACCACCACGGCGAAGATGACGATGAAGGCGATGCGTTTGGGCTGCATAGTGGAAGTGAACACCATCTTGTTGTCCAAAAAGCGCAGCCACCACTCCGAGCAGGCCACATACAGGAAGGTGGCAAGGCAGGAGCCGGAGATGGAGCCGATGCCGCCGATGACCACGATGAGCAGGATCTCATAGGTCATGGTGGAGGTGTAGACCTTGGCCTGGGCGTTGTTGGCGAACATGGCAAACAAGGCGCCGCCCACCCCGGCGAAGAAGGAAGAGATGCAGAAGGAGAGCATCTTGTGCCGGGGGAGGTTGATGCCCATAGCTTCGGCGGCGATCTCATCCTCACGGATGGCCTTGAAGGCCCGGCCGTAGGAGGAATTGATGAGCATTACGATGACGATGATGCACAAGGTGGCAATGAGCAGGGGGAAGAAAGCGGAGAGATAGAGGACCACCTTGCCGTCCGGTCCGGTGATGTTGAAGTTATTGAAGGTGGGGATCTGGGTGATCATATTGGCGCCGTTGGTGACCGGACCCAGGGCCTGCCACTGGAAGATGGCCCGGAGGATCTCCGCAAAGCCCAGGGTGGCGATGGCCAGGTAGTCGCTCTTCAAACGCAGTACGGGCAGGCCGATGAGCCAGGCAAACAGGGCGGCCACGCACCCGCCCAGCAGGATGGCCAGGATCACGCCCAGAATGAGCCCCACAGGGGTGTCCAGCCCGCCGAAGAGGTCGGGCAGGGAGAACTTCACCGCAGAGCCGCCGAAGAGGTAATATACCTGATCCTTCACAGCCACAGGCACAGTGAGAATGGCGTAGGTATAGGCGCCCAGAAGCATGAAACCCGCCTGGCCCAGGGAGAACAGGCCGGTAAAGCCGTTGAGCAGGTTCATGGACACGGCCACAAGAGAGTAGACCGCACCCTTTTTCAGCACCACAAACAGCTGACTGGTGGGGGCAAGGGTGTTTTCCAGCACGATGACCAGAATGAGGAAGGCCGCCGCGGCGGCCAGGCCGATGAGAGCGCCCGTTTTATCTTTTTTCTGCAATGTCATTGTGGGCACCTCCTTAAACCTTATCGGTGGCCTTTTCCCCGAACAATCCGGTGGGTTTAAAGACCAGGATGATGATGAGCAGGGCGAAGGTAAAGGCGTCCACGAAGGTGGTGGCTCCCTCAAAGGGCAGGATCTTTACAAAGTTCTCGCAGATGCCGATGAGGAAGGCGCCGATCACCGCTCCGGGAATAGAGCCGATGCCCCCGAACACCGCCGCCACAAAGGCCTTCAGGCCGGGCATGGAGCCCACGGTAGGCACTACGGAGGAGTAGGTAGTGAAGTAGAGCATGGAGCCCACCGCCGCCAGGGCAGAGCCGATGATGAAGGTGGTGGAGATGACGGAGTTGATTTTAATGCCCATGAGCTGGCTGGTCTCAAAGTCCTTGGCCACCGAGCGCATAGCCATACCAATTTTGGTGTGGTTGATGAGCTGGGTGAGCAGGATTACCAGGGCTACCACCAGGAAGGGGGTGAGGATAACTACCCACTTGATGGAGGTTCCGGCCACGGTGATGGTGTCGGACAGGAAGGGGATAGAGGGGTAGATCATGGGCTGGCCGCCGGTGATATAGGTGGCGGAGTTCTGGAGCAAATAGCTCACGCCGATGGCGGAGATCATCACCGACATGCGGGGAGCGGTGCGCAGGGGCTTATAGGCCACCCGCTCAATGCAGAAGCCCAGGGCCACTGTCAGCACCAGCACCAGCAAGAGCATGACAGGGATGACCAGGGCAGGGGAGAGACAGGCGGCCAGGAAGGTGTTCAGATAAATACCCATCAGACCGGCTACCATGAACACATCACCATGGGCGAAGTTGATCAGACGCAGAATGCCGTATACCATGGTGTACCCGATGGCGATCAGAGCATACTGGCCGCCCACGGAAATGCCGAACAGCAGGGTGGAGATAAAAAATTCCATAGAATTTCCTCCCAATTATGTATGTGTGGTTGGGACGCTGGGCTGTCTCAAAAAGAGGAAGGCCCGCCTCCTTTTGAGGCGGCCCAGCCGGGGAATAATCAGGATTTGGCGGGGACCCTGTGGGGCCCCCGCCAAATATCCAGTCCGTTGTGTGCGGGGTGGACTTACTGAGCCACCGTCTGCTGGGTCTCCAGCTCCCAGGCGCCGTCGTTGGTGGAGTGCTTGATGTAAGCGGTATCGCGGACCGCATCGCCGTTGGTGTCGTCAAAGGCGATGTGGCCGGACACGCCGTCATACTCCACATCCCACAGCGCGGCCTTGATGGCGGCGGGGTCCACGGAGTCGGCGGCCTTGATGGCCTCCAGAGCCACATAGTAGGCATCGTAGCCCATAGCGGTGACAGCGGCCACGGTGTCGTTGCCGCCATTGGCGTCCAGAGCGCCGGAAGCGGTGTTGATGTAATTCTTCACGCCCTCATCGAAGGTGGGGTTGCCGCCCTCCTGATAGAAGGTGGAGACGTACAGCTGGATGTTGGTGCCCTTGGCGGCCTCCAGAACCATGTTGTCGTCCAGAGTGTCGGAGCCCACAAAGGGGATGTCCAGACCCAGAGAGGCGGCCTGGGTGATGATCTGGGTGGCGTAGGCAATGGACACGGGGGTAAAGATAACATCGGCGCCCTCAGCCTTGGCCTTGTTCAGGTAGGAGTTGAAGTCAGAGTTGTTGGTGGGGAAGGAGTCGGTGATGACCTTGCCGCCGGCCGCTTCAAAGGCGGTCTTGAAGAAGGCGATCAGGCCCTGGTCGTACTCGTTGCCCGCCTCGCCCAGACAATAGGCGGTCTTAGCCTGGAACTTATCCATGGAGAAGTTGGCCAGAACGGTGCCCTGGAAGGGGTCCAGGAAGCAGATGCGGAAGTAGTGGTCGTTGCCGGCGGTTACCTGGGGATTGGTGCAGGTGACGCCGATGGCGGGAATGCCTGCATTGCTGAAGGTGGGGCTGGCGGCAATGGACACGCCGGAGCCATAGGAGCCCAGCACCAGAGCCACGCCCTCGCTGACCAGCTGCGCGGCGGCGGTGGGGGCCTTATCGGTAGTGGAGCCGTTGTCGGCGTAGACCAGCTGGACCTGATACTCCTCGCCGCCCACGGTGACAGTGGGAGTCTCAGAGTTGGCAAACTGCATGCCCAGCATCTCTTTTTTGCCGCCGGAAGCAGAGTCGCCGGTGGCAGGCTCAAAGACACCGATCTTGACAACCTTGTCACCGGCGGCGGCAGAGCTGCCGGTGCTGGCGGAACCGCTGGGAGTGGAGCCGGAAGAGGTATTTCCTCCGCCGCAGCCGGCCAGCAGGCTCAGCATCATAGCAGCGGAAAGAGCGCTTGCAAGAAACTTTTTCATCATTCTTACTCCTTTTCCAAATAGGTTGCTCGCGCGGAATTGCCACAAAAATGTTTTTCTGGCAAATACACTTGTACGCGAATATGGTGACATTATACCTTGGTGCCAGGGAAAAAGCAATACAGATTTGCAAAGTATTTTCTGCAAAGTTGCAGATTTGCCTGTCAGAGAGCCGAGAAGAGGGGAGAACAAACGCAAGATATGGGAGAATGGGGACGTTTTAAAACCTGTTTTTGTAGTAGATACCGAAATACTGGAGGGAATATAAAAATATTTTGTATATATTAGCGAAATAAAGCAATCGACCGGAAAATTTTCTTGTAATTTGTGTGCTGTGAGCATATAATTGTCCTTAACAAACGGACAACTGAACAGGCCAGACGATGTTCACAGGGAAGCGGCCCCGTTTTAACGGGCCCACCGACGGTGTAACGCTCTCAGGTACGAGGACTGTGGACGGATGGCACTCTGGAGACACCCGCCCTGTGCGGGGGCCGAAGGTGCAAAACGGCGGAGCTTCCGCCGTCAATCTCTCAGGCAAAAGGACAGAGACAGCGCAAACGGATCGGGGCCAATCCGGACCCGCCGGGATCGCCGTCAATAGCTTGGAAAAGAGGGGTTTGGCATCGGGCCGGACTCCTCTGTTTGTCTGTTTGGGCTATGTTGCAGAGAGGGGAAGGATTAACATGATGGAAATGATCACCACGGTCAACAGCGCAGTCAGCGGCTTTGTGTGGGGCCCGATTATGCTGGCACTGTTGGTGGGGACTGGTGTGTTTCTCACCTGCCGCACCGGCTGGGTTCAGGTGCGCCGGTTTGGTTACATTATGAAAAATACAGTGGGATCTCTGTTTCGTAAGTCAGACAAAGACCATGGGAGCAATTTGTCCCCCTTCCAGGCGGTGACCACTGCCCTGGCGGGCACCGTGGGTACAGGCAACATTGCCGGTGTTACCGGCGCCATCTTCATCGGGGGCCCCGGCGCTGTGTTTTGGATGTGGGTATCTGCTTTCTTTGGCATGTGTACCAAATATGCCGAGATCGCCCTGGCTCTGGAGTACCGGGTGACCGATGAGAATGGCACCCACAAGGGCGGCCCCATGTATTACATTGAGCGGGGCCTGGGCAAGGGCTGGAAGCCCCTGGCCGTGCTCTTTGCCCTTTTGGGCGGTGTCGCTTCCTTTGGAATCGGTAATATCGCCCAGTCCAGCGAGATTGCCGGAGCCATGAATGGAATGTTCGGGATGGACACCAGGGTGGCGGGCGTACTGCTGGCCGTTATTGTGGCCGTTGTGGTCATCGGCGGTGTCAAGCGCATTGGTCAGGTGGCCTCCTATCTGGTGCCCTTTATGGCCATCTTCTATATCCTGGCCGGTGTGGTCGTGATCGTTATGCGCATTGGAGATGTCCCCGGTGTGCTTGCCAACATTGTGACCAGCGCTTTCAGTATGGAGGCGGTGGGCGGCGGTGTGTTTGGCTACGCCTTCATGGTAGCAATGAAGCAGGGTTTTGCCCGTGGTGTGTTCTCCAATGAGGCCGGACTCGGCTCTGCCCCCATTGCCCACGCTGCCTCCTCCACCGACGAACCGATCGAGCAGGCTATGTGGGGAGTGTTTGAGGTGTTCATCGACACTATTGTCATCTGTACCATCACCTCTCTGACGGTGCTTTTGTCCGGCCTGGAGCTGGGAGAGACTGCGCTGGCCGCCCATACCTCCAACGGTGCCGCGGCGGTGAAGGCCTTCAATACCATTCTCCCCGGTGAGCTGGGTGGCCTTATCATTCAAGTCAGCCTTTTGTTCTTTGCCCTTTCCACCATTCTGGGCTGGAGCTATTATGGTGAGCGGTGCTGGGGCTATCTGACAGGGGAGAATAAGGTGATCAAAATCGTCTATAAAGCAGCCTTTGTGCTGATGTGCGTGGTGGGGTCCACGGGCTCCGGGAAACTCATGTGGAGCATCGCCGACACCTTGAACGGCATGATGGCTATCCCCAACCTGGTGGGCCTGTTGGCCTTGTCCGGTGTGGTGGCCAGGCTGAGCCGGGATTATTTCAACAGGACCATAAAAAAATAAAACCGCTTTGACCGGCGGCCCTATCAGGGCCGCCGGTATTTTTTTGCATATGGCCGGGCCTGTCCTCATATAGATGAGACAAAGGCGGGTGAAGTTATGCAAAAGACAAAAGCATCCCAGGCATATCGCCAGGCGGTAGGGGCACTTCCCCAGCGCCTGCGGCGGGAGGCCCTGGCGCTGAGTGAGGCGGACCAGGGCAGAGTGGAGGAACTGCGGCTGCGGACAGGCTGGCCCATGACCGCCCTGCTGCCGGAGGGGGAGCGTTCTTTGGGGGGAGCACCGGTGGAGAGCCGAGAGTTGGAGCAGCTTTTGGAAATCGCCAGTCAGGCTTCGGTACACACAGTACTGCCTCAGGTGCGTCAAGGATACCTGACGATCCAGGGGGGGCACCGGATCGGCTTGTGCGGAACTGCCGCCATGGAAGCAGGGCAGATCCATGCCCTGCGCGCATTCTCCTCGGCCAGCATCCGCATAGCCCGGCAGATCAAGGGGGCCTGCGCCCCTGTTTTGGACGGGCTGTGTCCAGGGGGACGGTTGGCGGATACCTTGATCCTCTCTCCTCCGGGACTGGGAAAAACCACCCTGCTCCGGGACCTGATCCGTGCCGTGTCCTGGGGGGAGGGGTGTTGTCCCCTGCGGGTGTCTCTGGCGGATGAACGGGGAGAGGTAGCCGCCCTCTTTCAGGGGGAACCGCAGCTGGAGGTGGGGCCCCGTACCGATGTGGTGGAGGGCTGTCCAAAAGCCCAGGGACTCATGCTCCTTCTGCGGGCCATGAACCCACAAGTGCTGGCGGTGGATGAGATCACCGCCCCCGAGGATGTGGCAGCGCTGGAGACGGCGGCGGGGTGTGGCGTCACACTGCTGGCCACCGCCCATGGGGCGGGATGGGAGGACCTGGAGCGCAGACCGGTGTACCGTGCGCTGATGGAAAAGCGGCTGTTTCGTTACTGCGTCCAAATTCGGAGGGACGGAGAAAAGCGCAGCTATCACATAGAGGAGTTGAGGTAAATGGTCCATCTCATAGGAGCGACGCTGTTGGCGGCGGGGTGTGGATATTTGGGATTTCAGGCAGCGGAAACTCTGCGCCGGAAGAGCAGGAGTTTGAGACAGATGGCTCAGGCCCTGGCGCTGGTGGAAGGGGAACTAGAGCTTGGTTCCCCTCCTCTGGGGCAGCTGCTGGAGCGAGTGGCGAACCGCAGTGCCGGGCCAGCCAAAAGACTGATGGAGGCCTGTGTGCGAGGACTGGATCGGCTGGACCGAGAGGATTTTTCCACCCTTTGGCGGCGGCAGGTAGCCGGACTGGAGGAGCTGGGGGAGGAGGGAAGGGCTGCCCTGTCTCCTTTGGGTGATATATTGGGGCGCTATGACGGACAGGCCCAGCGGGAAGGGACCCAGGTGGTGCGCCGGGCTCTGGAGAAGTTGGCCCAGCGGTGGGAGGAGGAGCGCCGGCGGCAGGGCCGGGTCTACCAGGTTTTGGGACTGTCGGGCGGAGCGTTTCTGGTTATTTTATTGCTGTAAACGGGCAGGAGCCCCACGAAAAATACCAAAGAAGGTAGGGAAATTACATTGGATGTAGATCTGATCTTTAAGATTGCCGCCATTGGCATCCTGGTGGCAGTGCTCAACCAGGTGCTCAGCCGGGCAGGGCGGGACGAACAGGCCATGATGACCACGCTTGCGGGGCTGGTAGTGGTGCTGATGATGGTGGTGCGGGAGATTGCCAGTCTTTTTGACCTGGTAAAGACCCTGTTTGGCCTGTGATGGAGACGATGGTCAAGCTGGCCGGGGTGGCGGTAACAGCGGTGGTGTTCAGCGGGGTGTTACGGAAAAACACCCCTGAACTGGCTCTGCTGCTGACCGCGGCGGCCGGGGTGTGGATGCTGACCCTGGTGGCAGATGGCCTGGGGGCGGCGGTGGAGCTGATGGACGAGCTGGCCGGACAGGCGGGGGTGTCTGAGGTACTGCTGGAACCGGTGGTCAAGACAGTGGTCCTGTCTATCCTGACAAAACTGACCGCGGAGATCTGCCGCTCGGCAGGGGAGAGCGGGATAGCGGCCTTTGTGGAGACGGCAGGAAGTGTACTGGCTCTGGTGGTTGCCCTGCCCCTGGTGCGGGCGGTGGCCCAGCTCATGGGGGAGTTGCTGGTATGAAGCGGGTGGTAATTTTTTTGTGCTTGACGGCTTTGTGCGTGATTCCAAGTTTGGGAGCGGAGTTTTCGGTATCCGGGCTGGACGAGGTCATGGAACAGGCAGAGAGCTACGGTGTGGAACCCCAGGGGGACCTGGAACAGGGAATGGGAAACCTCTTTTCCGATGCGGCGGAGCAGGTGGGCGGTTTGCTGCGTGCCAGCATGGCTACGGGGCTGAAGCTGATGGCGGTGGTGCTTTTGTGTGGCCTGGCCCAAAGTGCAAAACTCCAGAGCTCGGATGAGGGGCTGTCAGCAGTCAACATCGCCGGGGCCCTGGCAATCACCGCCCTGACCATGACCGACATGTCAGTCATGATTGGCCTGGGCCGGGACACCTTAGGGCGAATGGAGGGATTTTCTTCCCTCCTGCTGCCGGTAATGGCAGTACTGACCGCGGCTACGGGGGGGATTACTGCCGCTGCTGTCCGCCAGGGGGTGACGGTGATGTTTTCCCAGCTGCTTATGCTGGCGATGGACCGGCTTTTGATCCCTATGGTCTATGCCTATGTGGCCCTGAGCTGTGCCCACGCGGCGGTGGGGAATCCCGGTCTTCAAAAGCTGGCAGGTCTGGTAAAGAGCATGGTTACCTTTCTCCTTACGGCTATGCTGTTGGCCTTTGTGGGCTATCTTACAGCCAGCGGAGCCATTGCAGGCAGCGTGGATGCGGCGGCCATTAAAGCGGCAAAGCTGACCATCTCCCGTGCCATCCCGGTAGTGGGGGGCATATTGGCCGACGCGTCCGAGTCGGTGCTGGCCGGGGCAGGAGTTCTGAGGGGGACGGTAGGAGCAGTGGGACTGGTGACGGTGCTGGCCATCTGCTTGACCCCCTTTCTCCGCCTTGCGGTACAGTACTTTGTGTTTAAAATCACAGGAGCCCTCAGCGCCTGTGTGGCTCAGCCCAGATTGAGCCAGCTCATTGAGGCCATCGGCGGAGCCTTTGGACTGGTGCTGGGGATGACTGGTGCCGGGGCGCTCATTTTGCTGGTGAGCCTGGTGTCTGCCATTACGGTGGTGACGGCATGATGGAGGGGGTGCGCGTGTGGCTGCTGTCCGTTCTGTCCGTCTCATTTCTGTGTGCCCTGGCCGATGCCCTCATGCCAAAGGGACCGGTGAAGGGGGTAGGAAAGCTGGTGTGCGGTTTGATTTTGGCCGTGACGGTGGTGTCACCGGTGGTCAGTCTGGACGTGGAGAGCGGAGTTCAGTGGCTGGAAGGCTGGGAGGTCGGACTGGAGCAGCGGGAAGAGGAGCTGAAAAAGCAGGTGGACGAAGAGATGAAAACAATCATAGAGCAGGAATATGAAGCATATATTGTGGACAAGGCGGCACAGCTGGGAGCGGCGTGCACCGCCCAGGTGGAGTGCCGCCAGGAGGACGAGGGTGTGTACCTTCCCCAGAGGATTTGGATTCGTGGAGCATTGTCCCAACCCCAGCGGGAGGCACTGTCCGAATCGCTTATGGAGGAGCTGGGTGTAGCTTCGGAGGCACTGCATTACGAGGACGGGGAGGGGACGCCATGAACGGAACGTGGATGCAGTCCCTTCCAAAGTGGAAGGGGGCGCTGGGAAAATATCAAGGGGTTCTGTTGGTGATTGTGGTGGGAGTGCTGCTTCTCCTGCTGCCCACCGGAGGCGAGGCAACTTCTCAGGAGAAAATTCCCCCATCGGCAGCGGAGGCTACCTTTGATCTGGAGGAATTTGAGAAGCACCTGGAGGGTACGCTCTCCGAAATCCAAGGAGCGGGGAAGGTGCGGGTGGTGCTGACCCTGGACAGCTCCAGCCGCCAGGTGTTGGCCCAGGACGTGGAGCGAGAGGCCGACGGCGGGGGCAGCTCCACGGTAGTTACCGTGGGCTCAGGCGCCGGAAATCAGGAGGTGGTGGCACTTCAAACAGTTGCGCCCCAGTTCCGAGGGGCGCTGGTGGTGTGCCCAGGGGGCGGGCAGGCCCAGACGAAGCTGCGGCTTTTGGAGGCTGTGTCTGCCCTGACAGGGCTGAGCGCGGACCGGATCTCGATTTGTGAAGGAAATTCTTAAATTTTATAACTGGAGGAATTGACATGAGGACAGGAAAGAAGGGGGCCAACTGGTCCCAGCTGTGGAAGCGCAACGCGGTGGTGGCTGCAATTGCTTTGTTTATCTGCGCGGCGGTCTACTTAAACTGGAGCTATGGCCAGGAGGCCCAGGCGGGTAAGACCCTGGGACAGTCGGCTATGGTGGGGGGGAATACCAACGATCCCCTGGTATCCGGTGACAGCTCCGCCCAGACGGGGAGCACGGACGCAGCTCAGAGCGGAGACACCCAGACCTCCGCCCAAACGGAGACAGGAAGCGAATATTTTGCGACCGCCCGCCTCAACCGCCAGCAGGCCAGAGACAGCGCCCTGTCCTTGCTTCAGGACGCTGCTGCACGGGAGGATGCCGATGAGACGGTAAAGACCCAGGTAAACGATACCATTCAAACCATGGCCGACTATACCGTTACTGAGGCCCAAATTGAGAATCTGGTCATCGCCAAGGGCTATACCGACTGTGTGGCCTTTATTGGAGAAGATGCCCTCTCCCTGGCGGTAGCCGCTCCGGAGGGTGGGCTCACAGAGGCGGATACTGCCAAAATTGTAGATGTGGTCAATCAGAGTTCCGGATTTACAGCCGATCAGATCAAGATTATTGAGGTGGAGTAAGGGAAGAGAGGGAAACTTTTTCGCCCGCGCGGTTGTCAAATGGGGGAAAGTGTGGTATCATAACCATAACCTGTTTGAAAACTGGGAACAGAGGAGTGGCATAACATGAGTGACAGCAAAGAGTATGTCTCCCGCTCTGACGAGCTGGGCAACATCCACATTTCCGAAGAAGTCCTTGCGGCCATTTCTGCCGCCGCCGCCCTGGAGGTGGAGGGAGTCAGCAGCCTGGCCAATGCCGGTAAAAAGAGCTTGGCTAAGGATGTCCGGGTAAAGATGGAAAACGACAAGGTACAGGTGGACCTGTCCGTGCTGATGGCATACGGCGCCACCATCCCTGAGATGGGTAAGGCAGTGCAGGACGCGGTCAAAAACGCCATCGAGTCCATGAGCGGCCTGGAGGTCTCCGCCGTCAATGTAAATGTGGGCGGGATCACCTTCCCTCCTAAGGCGTAATCAATCCAAGATATGAAAAAAGCACGATTCATCTGAATCGTGCTTTTTTGCATCCTCAAAAAGAAATCCCCCCGGCAATGCCGGGGGGATGACAGGGAAAATTACTTGATCATGGAGGCGACCTCGGCGGCGAAGTCGTCCTCGGCCTTCTCGATGCCCTCGCCGGTGGCGAAACGGGTGAAGGCCTTTACCTGGATGGAGCCGCCCAGCTGCTTGGCAACCTCAGCCACGTGCTTCTCCACGGAGATCTTGTTCTCCTTCACGAAGGCCTGCTGCAGCAGGCAGTTCTCCTCGTAGTACTTGCCCAGCTTGCCCATAACAATGCCTTCCTTCACCTTGTCAGGCTTGGAAGCCATCTTGGGATCGTTGGCCATCAGAGCCAGCTGGATCTCCTTCTCCTTGTCCAGGGTGGACTGATCCACGTCGGACTTGTCCAGGAAGGTGGGGTTCATGGCGCAGATCTGCATGGCCACGTCCTTGCCCAGCTCGATCACCTTGTCGGCGTCGATGCCCTCAACAGCCAGGTTCACCAGAACGCCAACCTTGCCGCCCATGTGGATATAGGGCACGTTCACGCCGTCAGCGTAGCGCACGAAGCGGCGGATCTGGATGTTCTCGCCGATGGCCAGCACCTTGTCAGCGGTAACGTCGGCCACGGTGCGGTCGGTGCCGGGGTACTTGCAGGCCTTCAGGGCCTCCACGTCGGCGGGGTTCTCCTTGGCAACCACGGAAGCGACAGCCTTGACGAAGTCCTGGAAGACCTCGTTCTTGGCCACGAAGTCTGTCTGGGAGTTGACCTCAATGATCACGCCCACGCCGTTCTCCACGATGGCGTAAGACACGCCCTCAGCGGCAACCTTGCCAGCCTTCTTGGTCTGGGCAGCCAGGCCCTTCTCGCGCAGCCACTCAATGGCCTTGTCGAAGTCGCCCTCGGCCTCGGTGAGGGCCTTCTTGCAGTCCATCATGCCAACGCCGGTCATCTCGCGCAGCTTCTGTACATCCTTAGCGGAAATAGCCATAATAACATTACCTCCATTTTATCTTCAGCCGGCCGGGGCCGGCTCCATGTCAAAATAAGAACAGCGTCCGCCCGCGCGGGCGGGCGCTGTGTGAAAGCCAAATTACTCGGCAGCGGGAGCCTCAGCCTCAGCGGCGGGAGCCTCGTCCTGGCCCTGCTTGCCCTCCTGGATGGCGTTGGCCATGACAGAGGAGATCAGCTTGATGGCGCGGATAGCGTCGTCGTTGCCGGGGATCACGTAGTCGATCTCATCGGGGTCGCAGTTGGTGTCCACGATGGCCACGATGGGGATGTTCAGCTTGCGGGCCTCGTTGATGGCGTTGCGCTCCTTGCGGGGGTCAACGACAAACAGGGCGCCGGGGAGCTTCTTCATCTCGGTGACGCCGCCCAGGTACTTCTCCAGCTTGGCGATCTCACCCAGGTGCTTCATAACTTCCTTCTTGGGCAGCATGTCGAAGGTGCCGTCCTCCTGCATCTTCTTCAGCTGAGCCAGACGGTCCACACGGCCGCGCATGGTCTTGAAGTTGGTGAGCATGCCGCCCAGCCAGCGGGCGTTCACCCAGTACATACCAACACGGGAAGCCTCTTCCTTGATGGCCTCCTGAGCCTGCTTCTTGGTGCCCACGAACAGCAGGGTCTCGCCCTTCTCGCCCAGAGAACGGACGAAGTTGTAGGCCTCCTCCAGCTTCTTCACGGTCTTCTGCAGGTCAATGATATAGATACCATTGCGCTCAGTGTAGATGTAGGTGGCCATCTTGGGGTTCCACCGACGGGTCTGGTGGCCGAAGTGCACGCCGGCCTCCAGCAGCTGCTTCATAGATACGACTGCCATAGTTTTTTCCTCCTGTTTTTCAGTTGATTCTTCTGGGGGCATCATGTCCTCCGCCAACCTGAGGTTTCCCAGGCACCGGGCGGAAAATCCGCACTCCCACGCATAATGCCTTGGTAGTATACCACGCTTTTTGCACGTATGCAACTATTTTTCCAAAAAACATTTAAAAATTTTCCAGCACAGCCGGGCGGAGGGAAGGCTTTCCCTCTGTCTGCATAGAATGAGAAAAGGGGGCGGTAGGATGGAGAAGCGGATGGAGCTGACGGGCGGTGGCTGGCTGACTGTGCGTCGGGAGGGGCCCAGAGCCGTGTTTGAGGCAGTACGCCCCAATGATCAGAAAGGATTATATAAGGTATGGCTGCGGGGGACTTCGGGGAAAACGTTCCTGCTGGGTACCTTGGCGCCCCAAGACCGAGAACTGAGACTGAGACGTACCCTGTCTCTTGGAGAGCTGGAACAGGCTGGGTGTTGGCCGGAATTTCGGGCGGAGAGCGTGCTGGCCTTTTCTTTTGCGGAAAAGCAGGAGACAAATTGGTACTGTGAGCAGCATCCAGAGCGCTTTTTTACCGACCCGCTGCTGAAAAAGAATGTTCCCGGACCAATGCTTTGCCGCCGGGAAAAGAATGGCTTTTTGCTTGCGGCCCCCTTTCGTCCGGACCGGCCTGTGGCGCTGCCAAGTCTGTTCTGTCTGGCCAGGGTAGAGAAGCTGCCATCAGGCATTCGCCTTGTCTGGCGGTTTGATGAAAAGGGCTGGCCCATTCCAGGAGGACATAAGGTAGGAGCATAGGGGGCGAAACAGTACCTGGAAGGGGCAAATTCTGGGCCGTAAAAAATTTTTTCAGAAAAAGGAAAAATTTTTGAAAAAAGGGGTTGCATTTTTCCGGAAGGCATGGTAATATACATAAGCTGTCTGACACGGACGGCGACACAAAAGAAAATATCCGGGTGTGGCGAAGTTTGGTATCGCGCTTGAATGGGGTTCAAGAGGCCGCTGGTTCGAATCCAGTCACTCGGACCATAAATCCGAACTGCATGAATTGTGCAGTTCGGATTTATTATTTTCCGGTTGCAGACAGAATAGAGGCGGGAACATCGGTCAAGATGTTCCCGCCTAAACTGTTATCATAGTTATGATAGAGCTGAGAGACCGACTGTCTCCATTTACGACACCAGATGAAGAAGCTGCTCAAAATCTTCCACAACCTCGTAGGTCACACTGCCGTTGCTGATTGCGGCAAAATGTGCCTTTGCGCACTGAATTTTAGCTGCTTCTATGCCACGCAGTTCCATAGTGTCCCTGCTGCCCTTGGTTTCCGCCACGAAGTAAATGTGTTTGCTTGTCCCTTCCTGAAAGGCGATGGCCCAATCGGGAGAATATCTTCCCACCGGTGTGGAGATAAAAAAGGACCTGGGCAATTTTACATAGATAGCGACTTGATCCTGGTGCTCCAGCTCTTGGGCAAAGGCGCGCTCTGTGGCGGAATCATAAATTAGATAGTCATAGATGCTTTTTTCCGTGGGCATGGCGTTTTGTCCCAGCTTTCCCCGGAGTGTCGGCCCGGTAAAAACGCTGGTGTCGAAGGCGGCATCCAGTTTGTGATAGGCAATGTGTTCCAGAATTATCGAAGCCTTTTCGTGGTTGATGAGTTTTCCAACCTGGAGGATAAATTCCTCTGGGTTTATGCGGAGCATGGAAAAACCTCCAGGGGACATTCCGGACAAAATGGCCGCCACCGTGGCCCGAGTCAGGCCGGTTTCCTCCACCAGCTTGCCAATGAGATCGTACCGGGCGCTGCCAAGGGATAAGTGCGCCGGAGTTTCATAATTCGTTTTCTTCTCCTGAAAACCTTGTGCCTGTAGAAGCTGCTCTTTGGAGCTGATTTTGCCCTCTTGTTCCCCGTACTCTGTTTTGACCAGGATGGAGGGAACGTCCAGATGTGCGTTGAGGCTGGCAATGGCCTTTTCAACCAGCGTGTTGGAATCGAATGAGACCGTATAGAATGTCTTTTGGCGGATCTTCTTCCAAAGCGCCTGAAACTCGTTTTGCTCCAGCTTTTCCCGAATCAAATGGGCCTGTACATTGCTGCCGTGAACATCTTCAAGCTCCACCGTGTGGCGGTCGTAGATGGTGGACAGAATGGACACAACGGAGGCTGCATAGCCACGGACCTCGCCCGCCACCTGGATGGAGCCGCTGGCTCTGTGTGCGTAATATTTGTCGGTCAGCAATCCACGCGCCACATAGCCCTGGCGGATCAGGTCCTCATAAATGGCCTGAGCGAGATCTTGGGT
The DNA here is from genome assembly GCF_052117285.1 of Lawsonibacter sp. LCP25S3_E2. Classification (NCBI taxonomy): domain Bacteria; kingdom Bacillati; phylum Bacillota; class Clostridia; order Eubacteriales; family Oscillospiraceae; genus Lawsonibacter; species Lawsonibacter sp. LCP25S3_E2. The sequence continues at coordinate 160,595 of NZ_JBQKJL010000006.1, forward strand.
GACGGTGAGCGTTTTTCCACTGGAATCGGTGAGCGTTTTTCCTAAAAACAGCTGCTCTGAGACCCTTTGAGGGCGGTGGGCCATGGATTCGGCCAGGCCGGCCTGAAGGGCCTGGGCAAATTTGCCGAAGGCCATATCGGTGATCAGAGTCAGCTTGTTGAGCTGATGAACCTGATTGCCCAGCACATGTTCATCCATCCGCTGCCCCTGTTGATTGACACACAGCCGAAGTCCTCTGCCGATTTCCTGACGGCTACGGATTTCTGATTCACTTTGGGGCTTCAAGGTGCAGATCTGGAATACATTGGGGTTGTCCCAGCCCTCCCGGAGAGCGGAATGGGAGAAGAGAAAGCGTACCGGCTCCTCCAAACTGAGCAGCCGCTCCTTATCCCGCATAATGAGGTCGTAGGCATCGGCATCGTCAGAGGTCTGGCTTCTGCGGTCCATCTTGCTGTCCACAAAGCGGGCCGTTTTCCCCTTCCCTTTGTCGATGGAAAAATACCCCTGGTGTGTCTCATGAGCAGAGATCTGGGTCAGATAACGATAATAGGCATCGTCGCCCAACTCGCGCTGGAGAGAACTTACCACGGCCTCATATTCTTCTTCAAACATTTTGGCGTACTCCCCGTTGCGGCCGTCACCGCTGTTTTTGTCATATACGCGGTATTTGGACACCTCATCAATAAAAAACAGAGAGAGCACCTTGATTCCTCTGGGATAGAGCTCCCGTTCCCGGCGGATGTGGGTACGGATGGTCTCACGGATCTGCATGCGCCGCTGAAGGGAGATCATTTGCTCATTGCCCTGCATCTGACCGGCGTAGAGCTTTAACCCGTTGAGGAAAGTGACGGAGTTGTCGCGCCCGTCAATGCCGTCCGGCAGAATGACATAGCGGTCAGAATATTCTTCCAGCCCCTGGGAGAGGGCGTAGAGGTCGTCTCCGCCGCGGACTTTTTTGACTACCGTTCGGGTGCCGGAGGCCCCTTTCACTTCAAAACCCAGGCGGGCGGTGGGAGCCTTGTCCTTGTAGAGGTCGATGCCCTCCAGATAGACGTAGCTGTTGGTGGAGGTAGAGCCGGTGACGGTAACGCCCAGGGCGGCGATTTTCTTCACCAGACACTGATTATACGCGTCCACGGCATCCAGCCGGTATACCAGATTATAGGCTTCCCTGTGGGTGGCAGAATAGCGCAGCGTGAAAAGGGGGTTGAATTTTTTCAGACTTTCTTTTGTCTGTCTGCCCTCCACACTCTGAGGCTCATCGATGATCAGGATAGGATTGGTCATGGCAATGAGGTCCATAGGCCTGCGGCTTTGAAAAGCGTCCAGCCGCTTATCGATGATCCGCTGGTTTTTGCTGGAGTTAAAGGCCTGCATGTTGATGATCATCACATGAATGGCGCTGTCGGAGGCGAAGCGATCCACCTGGGTAAGCTGGTCTGAGGAGTAGATAAAAAATCGGATCTGCTTGCCATATTCTCCGGCAAAATGCTCCTGGGTGGTCAGGAGAGATTTGTATACCCCTTCCCGGACCGCCACAGAGGGTACCACAATAATAAATTTGCTCCAGCCATAACGGGCGTTGAGCTCATAGATAGTTTTTGTATAGGTATACGTCTTGCCGGTACCCGTCTCCATCTCAACAGACAAATTGATGCCGGGAGGGGAGAGGCACTCAGAGGGGGGGAGCCCCTCGCGACGCTGGACCGCCCAGAGGTTTTCGAGAATCCGGGCTTCGGTCAGTTCCGGTGAGAGAGGGGCGTTGGGAAAAATACCATCTCCGATTCCCAGAGAAAGCTGGCCGTCCTCCTCCCAGGCTGCATCCAGCCGGGCGGCTGGGCAAAAAGGCTGGCCGCGGAAGACGTCACACACCGCTGCGGCTGCCTGTGCCTGGAAGGGCTGATGTTTGAATTGAAGTTTCATAGTTCATTCTCCATATGGGCTGCGCTGCAGGGTTTTCTCAATCGGTCTGTCACAGCACTCTCACCTTGGTATCAGGGGAAATATAGTTGAAAAGTTCTGCCCCATTGATCTTTGCGGCATCCGAGGAGAAGGCACTGTCCCGGAAAACGGCCCGGACAGGGTGCTGCTGGGCAATATATTCCACAACGCGCGGGGGGAGGTTGGGACAGAAGCAGGCCATAAGAGCGCCGCCGTCCACACAGTGGACCGTGCATCCCTCCAGTTGGATGGAGGAATGGGGCAGGTCAAGGCCCATACCAAAGTCCAGCAGACACGCGTAGAGCAGGTCCAGGTCGGTGCGGTCCTCTTTAATGTTGGAGACCAGGTCCAAAATTCCCTCCTGGGTGTACTCCTCTGGCTGGAAGTATACGGGTTTCATGTTGCTTTCGTCCACCCGGAATACCCGGAAACCAATATCCAGGTCCTGGGCTGCGGCGGGATCGGCCTGCACGATCCGGTCTCCCGCCCGGCGGATGCGGGCCTTTCCGATTTGGCAGATATTCTGAAACCCGGCTTTGAACGCCTCGGTTTTTTCCCCGCAGGGGGTAGGGAGCTGAACCATAATAAATCTGCGGTGGCCCCCGTCCTGGGCGTTGAGCTGCATAACCGCGTGGGCGGTGGTGGCAGAGCCGGAAAAGAAATCAAGGACGATGTCATCCCCAGTAGTGGCAAATTGGCAGAGGGTATGTAAAAGGGAAACGGGCTTTGAATAGTCAAAGACACTGCTCTGCAGGGTCTCAACCAGATTCTTTTTGGCGTTGTCATTGGAAAATTTATTTTCCAGCAGCTCCAGTGTGGAAATGGCCTTATGCCGCTGAAAATATTCGATTTCAAAAGAAGAACCGTTTTTGACGATCCGGGCATTCTGATATGTTTTGGTGTAGATTCGCGCGTGGTCGCCGTATTTTTTCACCACAATAAAGCCATTTTGATATCCAAATTCAAATAGCTCCTTGCTCCAGCGCCATGCCCAATCTGCCCGTGCATGATGGCCGGCCTTGCGCTGAAGATAATTTTCATAGGACTGTCCGGGATAGAAGGTCTCCCCCTCGATCTCAATGGGATAGTCGAGACTGGCACTATATTGTAAACTGTCGTAGTCCAGGGTTTGGTTGAGTTTGTATTTGCCCCGCTCCTGGACAAACTCATCTTCAAAGCGGAAGCCGTCATCGGTATGGGATGGCAAATACAGGGTGGGATTTGTGGTTTTGCTGAAGGCCAGTACATAGTCGTGGTTATTGGCAATAGCCTGGGTCGTTTTTCCGGCCCGTTTTGTCACTCTGGGGAAACAGGCCAGATAGCACTCGTTCCCAAACAGTTCCTGGCCAATTTGCAGCAGATCACCAAGCTCGCTGTCGTCAATGGAAATGAAGATGACCCCGTCCTCCTTGAGCAGGGTCCGGGCCAGAGCCAGGCGGGAATAGATCATGGAACACCAATCGGAGTGGTATTTTCCGGACTGGGTGCTGTTTTCCCGTGCATAGTTGATGTTGCCGTCCTCGTCAAAATAACCGGAGCAGATGTCATACTCCGGCTGATCCATTTGGAAGCGATCGGGGTAGATAAAATCCTTTCCCTTGTTGTAGGGGGGATCAATATAGATCATTTTGACCTTGCCCAGATAACTCTCCTGAAGCAGCTTCAGGACCTCCAGATTGTCTCCCTCCAGGTAGAGGTTTTTTGTGGTGTCCCAGCTGCGGCTCTCCTCCGGAACGGGGCGCAGTGTCTTGGTGATGGGCCGGGCGGCCTCTGCCATGGCAGCCTTTTTTCCAACCCAGGTAAAGGTGTAGCACTCGTCTCCGTCTGCCGCATCATGGCTGAGCAGCTGCTTGAGCACTGCAAAGTTGATCCCCTTTTTTACCCGCCCGTCTGAGCCGCGGATCTCGGTAACGGCGGAAGGAAACAGCGCGCCGATTTTTTCAATGTTTTCGTCCACCAAATCCGGGGTTTCAAATTTCAGCTTGTCCATGGTATCTCTCCTAATATGGTCGCTTATGTGGTATGGGCCGGATGGGGCCCTGAAACGCTGTCTCCATTTTATCGGATACGGCACAAAGAGACAAGTTAAAAATCGTTTCCAAAGTCCAGTTTGGTGGAACGCAAACGTGTCTTGCCGTGAGGACGAGGAAAAAATGGGAGTGGGAGAACTGGCCGATACATGCCCGGAAAAGGTTTTCGTCGCGGGATAGGGAAGGGTTTTTGGAGGGGCCGCATAGGAAACTGCATAAAAATTCCTCTGCTGCTGCACGAAATTAGCGCCCTTATTTTTGTTGAAATTCCATATAAAACAAAAGAAATATCAGGTTTTTCTATCGATATTATAGTAATTGAATGTTTTACAAATGTCAATTGGGAGGTTATAATGAAAATTACCTATTATATCCAGATTTGAAGAACGAACGGGCTTGCCGTGCAAGAGTGATTCTATTGCTGCGGCAGAAGTGCTGCAGGTGGGATCGGACCGGTCTGTGGTGAGAAGAGAGGAGTTTTTAGTGTGACAGGTGGCAAAAATGTAAAAGAATGGCTGTTTTTGTGTTTCTCCATTGCGATTATGGTGCTGTCCCGGATCATCGGTCCGGTAGGCGGACTGTCGGCCGATGCGGTGGCCGTCATCGGTGTATTTTTGGGTTCGCTGTTTCTGTGGATCACCGTATCCATTGATTGGCCCAGTATGATTACATTGCTGGCCCTGGGCTTTATTCCTTCCGTGGGCTTCAGCAAAACCTTCAGCGGTGCTTTCGGCAACAGCACGGTAGCCTTCCTGCTGTTTACCTTTGCCCTGGTCTATCCTCTGGCCCAGACCAACTTTGTGCGTCGCTGTACCGTCTACTTCATAACAAATCCCATTGCCCGCCGGGGCCCTTGGTTCTTTGTGTGTTTCCTGCTGGCGGCCGTGACGTTTATGGGATTGTTTGTCTCCCCCTCGGTCCTGTTCGTGGCTTTTATGCCATTCCTGGAGGATATTTATAAGGTGCTCGGGGTCAAAAAAGGCGGCAAGACGGGTAACATGATGATGATGGGTACTGCCTTTTGCATAAGCCTCTCCTCTGGTATGACGGCCATCGGCCATGTGTGGCCCACCATGGCCATCGGCTATTATTCCGCCGCCACGGGGAAGGATGTCAATCAGTTCCAGTACATGGCCATGGGGATTCCCACTGGCATATTGCTCATTGTGCTGCTCATTCTGGTTTTTCGGTTCCTCTACCGTCCCGATGACATTCAGGACATCAATCCGGATAAGGCTATGGACCTGCGGGGCACTGTGCCTGCCGCGGACCGGAAGGAGAAGATCATTCTGGCCACCATGGCTCTGACGGTGGTGCTCTGGGTCGGCCCCAGTCTGATCCAGGGAAGCCTGCCCCAGGTTTATTCTCTCATCAACGGCTGGACCACTGCCATGCCGCCGCTGCTGGGATGTGTTATCCTCTTTGTGTGTAAGGTGGATGGCCAGCGGATCCTGAATTTTAAGGAAGTTACCTCCAAGGGAATTTTATGGGGGAGCATCCTGATGACCGGTGCGGCTACCTGGCTGGGTTCCTGCATGACCAACAGTGACATCGGCATCAGCGATTGGCTCACCAATACCTTGTCTCCTGTGACAGTTGCCCTGCCTGCGACGGGGATGATCCTGTTCTTTATGACCTGGGCTGTTCTGGAGACCAATTTCTCCTCCAACATTGTGACTACCACCGTGGTAAGCGCTGTGGCTCTGTCTGTGTTGACGGCTCTGCCCGCCGGTACGGTGAGCGTAGGCGCGGTGGTGTGTATGGTTGGCTTTGCCGCGGCGGTGTGCAACATGACCCCCGCAGGCCAGAGTACCGTCAACACCGTGGCCATTGGTTCCGGCTGGACCACCACCACGTCCATGTTTGTGTGGGGCGGGGTATTTGCCGTCATGGCCATTTTGGTGCTGACTTTTGTGGCCTACCCTCTGGGTGCTCTGGTCATTGGATGAGAATGGGAGCGAGAGGAACACCACACTTACGATCACAACCGGAAACTATCACGAAGATATTAAGATGGAAAACGGACGCATAGCCGGAGTGCTGTGCGCAGCATTAGAAAAGAGGGGAATGATCCATGTCTTTGGATGAAATTAGGCTCCATATTGATGCGGTGGATACCCAGGTGAAAAAACTCTTTTTGGAGCGCATGGACTGTGCCCGGCAGGTGGCCCAGGAGAAGGCGAAAACCGGAGGGGATGTGTTTGTCCAGTCCAGGGAAGAGGCCATCATTGCCGGGCGCACCGCCGATGTCTCCCCGGACCGACAAGCGGAGTATGCCTATTTTCTGCTGCTGCTTATGAGCATAAGCCGCCGCTACCAATATGGGCTGCTGCCTGATATGCGCCGGCAGGTGCTGGAGGAACTGGGCAGCCGGTCGGGGCTGGACCTGAACGTCCCCCACACGGAGATTCAAGTCTGCTTTTCCTGTGTTCTGGGAGAGCCAAAGCTGGCGCTGTTTTCCAATATGGCCGCGCTCAATGGCATTGCCGTTTTCAGCCTGACGTTAACCACGCAGGATGAAACCCAGCATGTGCGTGCCACCCTGAAGGGAAACGTACAGCAAGAGAATATGCAGCGGCTGCTGTGCCAACTGGGCAAGGAACTCAGAGAGTTTACCATAACAGGACTTTGCTGATTGGAAATCTGGATAAGCGCGCAGAAGAAAAGCCTCCCACCGTGTGGGAGGCTTTTGGACAAAAAAGCGGCGGAGGAAACTCCGCCGCTTTTCCATTAGATTGCAACGCTGCCGGTGATCTTGTCGTTGATGACATAGTAGGCCATGCGCTCTTCGGGCTTGACATACACAGTCAGCTTCTTAATGGTGGAGGCGCGGTGACCCTCGGCCACATAGGCGTCCTGGGCAGCCTGCTTCAGCTGAGCCACAGTCCACTCAGAACCGCCGAACTGGATCACGACCTCTTCCACCTTCTGGGCGGCGGCGGGCTTTGCGGCGGCCTTCTTCTCCACCTTCTTTTCCGCCTTTTCGGCCTTCTTCTCGACCTTTTCCACCTTCTCAGCCTTTACGGTCTCCTCGACCTTCTGGATCTTCTCGGCCTCGGGGGCCTTGGGAGTCTTAGCCGTAGCCATAGTATATTCCTCCTTGCTCTTCTCTTCAGCAAGCCCGCTATGTGTCCCACAGCAAGCTTTCAACATATTGTATACCAGAACGGCGGTTTTCGCAAGAGTATCCTGCATGAAATCTGTGGGAAAAGCTGCGTAAATGTGATAAAAACGACCAAAAAGAAGAGGAAACAAGGCAAAAAAGAGACCTCATGTTTACTTTGGAACTGCCACGATCACCCGAATGCGGCCGCCGGCAGAATAGCCCAAATCGTCATACCAGCCGGTGAGGTCATAGTGCTGGGTGTCGATTTGAGAGAGGGCAGCGGTGTAGTAGTTATATAGCCCTGACCCATCCCGAAGAAGCACTTGGACGTCCTCGGACAGGAAATATTCCTGATTGCCGGACATGGCGCTCAGGCTGCCCAGACTGTCCAGTGTGACGCTGGAGAGCTGGGAGATGGAGGTAAGGGAGTCGTCCTCGTACACCAGTACGGCTCCGCCCACACGAATGTTGTACCGGGAACTTTCGCTGAGGGAGTGCGTTTGCCCATCCTGGATGTAAGAGTAGGAGACAGAGATGTTGGAAACAATTCCGCTTCCGCTGGTGGAGTTGTCGGTGACGCTGCTGACGTAGACATATTGCAGGGTGTCGCCGGTGACCTCATTTAAGATAAGCCGGTCAATTTCTCCGCTGGCGTTCAGGGTATAGTAGCGCACGTCCTCTCCGCTGAGGGTCGTGCCCGCCAGGCGGGAGGGATAGATGCGTACATAGCCGCCCTCTGGGTCGGTGTCCAAAATTTCCACATCACTGGCCAGGGTATATTTGCCCAGAGTGCTGCCGTCATTGCTTACGGTGCCCTCCAGGTGGTTTTGGGACATTCCCTGCACCTTGGTGCATGACTGGGACACGCTCACTGCTACCAGCCGTCCTTCCTCAAAGGCGCTGCCGCTGTGGTAGAAGGTACGCAGAACGCCGTCCGTGCATGCTACCTGGGTAGTCACCTGGGCGGAGGTGGTGGACGAGGCGCTGGTGGAGGAAGTGGAAGCTCCCTTTGTGCTGGAAACTACGCTGCCGTAGTAGGTGCTCTCACTGTCCTGGGGGTCCAGTACCTCCACGATTTCTCCGTTCATCCCCAACAGTAAGGTGACTAAGTCCCCCTCTTGGAATTGGCCCTGGCTGGAGAGCTGGTAGGCGGCCTGGGAGGTGCCGATCTCATAGGTTACCCCGGCCACGGTGGCGGAGGTGGGAGAGACCTTGCTGGGGGAGAGGGCGGTGAGGGTGCCGGAGGCCCGGTTATGGTAGACCCAGACGGTGCCCATACCCTCGTTGTAGTAGTACACGTCGTAGGCCTCCACTGCACTGGCCGAGGAGAGAGCATCGTTTCGATAGATGGTGGCGGAATTTAGGGAGAAGGGGAGGGAGAGGGAGCCGTCGGTGGAGACATAGGGCCCCTTTGTCTCGGCGGAGACCAGGGTGGCGTAGTCGATTTCTCCATTGGTGACGGTATAGCCCAGAGAGGTGCCATAGGTGCCTCCGGCGCTGGCCTGTGCCACCAGGGTATTATAGATAAGGTCCACGCAGTTTTGACGGGTGAGCGGGGAACCCTGTGCGGCAGTCACATCGTCCAGCAGTCCCAGACTGTCCGCCTTGGACAACTGGGCGGCGGGATAGGCACCGGTGAGGGAGCTGGCATCATAGCCCAGCAGCCGTAGCAGGGCGGTGCAGCCCTCCTCCAGGGTAATGGGCTGGTCAGGGCGGAAGGTTCCGTCCACATAGCCGCTCATCCAGCCCTGCTCTACCGCCAGACGTACATAGCCGCTGGCCCAGTGGCCGCTGGACACGTCTTTGAACAGTGCGCTTCCATAGGAGCTGACCGAGCTTCCGTAGGGGGAAGCGGCGGACAGCATGGCGGCAAACTCGGCCCTGGTCACCTGGCTGGAGAGGTTGAGGTTACCCGCCTCGTCTCCCTCCAGAATGCCAAGAACCCGGATGGCTTCCAGCTTGGAACTGCCGCTTACTGCCCCCGCTCCGGTACACAAGAGCCCCAGGGCCAGACAAAGGCAGAGCAGCCCGGATACAATACGTTTTTTCATATGCAAAACTCCTAACTAATCGTAGTGAAGGGCATCGATGGGGTTGAGACGGGCGGCCTTCTTGGCGGGCAGGTAACCAAACAGGATCCCAATTCCCACCGAGATGCCAAAGGCCAGCAGTACCGCCCCCAGAGTAGGCGTCACGGTGAGAGCCTCCTCGGAGATTTGGGATATCACCGCGGTGGCCACGGCGGATAACCCATCACCAATGAGGATCCCGATGATGCCGCCCAGGGCGCTGGTGGTGGCAGCCTCGATGACAAACTGCTGCATAATGTAGCGCTCTTTAGCCCCCAGGGATTTTCGGACCCCGATCTCTCTGGTGCGCTCGGTGACAGACACCAGCATGATGTTCATGATTCCGATGCCTCCCACCACCAAAGAGATGGCGGCAATGCCTGCCAGCACCCCCACCAGGATGTTGATCATGCTGGTCATGGTCTCCAGCATCTCGGCCATGCTGGTGACGGTGTAATAGTCGTCGCTGGCAAAAATTTTGTACAGAGAGGCTTCCAAAGAAGCGATGCTCTCGTCAATATAGTTTTCATCCCGCATGGTAACGGTGTAACTGCTGGCTGCTCCGGAGATGCGCTCGGCAGTGGTGTAGGGAAGGTAGAGGCAGTCGTCGCTGCCCCCCTCCTCCAGGGTGTCTCCCTTCTGGGCCAGCACCCCCACAACCTCAAGACTCTGGCCGCCCACCCGAAGTGTCTGGCCCACGCCGTTGCCGCCGAAATAGGCCTGGTTTAAATAGGCGCCGATGACGCAGACTTTGGAGCGGGTGATCATGTCGCTGTATTGCAGTCCCCGGCCGGAGGCCACCGTCATGCCCGCGATTTCCAGATAGTCCTCGCTGACGCCGGTGGAGGAGGTGGTGCTCACCGTCTCAGAGCCGATTTTTACATAGCCCATCATCGGTACAGTGGGCGAACACAGGTCCAGAAACTGGTTGTTTTCCGCCACGATTTCGTACATATCCTCTGCATCCAGGGAGCGGGTGGAACCTCGGGACATCACAGATACCGTAAGGGTGTTGGTGCCCATGCTGGCAAAGCTGTCGGTCACGTAGGTCTCCAGGCCGTTGCCCAGGCCCACGATGACAATGACGGCGGCTACGCCGATGATAATGCCCAGCATAGTGAGAAGGGTGCGCACTTTGCTGGAAACAATGTTTTTCAGGGCAAGCTGGAGAGATTCGGTAAGCTTCATGGCCTTGCCCTCCTCTCCGCCCCCATGATCTGGGGACTGACTACCGCTCCGGGAGCGTCGGAGGGGCCGTCGTAGATCACCTGGCCGTCTTCCAGGCGGATGATCCGCTGGGCCTGGACGGCAATGGAGTTGTCGTGGGTGATGAGCACTACGGTATGGCCCTGGCTGTGCAGATCCTGGAGCATCCCCAGTACCTCCCGCCCGGTGCGGGAGTCCAAAGCGCCGGTAGGTTCGTCCGCCAAAATCACCGCAGGGTGTCCTACCAGGGCGCGAGCAATGGAGACCCGCTGCTGCTGGCCGCCGGAGAGTTCCATAGGGCGGTGGCGCCACTTGTCTCCCAGGCCCACGTCTTCCAGGGCCTTCCTGGCCCGTTCCCGCCGTTCCTTTTTGGACACACCGGCGTACATAAGAGGAATCTCCACGTTTTCCACCAGATTGAGCTTTGGGAGAAGGTTGTATTGCTGGAAAATAAACCCCAGAAAGCGGTTTCGCACCTCGGCCAGCTGGTTTTTGTTCATCTGTCCCACGTCCTGGCCATTCAAAAGGTAGGTCCCCTCGGAAGGAACATCCAGACAGCCGATGATATTCATGCAGGTGGATTTTCCCGAGCCGGAGGAGCCTACGATGGCCACAAATTCCCCCTGGAAGATTTGAAAGGTGATATGGTCGGCTGCCACCACCGTGGAGTCTCCCATGGGGTAATATTTGCACACCTGCTGAAATTCGATCAGTGGATTCATATATGCCTCCTTACCGGCCGCCCGGACCGCCGCCCATGCCGCCCGAGGGCATGCCGCCTGCGGGCATCATCCCGCCGCCGGGCATGCTGCCCATCATGGCAAAGGCGTTTTCGGAAGAAGCGGCGGTGGGGATATAGACCACGGGGATTCACTTAGATAAAGATACCACACCATTCCCACGCTGACTTTTGCTCAACCGATACAGCCGGAGGGCTGGATAACAAGAAAAGGCGGTATGCGCCCCGTAGAGGGGTAGCGTACCGCCTTTTCTTGTGGGGGGTTTCCAAAGGGGGCAACGCCCCCATTTGGCACACGACTTTGCGAAGCAAAGTGTAGTGTGTTATACGCTCTGTCGGCGTTGCCGTGAAAATGCCGTTGCCGCCGGGGAGGGGCGGCAGGAAAACAGGGCTGTGCTTGTGTGGCGTGGAGCCGCAAGCGCAGGTCTGTTTTCATCAGCAGACAGGGCGTATATGAAAGCCCCCGTCCCTCGTCCTACGCTCCGACTTGTGGACAAAGTGTCCCGAAGTTGTGGCTACACTCCCGGAAAAGTAACAGGACAGCGGGTAACCGTCAAGGCTGAAATGAACGGGTTTACACCCGGCCTTGACCGCCACCCGCCGTCCCACTGAATGGGTGGACAAGGCGGCCAATCCCTCAAAGTGCTTGTCCGCGCTCTTTCTGATTTTGAGGTATTCAGTTTTTCAAAATTGAATAATCAAAATAAATTTTTTCGATTGAAAAAATTTTATTTGTTATCATCTTCAATGCCATATTTTTTCTTTTGCCGAATCACATAATTACTGATTTTTTCATCATATAGTGGATACTGGTAATCCAACTGGCATGCCACTTCTGACGAAACCTCCCGGAACAATGCCATACATTGTTCAAAGGATTCCCACATATGGGGATAGGAATCCATATTATAAGTGGACATAAGTCGTTCCCACAATTCCTCTGGGACATATTGCTTCATAAATTTATAGTTTTTTCCCAAACTGAAATGAAATCCCTGTTTGATACCAATCAGCCAGGAAATCATGCGAAGCAATTCTTTTCGTACTATATCATTCATATGGTCAATAGCAAAAAGAATTTCTTTGCGGCATAAGCCCTTTACTACATATGTTGTAGTATTCCAAAATTCATTACAGCAATCGTCAAACATTCTTTGAGTAGGCTTCTGCAAGTGGTAGTCTATATCCGTTGGTATTGGCGGCTTTACGATACGGTTGTCTTTATCCAACAGTAACTTTACCAGTTTATCCCATGTAAAATACTCGTCTATCAGTTCCAGCGGCAGCAAAGTTAAATCTATCTTAACATCATCAGTAAACAGCATTAAATATGAAAATCCCTTTTCTACAGCTGGAAATAATTCCATATCTTCCGGCTTTTGCAGAATCAACCTTTCACCAAATATATCTAGCCATTTATCATCACTTGTGAAGCTGTCCATATCCGTAACAAAAAAAGTAATATCAAAATCCTGAAAATCATCAGGCGGAATATTTGTATTTGTTCTAGATCCTTCCAAAGTAACCATGCGAATGCGTTTGTCTGTTTTTGCAAAATTCAAAACAATATCATAAACTTCCTTTTCTGATCTCATTTTTATCTCCTCCAATTATTGAAATAGGTGTGAAACCATTTTAGGGCTTTCCCGCCTTGATTACCCTTTAGCAAAGACGGGCGGGACTGTCAACGGCGGCGCATGAAATGCGCCGTTCATCTTGACCATTGACTGGCTCGGCTGGCTTTGCTATTTATTTTCTAAACTTTTATGCTTGTAGTTTTCGAGTTTCTTTCAGAATTGTTTAAGAATTTTTCAAATAGTATTCATTCAATATATCTGCTAAGGCTTTTGGATTTTCTTCATTGACAACATGGCCTGTATTCTCAATAATTTTCAATTCTGCGCTTCTAATACTTTGTGATAAGTAATCCGCTGATTTCATATTTGCACTGTCTTTCTTTCCGCAAAGAATTAAAGTGGGGCACTTAATATTTTTCACCCTATCACTGAAATCTAAATTCTTCATAGTGTCCCCTAAAGCAAATGTGTTCTTTTTATCAAATGCCATAGTTTCAAAAATAGATTTTGGTAAAAATCTGAAAATTATATTTTGAAAACTAAATGCTACTTTCGGGACTTTATATGGCGTTCCGATTAAAACTAATGTTTTCACTTTTTGCGGGAAATCCAAAGCAAAATTCAGAGCCAAAATACCACCTAATGAAAGACCGCATAAATGAATTTGTCCGTCAAATTCGTTACAATATTTTACAAATGAAGAATATAGATTTTCGTAGCTTGCCTCTTTCCCTTCAAGGATGGAGGATAAATTTGGACATACAATATCTTCGTTGTTTGTCATGTATGAAATTGTTTTTTCCCAACTTGTTGCTTTGTGTCCTGAGCCGTGAACAAATATTTTTGTTGCCATAAGTATCTCCTTTGAATTTTATGTTTTATTTTCCTGCCTGCTCAATCATCTTCTTCGCCAACTGCTGGAACAGGTCGGCAGTTTCTTTGTCCATCGGCGCAAGCTGTCCGATCTGTCCGGCTATCATCGCTGTTACATCGTCAATGGAAAGCGGGTTTTGTTTCTGCTCCGCCATAGTGTCCCGCATGGCTTGGAACATAGCGGCGGTCACAGCTTCTCCCGGCTGTTCCCCGTTGTCAATGTCTTTCTTAATGTCCCGCAGGATAGCAAGGAACACATTTTTGATTTTCTCTATCTCCGCTTCATGTTCCCCCATCTTCTGAGCGTTCAAAAGCTGTAAATCCTGCTTTGCTTCCGCCCGGTGTTCCGGGTGTTCTTTCATCAGGTCGGACAGGGAAGCCGTTGCCATCTCGATAAGCTGGTTTCGTGCCATTATCCCCTTTGCCGCCGTGTCCTGAAAATAAATCCGTATCAAATCTATCAGCTTGGGAAAATTCCTGTGTTCCAGTAAGCGATTGAGTATTTGCACATCAACAGCACCCGTCACAAGCCCCCTCACGGCTCCCTCGGACAAGCCTAATTCAGAAATATCGTAGCTTTTGCGGACGCTCACGGTAGACAAGCCCAGTATGTAGTCTGTCGATACCTTAAATTCCTTTGCCACACCTATGAGAATATCACTGCTGACCGTTCTCGTTTCGCCGCTGACAATGCGGCTCAACTGGGAAGCGGAAACGCCTATCTTCTCCGCAAGTTCCTTTTGTGTGATATGGTTTCCGTTGCATAAATCGGAAATCCGCTGTCCGGGTGTTCCGGGTAAAGCCATAGACACGCACCTCCTCCGCATACTTCCATTATACAGGATGATTGCAAAAATGCAATTTCCAAAGTGTAAACTTCATCAAAATGCAATTCTCGCAAAATTCCGGGGATTGCATTTTTTTCGTGTAGACTTAGGATAGTTCATCGATGGACAGCACCTTGAAAACAGAATGACCGTCCGAAAAGGAATACCCCGGCTGGGGAAGCACCGCAAGGAACCGGACTTCGGGACAAAATGTCCCGAAGCTGCGGGGAGCGTGCCAAAGCTGGAAATCCTTTCGGGGAAAACGGCAACGGAAAGCAAAATGGAGGGAACGCATGAGAAATAACCCCTATAAAGACTTGCCGCCGCTGGAACGCAGGCCGGACGGTTCCCTTTACCGCATGACACCGGCACAGAGGAAACAGGCGGCCAGCCTGATACGCCGGGAGTGCTGTTGCTGTGAGGACGGCAACTGCATTGTCCTTGACGATGGGGACACCTGCACCTGCCCGCAGACGGTTTCTTTCTCGGTCTGCTGTAAGTGGTTCCGCTGGGCGGTCTTGCCGCTGGACGGGACGCTGGAAGCGGAGATTTTCCGGGATAAGGACTTGAAACGCTGTGTGGTCTGCGGCGGTGTGTTCGTCCCCAAATCCAACCGGGCAAAATACTGCCCCGGCTGTGCCGCCAGAGTTCACAGGCGGCAGAAAACAGAAAGTGAACGGAAAAGGAGGTCTGCTGTGGACAGTTAGGAGCGAAAAAAGCCTTGATTTATCAGGCTTTGCAAGCCCCAAACCGGGGCAGGTGGTATAAAGTATCGCCCGCCCCGGAAAACGGGCTTCTAACCGTCCACAAAACGCACTATGACAAATACCATCTATATCCATCAGCCGGAAAAGGCGTTCAGCTTCACCCGGCTCCCGAATTTCCTCTTTGAAGCCCCCACATTCAAGCCCCTGTCCAACGAGGCAAAGGTTCTGTACGCCTTTATCCTGCGCCGGACAGAGTTGTCCCGCAAGAATGGGTGGGCGGATGACTGCGGACGGATTTTCCTGTATTACCCCATCTGCGAGGTGGTTGACCTGCTCCACTGTGGGCGGCAGAAAGCGGTGAACACCCTGCGGGAACTGCAATACGCCGGACTGGTGGAAATCCAGAAGCAGGGCTGTGGAAAACCCAACCGCATTTTCCCAAAATCCTATGAAGCGGTTCCAAACACTGACTTCAAGAAATCCCGTTCTGGTACGCCGGAGGACTGAAAACCGTACCCATGAAGTACGGAAACCGCCCCTCTTGAAGTACGAAAACCGGACGGTATATAGAAATACAAAGATTAAAATGATTTATTTATATCCATTCCATTCCTATCGTATCAGAGATAATTCCGGCGGGATTTTCCCTGTGGAAAACCCCGGATAGGAAAGGAATGGGGAAAGGAGCAGAATGGCACAACACGCAATTTTGCGGTTTGAGAAGCACAAGGGCAACCCGGCAAGGCCGCTGGAAGCCCATCACGAAAGACAGAAAGAACAATACGCCAGCAACCCCGACATTGACACAAGCCGGAGTAAATACAACTTCCATATCGTCAAGCCGGAGGGACGCTATTACCACTTCATTCAGAGCCGTATCGAGCAGGCTGGATGCCGGACGAGGAAAGACAGCACACGGTTTGTCGATACGCTGATAACCGCCAGCCCGGAGTTCTTCAAGGGGAAATCCCCAAAAGAGATACAGGCGTTCTTCCAAAGGGCGGCAGATTTCCTCATTGGCCGGGTAGGACGGGAAAATATCGTGTCGGCGGTGGTACACATGGACGAGAAAACGCCCCACCTGCATTTGACCTTTGTTCCGCTGACAAAGGACAACCGCCTGTGCGCTAAGGAGATTATCGGCAACCGGGCAAACCTGACGAAGTGGCAGGACGATTTTCACGCCTATATGGTGGAGAAATATCCCGACTTGGAGCGTGGGGAAAGTGCCAGCAAGACAGGCCGGAAGCATATCCCCACCCGGATTTTCAAACAGGCGGTTTCCCTCTCCCGGCAGGCAAGAGCCATTGAAGCCGCCCTTGACGGCATTAACCCGCTGAACGCCGGAAAGAAAAAAGAGGAAGCCCTCTCCATGCTGAAAAAGTGGTTCCCGCAGATGGAGAACTTCTCCGGGCAACTGAAAAAGTACAAGGTCACAATCAATGACCTGTTGGCGGAGAATGAGAAGCTGGAAGCAAGGGCAAAGGCCAGCGAAAAAGGAAAGATGAAAGATACGATGGAACGGGCAAAGCTGAAAAGCGAACTGGACAATTTACAGCGGCTGGTTGACCGTATCCCGCCGGATATACTGGCGGAACTGAAACGTCAGCAGCGGCACACGGTAAAGGAAAGGTGATAGATATAAGCAGAAATTTTCGCCGCCTTTGTGCGGCATTGTACCTTGAAAACTGAATATGGAGGACACTGGATGGCAAAAAGCGAAAGCGATATTTTCACACCCCGGACAGGGCAGGTCATACAAGCAGAGAACGGCACGCAGTATTTTGTATGTGGGAACAACCGTATAAAAATCTCCGAACACTTCGCCGCAGGCGGGAAGCCCCTCGGTGATCTGATTGTAGATGTGGTGCGGCATACCGCAGAAAAAGCCGCTTCAACCTGATAGCCCATCATTGATAACACGCCCACGCTTATGATATAATTGCCATAGAGCAAAAGTATTGTAAGCGTGGGTTGTTTCTTTAGAAGGAGGATTTTTAACGGTGAAACAACCTTACAATACTACGATTTACAACACGGCGCTTTATATGAGATTGAGCCGGGACGATGAAAACTATGGTGACAGCGTAAGCATTGAAACACAGCGGACAATCCTGCAACAGTACGCAAAGGAACAGGGGCTTCATGTAGTCGGTGAGTATGTGGACGATGGCTGGTCGGGGACGAACTTTGAACGGCCGGATTTTCAGCGCATGATGGACGATATGGAAGCCGGAAAAGTAAACTGCATTGTCACGAAAGACCTGTCCCGTTTCGGGCGGGAACATGTGATGATGGACTACTATCTGGAATTTCTGTTCCCGGAGAAACGGGTTCGCTACATCGCCGTTGCGGAGAATGAGGACACAGAGAAAGGGCTTTCCGATTTTGTCCCGTTCAAAAACCTGTTCAATGAATGGTTTGCGAAAGATACAAGCCGCAAGGTAAAGGCCGCTTTCAAAGCAAAGTTTGCCACAGGACAGCGTATCGGCGCCTATGCTCCCATCGGGTACAGGAAACACCCGGAAATCAAAAACAAGCTGATAATCGACGAGGAAACCCGCTGGATAGTGGAGAAGATTTTTGACCTTGCTATTCATGGCAGAGGGGCGGCCAGTATCACAAGAATACTGATTGCGGAAAAGGTTCCCACACCGGGATTTATCAACTTCCAGCGTGACGGGACTTTTGCAAACATCTATGCGGGTGCGCCGGAGGAAAAAAGCTACGCATGGACGATAGCCCAGGTCAAGAGCATTATGAAAGACGAAACCTATATCGGCCATACCATTCATTACCGGGAAACGAACATTTCCTTTAAGAACAAGCGGAGGGTACGCAAGCCCCAAAGTGAATGGGTGCGGGTGGAGAACACGCAGGAGCCGATTATCAGCGAGCAGGTTTTCCGGCAGGTACAGGAGCAGATAGCAAACCGCCGCAGGAAGTGCAAGGATGGTACAACGCAGATTTTTTCCGGATTGGTAAAATGTGCGGATTGCGGCTGGTCGCTGTCCTATGGGGAGAACAGGCAGAACAGCAAGCCTTACGGCCATTATCATTGTAGCAAGTACGGGCAGGGCACACGCCAATGCTCCATGCACTATATCCGTTATGATGTGCTTTATGCCTATGTCCTCTCCCGTCTGCAATACTGGTCGGGGCTGGTACAGCATGATGAAGAACGGCTCTTGAAGCAGCTGTTAAATGCCACTGATAAGGGACAGGCTGCCGCAAGAAAGAAGCAGGCCGCAGAACTGAAAAAGGCAGAGAAGCGAAAAGCCGAAGTCGATACTTTGTTTGCCCGGATGTATGAGGACTGGGCGGCGGGGCGTATCACGGAATACAACTTCTCTATGCTGTCCGGGAAGTACCAAAGCGAACAGGCTGAACTGGACGAAAAGATTGAACAGCTTCAATCCGCTATCGCCACTGAAAGCCAGAACGCCGTAGACGCAGAAAAATGGATTGCCTTGATGAAAGAGTGCGTCAATCCAACAGAACTGACCGCCGAACTTTTGAATATGCTGATTGAAAAAATCGTTGTCCATGAAGCGGTCAAAGGTGAGGACGGAAGCCGGGAACAGGAGGTAGAAATCTTCTACCGCTTTATCGGCAAAATTGATTGAATGATACCAATATCTTTAACTATGTGATACCGGTGTCTCCCTCCTGGAGACCGGAGATGATTTCCAGGTAGCTGCTGTCACTGGTGCCTACCTCTACGGGGACGGAATAATATTCCTCGCCGTCAGTGCCGGTGATTTCCGAAACAGTACCATTGGCAGCGCTGGGAGAGT
Organism: Lawsonibacter sp. LCP25S3_E2; assembly: GCF_052117285.1. Taxonomy (NCBI): domain Bacteria; kingdom Bacillati; phylum Bacillota; class Clostridia; order Eubacteriales; family Oscillospiraceae; genus Lawsonibacter; species Lawsonibacter sp. LCP25S3_E2. The sequence goes on from NZ_JBQKJL010000006.1 coordinate 179,467, forward strand.
CGGCGGTGACCAATACGGTATTTCCACGGTTGAGAGCGGCGGAGGGAATGGCCAGCACATCCTCGGCGCTGTTTAAGGTAATGACGGCATCCACGTTCATGCCGGGGAGCAGGCCATCGGTGTCGTCTATGCGGATGGTGACGGGGTAAGTGGTGGCGCTGCCGGAGGAGGTGCCTGCCACGCTCACCTTGGTGACCACGCCCTCATAGGTTTTGCCCTCCACTGCGTCGGCGGTGACCGAAACGTTCTGCCCCACGGCGATGGAGGCAATGTCCAGCTCATCCACACTGAGGGTCATAGTCAAGTAGCTAAGGTCGTAAATGGTACACAGTACCTGGTTTCCCTCGGCGTTCTCTCCGGCGTTGTAGTTCTTGTCGATAATAGTGCCCTGGATGGGAGAGGTGACCGTGTAGTCCTCCAGCTGGTCGTAGCGGTTTTCCAGGGAGAGCTGGGCATTTCGCAGGGACTCGGAGGCGCTTTGGATCTCGTCCTCCAGCGTATCGCTGGCCAGAGTTAATACCGCCCCGTCCTCCTCCACCCAATTGCCCTCTGGGACATGAATCTGAGTGACCTCTCCAGAGACCTGGGCGGTGATGGGTTCTTCTGCGGCATAAGTAAAGCTGCCGCTGTCGGCGCTGTCTACCCCGCTGATGGAGGCCGAACCGGTCTGGGCGGTGGACAGTCCGCCGGGATTTTCTACCTCGATGGTCACCGGGCGGACGATGACGTTTCCGGTGAGCACCTCACTGTTGCCGGAAATTTTGGTGACCGTACCGCTGAGAGTCTCAAAGGTGCTGTCCAGAGTGACGGTGGCACTTTGCCCCACGTAGAAAGATTCCGCCTCGCTGGCCAGGAAGGGGAGTGTCAGGCACATGGTGTCGGAATTGCGCACCGTGCCAACGGTTTGGCCCGCGGACACCTCGTCACCCACCTCAACATCCAGGGAGAGGACACGGCCGGCCTCGGGGGCGGTGACGGTGAGCTTTTCCAGCTGTTCCAGCTTGCTGTCATAGCTGCGCTGAGACTGGTTCAGGGAGATTTCCGCCTGTTCCAAAGTGCTGGACATGTCCGAATCATCAATGGTGTACAGCACGGTCCCTGCCTCTACCTGATCGCCTTCCTCAAAATCGGCGGTGAGGATGGTCCCCTCCACCAGGGAGGTGACCGAATAGGAATTGGCAGCCTGGAGGGTGCCGCTGCCGGTAATTTGAGCAGTAATATCCCGCCGTTCTACTGCGGCGGTAATGTAGGTTTGGTTGACGGCAGAGGCGGTTTGCTTCCCGCCCAGGAGATGGACGGAAGCTGCAGCCACTAAGACGCAGGCCACCGTGGGAATGATAATTCTCTTTCGCAGCAGCTTTTTTCGAAGACCGCCGGACTTTTTGGGGGGTGCGTTCTCATCGGAGGCAGGAGGGGCGTTTTTGCCCAGTACAGGGAGGTTCATAAGAGAAGACTCATCCTTTCCAACATGAAGTGGGACCATTGTATGAAAAAGATTTGAACGCTCCGGGGAAAATTTCACAACAAATTCGAAACACTTTCCAAATAATTCAAAACGCCTGTGAGAAGCTTCTCACAGGCGTTGTTGCTCAGGGTGTGTTGTTTAGGCGGTAGCCCGCTCCCCACACCGTCTCGATGATTTTCGGGTGGGTGGGATCGTCCTCGATTTTGTCCCGGACCCGGCCAATGTGGACGGTGACGGTGGCGCTGTCCCCCACATAGTCATAGCCCCAGATGGTCTCGAAGAGCTTTTCTTTGGAGAACACCATGTTGGGGTGTTCGGCCAGGAATTGGAGCAGGGAAAACTCCCGGTTGGGCATTTTGATCTCCTGTTCTCCCTTGAAAACCCGGCGGCTTTGGGGGAAGATGCGCACATCTCCGGCGGTGAGGACCTCCTGCTCCTCGTGGGACGCGCCGGTAAGGCGGGCGTAGCGGCTGAGATGGGACTTTACGCGGGCGACCAGCTCGGCGGGGTCGAAGGGCTTTGCAATGTAGTCGTCTGCTCCCAGCCCCAGCCCCCGGATCTTATCTACAAGCTCGGTGCGGGCGGTGACCATGAGAATGGGCACGTCCACCTTGTCCCGGATCATGCGGCACACATCGTAGCCGTTGCAGCCGGGGAGCATGAGGTCTAAAAGGATCAGAGCATACTGGCCGGTCAGGGCCTCGGTGACGGCCAGCTGGCCGTTTCCCACCACGGTGACCTCATAGCCCTCCAGTTCCAGATAGTCCTGCTCCAGCATGGAGATGGAGGGGTCGTCCTCGGCAATGAGCAGTTTTGTCATGTGGGTTCACTCTCCTGTCTGGGCAGGGCAATATCAAAGACCAGCCCTTTGTCATAGTAGGCGCGCACCGTTCCTCCGTGGGCCTCCACAATGCATTTGACAATGTAGAGCCCCAGACCGCTGCCCTCGCCGTTTTTGCTGCTGCGGGCCTGATCCTCCCGCCAGAATTGTTCGAAAAGGTGGGGGAGAGACTCGGCGGAGACGCCCTGTCCGTTGTCGGCAAAGCGTACACACTCCATGTTTCCCTGGCGCCATACGGTGAGAGTCAGACACAGGGGGTCTGCCTGGGCATAGCGCAGGGCATTGTCCTTTAAATTGTTCAAAACCCGGAAAAATTGCTCCTGATCCAACTGCACCGGGTGGGAGGAGGGAAAAATGTGAATTTCCAAGGCTCCGCCGGTCTGCTCCAGTTCCATGGCGGCCTCGCTGGCGAAGCGGCGGACGAAGTCCCCCAAATCGCCGGGCTGGAGAAACATGGGCAGGTTTCCCGTCTCCAGCTTGGAAAAGTAGAAAAGCCGCTGGAGGAGCACGTCCATTTCACAGGATTTCTGATAGGCGATGTCCAGGTAGCGCCCCTGCTTTTCCGGGGTATTGGCCACCCCGTCCCGCAGTCCTTTGATATAGCCCTTCACGCTGGTGAGAGGGGTGCGCAGGTCGTGGGAGATACCCGCCACCAGGTCGGTACGGGCCCGCTCATAGGCCGCGGTTTTTTCCTGCTCGGCCAGCAAATGCTCCTGCATGTGGTTAAAGGCGGTGCAGACCGCAGAAAACTCATTGCGGCCGCCGTAGTCCACCGGCTGGGAGAAGTCCCCCTCCTCCACCCGGCGGGCGGCCTGGGCCAGAGCGTCCACCGGCTTTAAGAGCTTTTTTACCTGCCAACTGGTAAAGAGAAGGCTGAACAGTACAATAACCACTATGGCTGCCGCCCCGCTGATCAGCATGGACAGCACAGCGATCTCCCCCGGCTGTCTGGGCGTGCCCAGGAAAAGCCTGGTGGGCGGTTGGGAGAGGGAGACCACCGTGTATCCATCCTGCTTCACCCCCACCATGGTGCCGGCGGGGTTCTGCACAATGAGCGGAGAGGACTGGTCCCACTGGGTGTGCGCCCCGGCCTCTCGATAAAACCGGGATTGAGCGGGGTTCAGGGAGGAGAAAATGGGCTTATTTTCCAGAGAAACCTGGAGACTGAAACCGATCTCCTGAAGCTGCCGGTTGAGCTCCGGCCAGTCGTGAAGGCGGATGGCCTCGCCCTGGAGGAGGGTCTGAGCCTGGGAGGATTCCCTGCTGACCTGAGAAATGGACTGGTGCTGGTAGTTGTCGGCGATAAAATGGGTGGCGATACTGCTCACGGCCAGCATAGCAACCAGTGCCACTAAGACAGATATGGTATTGTAGAGAAAGAGATGGCGCTTGATTCCCATGCGGCTCCCTCCCGTTTCGGCAGATCATGCTATGAATACAAGATTATCCTACCGGAAAAATGTAACAAAAGCGGGGAGAAAATCTAAACTTTTTCCAAATTTTCCGTTTCTTCCTGGGCCTGTCCGCCCAGCAGCCGTACGCCGAAGCCGTTGACCTCCACCAGCTCGTCGGCGGGGATAAGAAAATACTTTCTCCCATCGATCACTCTGGTCTCCACCAGGTAGCTCTGCTCCGGCGGGACGGCGATGGTAGCCTGGGAGCTTTTGACCTCAAACTTTCCGCTGTCGATGAGGTTGGCGGGGCTGAGCGCGGCGTCTTGCCCAAACTGCTGGGCACATTGCTCCTCAAATACGCCGATGCGCTCCTCTGGTATGCCGCAGTCCCGGAGAATGGCGCTGACCGCTCCTGTGCCCACGGTGAGAGGCTCCGGGTCACGGGACTCTTTGTGCTCCACGATCCGGTCCCGGAGCTGCTCGTGGACGGCCTGCATGACCTCCAGACTGCATTCCTCTTCCAAAGCGTCAGACAGGGCGGTCTGGAAGGCCTCCTTCTGATCGGCGGGGGACATGGGGGGCTGAGTGTGGAACACTGCATCGATGACCTCCTGGTGGATGAGGTCGGTCTTGCGGGTGTAGAAGAGGGCGTTGTAGATGTTGGCGCTGCGCTGGTCAAAGGCGGGGAAGAGGAAGCCCAGCTCCGGGGGAGCCACGATCTGACCGGGGGCGCGGGTATGGAACTTGTTTTCTCCGGCCACAAAGCCCAGCTCCGCCTTGCCGCTTTTTACCGGGCAGATGCAGCAGACAAAATAGGAGAAGACCGTCTCCGAGCCGTCAGACAGCTCTTCGTCATCTGCACCCTTTCCGGGTACATCGTAGCGGTCATGGGCCAGGAGAATGAGGTAGTTTTCCTCCAGCTCCAGAGAGTCGATGATTTTCTGGTAGAGGGCCTGGCGAAGCTCCCCATCCTCCAGTCGGCAGGAGCGCAGCTGGGAAAGAAGGCGATGTTCCTCACTGTCCGCTACCTGCTGGGTGGAAAAGACAATGTCCAGCAGGTTTCGGCCCAGCGTTCCGGACAGGGACTTTTTCAAAAGCCCCAGGTACTTTTCCACCTCCTCCTGGGTCATCAGACCCAGAGATTCATCCAGATTGGAGATCACTTCTTTTTTTGTATTGACATAACAGCCGTAGACCCGGCTGATGGCGCTCTTGTCCGGGCGGAACCGGCGGCGCAGCTCGCTTACTTCTTTTTGATTCATGATAAGCCTCACTTTTCGTTGGGGACGGCTGGAAGGCTGTCCCTGGAATATTCAGCAGAGTTTATCATAGCATAGTGAAAGCGGTTTGTCATGGACAAGTTTTGTATCATGGGGTGGAAAAGAGGAGAATGCCGCCGAGATCTGGCCGGACAGGAAGGGGCTGCCACAGGCATTTCTGTAGGATTGATGAAAAATGGATTAAATCGAGCTTCTCCCCCTTGTGCCTGGGACAAGAATGGGATAAAATAGGGTCAGCAAGCGGGAATACCGCAAGAAGGAGGTTTTTCCATGGATTTTAAAGATACGCTGGATACGTTGAAGGATAAGGCTGTGGATCTGGCCCAGGCCGGTGTGGCCCAGTCGAAGCGCCTGGCCGAAATTGCCAAGCTGAAGATGGCCAACATGTCTGAGGAGGACGCCATGAAGCGGGCCTATATCGAAATCGGCCGGCTCTACTACGCGGAGCAGGGCGCTGCCCCTGACGGGGCCTATGCCGCTGCCTGTGAGCGCATTACCGCTGCAAAGGCCGCCATCGAGACCAATAAGGAGCGCATCGCCCAGCTGAAGCAGCCCGGCGATCCTGCGGAGGATGAGATCGTGGCTGAGTATGCCGAGGTTTCCGAGCAAGAGGTGCCTGCTGATCAGCCCTGTACGGAGGAGGTCCCCGCGCAGGAGCCGGAGCAGGTTCCCGCCGAAGAGGACGAGCCAAAGGAATAAACGGACTACGGACAAAAAACCGCTCTTCGGAGCGGTTTTTTGCGTTTTATTTGCAAGAATGAAAGAAAGCGCGTTTGGGAAAACTAAGAAAAATGCCTTGAGTGAAAGGGAAAAACATGATACCATGGATCTGCACCGGACGGGTCTTATGGACTTGTCCGGACACGGAAAAAGGAGTGTGGCATCATGCTGTTTGTAGAATACCCCAAATGCACGACCTGTCAAAAGGCCAAAAAGTTCCTGGATGATCACGGCGCTACCTATGAGGACCGGCACATCAAAGAGCAAAATCCCACGGCTGACGAGCTGCGGGCCTGGTGGGGGAAAAGCGGGCTGCCGCTGAAGAAATTTTTCAATACCTCGGGCCTTCAGTATAAGGCTTTGGGACTGAAGGATAAGCTGCCCAATATGACCGAGGAGGAGCAGCTGGCCCTTCTGGCCACAGACGGAATGTTGGTAAAACGCCCGGTCCTGGTGGGGGAGGAATTTGTCCTGGTGGGCTTCCGGGCGGAGCAGTGGGAGGAACAGCTGAAAAAGCTGTAAAAAAAGCGAAAAAATTCCTGCTTATTTTTACTGCCTTTGAGAAAATGGGCGGTGGCTTTTTCTTGGTTGGAAAAGGTGGAAGGGGTCTCCACGTTTGAGGGTAGAAAACTCCGGTCATAATGAGAGGGCGGGCGGCAATCGTGCCGCCCGCTTTTCTTTTTCGAAAAAGAAGCGGCAGTAAAAAAGGGGGTGGAATTTTGGAACAGGAACCCAAACAGAAATCCGGCCCTGGGGTGTTGGGCCTGCTCTCAGGGCTGGTAATTCTGGGCGTTTGTCTGGTCCTATCCCTTTCGCTGGGGAGTGGAGGAGAGGCGTCTGTGCCGGCTTCGGTGCCGGCCGCTGCCATGCTGGAGGCGCCCAGCCAATGGGTGATGCACACCAGCACCGGGGTGGAAGGAAAGACGGTGATTCCCATTGGCAAGGCGGTGGGCATCAAACTCTTTTCCGACGGTGTGTTGGTGGTGGGCCTGTCCCCGGTGGAGACGGAACAGGGCAGCTGCTATCCCGGACGGGACTGCGGGCTGAAAGAGGGGGACGTGATCACCCACATTAACGGCGAAGAGGTGGACACCATTGAGCAGGTGCAGGCTGTGGTAGCGCAGCAGCGGGACACACCTCTTACCATCCAGGCCGTCCGGGGCCAGCGGCAGCTGCAGCTGACCGTTGAGGCGGCTGAAAACAGCAAGGGAGACTACCAGCTGGGTGTCTGGCTGCGGGATTCCATGGCTGGCATCGGCACCATGACCTTCTATGATCCGGACAGCGGCATCTTTGCTGCCCTGGGGCACGGCATTAACGACGTGGATACGTCCATGCTCATGCCTCTGGAGTCGGGAAGCATTATGCCCGCCAGCGTGTCCGACGTAAAGAAGGGGGAGAGCGGCTCGCCCGGTGAACTTCACGGACAGTTTAACCTGAAGAAGGACCTGGGAACGCTCTATGCCAACACCAATCTGGGTATTTTTGGCCAGATGCCTCTGGAGAACCTGCAGACCCAACAGCAGCCTGTCCCGGTAGCCAGCCGGGATGAAGTAGAGGTGGGCCCGGCCACCATCTTGTCCAACATCCGTGGGGACCAGGTGGAGGAGTTTGACATTGAAATCACAAAGATCTATTCCCCAGGTGAGAACACCCGGAATCTGATGATCCGGGTCACGGACCCGGAGCTTCTGGAACTGACCGGGGGGATTGTCCAGGGAATGAGCGGCTCGCCCATTCTGCAAAACGGCCGTCTGGTGGGAGCGGTCACCCATGTGTATGTAAAGCGTAGATACCTACATACCCAAAAAGACTATGTGTTTCCTCATACAATGCAATAAACCAAAACTTGCGAAGAATTTCAAGAGAAAGAGCGTATTAGCGTTTGCTGATACGCTTTTTTTCATGCCCTAACAAATAAAGATCCCTTTAGTGGGGAAATCTATTAGGAAAGGAGCAGAGTGATGACAGCTCAAATTATAGCCATTGCCAACCAAAAAGGCGGGGTTGGCAAAACAACGACTTGTGCGAACCTGGGAATTGGACTGGCGCAGGCTGGCAAGAAAGTGCTGCTGATCGACGGGGACCCGCAAGGCAGCCTGACCATCAGCCTGGGCCACCCCCAGCCGGACAAGCTGCCCTTTACCCTGTCCGACGCGATGGGCCGTATCCTGATGGACGAGCCGCTGCGCCCCGGCGAGGGTATTCTGCACCACCCGGAGGGCGTTGACCTGATGCCCGCCGACATCCAACTCTCCGGCATGGAGGTCTCTTTGGTAAATGCCATGAGCCGCGAGACTATTTTGCGGCAGTATACAAAGAGTGTCTGCGTATAATTCAAAAAAAGATGCCGAAAGTAATTGTCTTTGAAAATGTTAAAGGTTTGCTTTCGACAAAGTATATTGATGGACGCAATTTAGCAG